>CAZMXY010000256.1:0-4872 GCA_964570345.1 uncultured Rhodothermales bacterium | reverse complement strand
CGGCGCACCTCCTGGCGATCCACACGGTAGAAATCGCCGAGGCTCATCGCGGAGGGCGGCTCGGGGCGCTGCTGATCTCTCGCACCATGGACGCGTTCGGCGGGCAAGACAGCACGACGGCGCTCTACCCGTACCCGATGGGCATGAGGGAAGAGGAGGGGCATCGGAGGAAGAGGGCTCAGCGCAAGCTGTCCATGTACTGGCAATCCGCCGGTTTCAAGCCGATTTCCGGATCGGATTGGCTGGTGTGCAATGGTGGACATCCCATCCGGTGAGCCCGGAGTCAGCAGGCGGGACGGCTCTGACCGTCCGCGATGGGGCGGGCCCGCCCTCGCCGTTAGACGTCGATCGCCTTCGGAAACGTGGGCACGAGCGCGGAGGCAGAATGCTCGCCGGTGGGGTCAAAGAAGCGAAGCCTTCCTTCCATGTCGCACGTCCACACTTCGAGGGCGCCATGCTCGAAGTAGAGTCGCCGTTTTTCGTTGATCTCAGCCTTTGTATTGGAGGTGGAGAGGACTTCCACGCAGATTTCCGCAGCGATGGTGGAAGCCTCCGCATCGGCTGCAGACCGCTGCCATCGGTCTTCTGAGATCCAGACGACGTCGGGTACTTTGACGCCCTTCGAAGTCTCAATCGCGAATTCGACGACGCGTCGACCCGGTTCGTCGACGTGCTCGCGTAGCAGATCGCCAACCCGCATCTGGAGATAGCCGTGCAGCGGCCTCAGCGGACTCATGACGAGCTGCCCGTATTCGTTCGTCTCGATCTTATAGGGCAGATCGCGGAGCGACGGATCGCGAAGGGCCCGGCTCCACGCGGAGAGGGTTTCCATGTCGGTAGACGGCATGACCGAATCACAGGATTGAACATCGTGTTACGCCGCTTCAAACGGGCCGATCCCTCCGGAAATTTCCGTCGGGACGAGCGTGCGGAAGCTCCTGGAGGACAGGAGTCAGCCGATTTGGGGAGTTTTCCATGAGATCGGTTGAAATCCGGCGAGAATGAGTGACACAGCAGGGTACATTAATGTGTACACGCACAAAGGCGCGTCCATGTAGACACGTACAATGGCGAGTTGTAACCTCTCTATCAACCTGTTTAAACTCAGGCCCGGTGCGGAGCCGAACGCCCGCCGGTCGGCTGCAGGGCACGCGATGGGAATGCTTCGAGAGATCAAGTCTCGCATGGTTCAGACCGAGGACACATCTGGGGGATCGACGCGTCTCGAATATTCGGTCCGCATAGTAGGAACGATGACAAACGCCGGTACGGCGGGCCGTAAGTTTCGGTGCGGGATTGTTCTGTGCCTCATCGCCCTCCTCCCGGTACTGACATCCGTCGTCGCGGCGTCGCAGCCGTCCGACCATCCGGCCGTATCGTGCTGTCCGGCGCTCGACAGCGACATCTGGGCGGTCGACTCCCTGGCCCCGGGTCTGACGCGCTTCTCTCATCACTTCGATGATCTCTTCGGAGCCCCCCAGTACGTGAGCGTCCTGGCCGTCGATCTCGGATCGTCGAACGTGGACGTAAAGATCGAGGCGGCGCAGCGACTCGGGCAGGAAAGCATGAGGGCATCCGCGTTCGGAGAAGCGACCGGCGCCGTTGCCGTGGTGAACGGCGGATTCATGCACGGTGGCGCGGAATCCGCTAATTCGGGTCTGGTCAAGGTCGACGGTGAGGTCCTTCCCTTCCTCCGAGAAGAGCCGGAGGAGCTACGCTTCGTCGGCAGCTCCGCATTCGGAATCGACGCCTACGGCCGCTGGCATTTTCGTGACCGGGAGGGCGACCGGTGGGACGACGAATGGGCGGAGGTCGAGTATGCACTGGCCGGAGGTCATTCGCTCGTCCGCGACGGGACGGTCACGGCAACGATCGAAAATGAGCATTTCCGTTCGGATGTCGAGATCAACCACTCGGCCCGACGACATCCGCGGACGGCCGTTTGCCTGACCTCCGACAGCACGGCCGTTCTTGCGACCGTCGACGGCCGCCATGATGAGGCCGCGGGGCTCTCGCTTAAGGAGCTTTCGCAATTGCTACTTGCCTTCGGCTGCCGCGATGCGATCAATCTCGACGGCGGCGGGTCGACCACGATGTGGACGGCGAAGGAGGGAGTGGTGAACCACCCCGCCGACAACGAACGGTTTGACTCGCGGGGCGAGCGGCCATTGAGAACGGCCGTCGTCTTCAGACTGCGAGTTGGTTCTTTTCCGCAGGGCACCGCGCCGGCTCAGAACCGGCCGCCCAAGGAGATCTCGTTCCGTGTCATCACCTACAATATCGCGGCCGCGCGGAACGCGGGAATCGACGACATCGCGGCCGTGCTCGACAGTCTTCGAGCCGACGCGATCGCCCTCCAGGAGGTGGCGTCAAATTGGGAAGAGGTGAGCGCGGGTGTGGATCAGGCGGAGGACCTGGGCCGCCGCCTCGGCATGGAGTCGTTCTCCGCGCCGATCTACACCGTGCAGGATACGACCGGGGTCCGCCGCTTCGGACTTGCCGTCCTGACGAAGCGCCCGATAATTCGATCCGAGAATCATCATATCACCAGACTCTCCACGCAGGATGCGGAGCCCGTCCCGCGGATGATGCCGGGATTTCCCGAGGTAGCCGTGCGGATCGATGGCGCCGAGGTGACGATCTTCAATACGCATCTGGACTTTCGTCAGGATCCCTCGGTCCGCCGGCAGCAGGTCGAGGACATGCTGGCGATCATCGGCAGCGACGAGGAGACGGTCCTGCTGGTGGGCGATCTGAACGCACGGCCGGACGCTCCCGAGATCCAGCCGCTATTCGCCCGCTTTCTCGACTCGTGGGAGGGAAGTGAACCCGGTTTTACCGGACCCGTGAATAATCCGGATCGCCGCATCGACTACATCCTGCATTCGAGAAATTGCGCCGTTCAGGACGTGTTCGTTCACCGCGCGCGAACATCCGATCACTTCCCCGTAGTCGCCGACCTCACGTGCACGCAATGAAGGATTCCATCAATAAACGCCGATTCGATGTTCGACAGCCCTGAAAAGCGACACTATGCGGACTCGATGTCCGTCATCCGAAAATCCTCGCCGACAAAAAGCAGCGGTTCGCCCATGGCCTTTGAGAGTGCGTAGGCGAAACAATCACCGAAGTTCAGTCCGGCCGGATGCCTCCCTTTTCCATACCGTCGATATGCAGAACGCCCTATCTCCGCATGCTCGCCGGAGAAGGGAATGACCTCGATTCGCAGTCGCTGCAAAAGTACGTCGATCTCACGCTCGCCGGCGTCGCCGAATCGCGCATGCATCACCATGGCTGCTTCCAGTAAGTTCGCGGCGGAGATACGGCGAACGGGAGAGCCGGTCAATGCATCGACCAAATCGTCGGATTCCGATTCATTCTGGAGAATTGCTACAATTGCCGACGTATCAACGATCATGGCTCTTTCCCCGGAAGACCCTTCTCGTCATATCCGATGATCTCGTCATCACTACGCGGATCGAGGCGCGGAAGCTGCGCGATCCGGCGCTGAATACGTTCCACGTCTTCTCGCAGACCGTACTCGGCCAGCCTTCCCGACTCTCGTTCCAGGCGTTCCCGAAGCGCCTTGATGATCGCATCGGTCAAAGATTCGCCGGTCAGATCCGTTAGCTTACGTGCAAGCCTATCCGCTTCCTCATTTTTGATATTGAGTGCCAAAGCTCAGTTTATATAATATGGACAAAGATCTTCCTTCTTCCCGAACACTCTCTCCCCGCAGCGTGTTCCAGATGCCGGCGGCCGCGGGTGTGAGCGGGTTGTATCGCTGTTCCGCGTAATCGCTCGGTTGTCACACTAACCTGGCCGCATCCGATTAGCCGCCCAAACAGAATCGACGCGCCTGATGTCTGACCCACTCAACCTCCGCCCCTTCGGCCGTACCGGCATCCGCGTCAGCGAGGTAAGCTTCGGCGCGTGGGGGATCGGCGGGCCGGCCATGGCAGGATCGACCCCGATCGGATGGGGAGAGGTCGACGATCACTTCCCGTAGTCGCCCACCTGACGTGCATGCAACGATGAATTCCATCGAGAAACGCCGATTCGGTGTCACGGACCTTTACGTGAGTAAAACCGAATTTGCGGTCTGACAAGCAAAAGTTTCAGATCTAGGATTTATAAAAGCCGTATCGTAGCTTGCGTCATAATCCCCGCAAGTGCGTACATTTCGACGCGTATGCGGCGATACCGACGCGGTCTTCAGCTCAATATTGTCGGTTCGCATGAGCGTGTTGCACCAACCTCTCGACGAGATTGTAAGTTCGCGAGCCAAAGTGCGCCTCTTGAGGGCGTTCATGACAATCGGGAGGCCCGTATCCGGTCGCCACGCCGCGCGGTTGGCCCGCGTCGCCGAGAAAACAGCGCGAGGGGCCTTGGAGGATCTCGTCAACATGGGAATTCTCATGCGGAGAGAAGCAACCGGCCAGTACCTTTTCTCTGCCAATCGCGACCATGTGCTATGGGAGCCGCTGCGGCACCTTTTTGATTCCGAGCGTGCGCGCGCCTCGTCCTTGCGCGCTGTTTTAAAGGAAGCCGCCATAGCAGACGGAGTGTCCGTCGCTTCTCTGGCCATATTCGGGAGTGCGGCACGAGGTCGCGACGCTCCCGGCAGCGATCTCGACCTCCTGGCGCTTGTGGACAGTCAACATGCGGTCGAACTGCTTCGCGAGCGTCTGGCGGCTCTAATTCCACATCTCAGTGGACAGTTCGGGATACTTCTTTCACCGATCGTAATGACAGCTGAACACTTTCGCGAGCGCTATGTCGAGGGCGATGCCTTCACGGCCGCAGCCATCCGAGACGCTGAAGTCCTTTTCGGTCGGCACCCTGAAGCGGTGGCACATGGTTAAACGTGGC
>CAZMXY010000255.1:0-4893 GCA_964570345.1 uncultured Rhodothermales bacterium | reverse complement strand
TTGATGCTCAACATGGGCGGGATCGTCGCGAACTATCCGACGGATCTTCCCTATCACGTTCGAAATCCGGATTTGCCTGAGGGCGTCGACTTCTTCGGTGACGTGCTCAGAGAAGCGCACGCACGCGGGATTCGCGTCGTCGGCCGCTTCGACTTCAGCCGGGCCCAGCGGGAGGTGTTCGACGCACACCCCGAGTGGTTCTTCAAGAAAGCGGACGGATCGTACGTCGTCGACGAAAACGGCATCTACGCCACCTGCATCAACGGCGGTTATTATCGCGAATACGCCTTCCGGATACTCGAGGAAGCACTGACGCGGTATCCGGTTGACGGCCTCTTCTTCAACATGTTCGGCGATGCGCCGGTAAACTATTACACCGGACAAGAGCTCGGCACGTGCCGGAGTCCGGAAAACGTCGCCCGATTCGAAGAGCAGTACGGGAGGCCGATACCGGACGACTATGACGATCCGGATTACCGGGAATTCATGCGCACGTCTTCGAGCGAGGTGGCGGAGGCGATCGGCGAGCTCATCCACCGGATTCGCCCCGAGGCGGCGTTCATGACGTACTTGAGAGACGAAGTCGACGTCATCATGGACGAGACGGCGTACGCGCGCTCCGCGACGCCGCCCATGTGGCCGTACTTCGCGAGCGTTAATACCGACCGGGCGCGCAGCACGCATCCGGACAAGATGATCGTCAACCTCGCCATCAACTTCACGAGCTTTCGCCACCGCTTCGCCTCCAGTCCCGAGGCGTTCTCCGCGGCGAGTCTCTACCAGAACGTGGCCCATGGAGCCGTGCCGGCATTCACTGTTCTCGGAACCCTCGATCAGGCGGATCCGCGTGGCCTCGAGGCGGCCCGCCGCGTCTTCGCACGGCACGCGGCGAACGAACAACTCTTCGTCGGACAGCAGAATGCGGCTCGCGTAGTGGTGGTAGGGCGATATCATCGAGACCCTGCATTCCGCGGAATCGTGCAGATGCTGAGCGAGCTGCACGTGCCGTACGTCGTACGGGACGACGGCGCGTTTCTCGAAGATCCGGATCAGTACGACCTGGTGATCACGACCGTCGGTGCCGGGGCGGAGTATGCGCGTTTCCTTGACGGCGGGGGCCGCGTGCTCGTCACGGGCACGACCATGCCCGAGCTCGACGGCCTTCCTGCATCGGTTCGACGGTGGGAGGCCGAAGAGACGGACGGGAGCTACTGGAAGGTGCGGCATTCGGACCGGTTTCCGTCGCTCGAGTCGATCGACCTGATTCCGATGGAGGGGCCGTATCTCGAACTCTCCGCCGAATCACCGCTGACGCTGGTGCCTCCGGCGACATACGCTCCTCCGGACGTCGTCGCCGTGGATCAACGCGAGACGACGAGTCCGGGTCTTCTGCTCAGGGACTACGGCGCCGGACGCCTGGCGTACGTACCGTGGGAGATGGCCGTGCTGTATTACGCCACGGGCAGTCCGACATACCGGGCTCTGTTTGCGGACCTCGTAGACGCATTACTGCCGGACGGCCGCCAGATCAAGACGGATGCGCATCCTCTAGTCGAAATCACGCTCATGAACGGGTCGAGCGGCGCGACCCTGGTCCATCTCGTGAATCTCTCGGGATACACGGGGACCAATTTTCATACGCCTGTACCTATGCGTGACATTCAGCTTTCAGTGAAGGGAACGTACGCGGCGGCCAACGTTCCGGGCGCCGGTGATCGGCTCAATGTGCGGCATGCCGACGGCTACACGACGTTCGTTCTACGCGAGCTGAGCGACTACGAGGTCGTCGTGCTGAACGACTGAGTGCGGTATGCGTCCCCCGAGACACATGGCCTCTCGAACGCGTGCGACGTTCCCCGGCGGAGCGAATCAGTCGTACCGCACGGCCTCATAGCCGTGGCCTTTCCGGAGGAATCCGAGCTGTCCGACGTGGTAGCTCTCGTGTTCGGCAAGGAAGGCGAGGGCATCTCGAACATTCTCCTCGGGGCCAGGGTACTGCGACGGCGTTGCTCGGGCGAGGTCGGCCCACGTCACGGCCGCCAGTCGTTCGCGCAGGCGCTCCGTGGCCTCGTTCCAGGCCCGGACGATCGCCTCTCGGCCGGGCCGCTCGGCGCCGGGCTCGACCGACTGCCAGTAGATCTGCATCGAGTCGTCCGGACGCGCGCCGATGAGCGCCGCCATCCCCGCGCGGGTTAGCGCGAGATGGCCGGCCACCCACTGCATCGAATTCGTACGGTCGTTCAGATGTGCCGCGAAGTGCTCGTCCGAAACGCCGTCTAGTGCGTTTCTGAAGAGGCGCGTGTTGACGTCGAAAAGGTGTTCCAAGGAAGACCCCGCCCGCGAAAAGAGGTGCTGCAGGCGTCCAACGCAACCGATCCATCCTTCCGTGTGCTGCGCCGTTGCGTCCTCGTTCGGGAAACGCTCGTGCAGCAGGACGAGCTCCGTGCCTCCATCGGTTTCGTGGAGCTCCCACGTAACGAGCGTCTCTCCCATCTCGCCGCCTTCCCAGCTCCAGGTATACACGAGTCGCTCGGGTGGTTCGATTTCCTGGATCGTACCGATGCACGTATGGATGTCTCCGCCCTCGTGTCGCATCTCGATTCGATACGATCCACCGACGGCGGGTTCGAATCGGTCTACGTACGCCTCAAAGTCGTCACTCGGTGCAAACCACTGGGAAAGGAGCGCAGGCTCGGTGAGCGCCTCGAAGACCCGCTTGCGCGGCACCGAGTAGCGCCTCGCGATGCGCAGTGAGTTTGCAGTTTCAATCGTGCTGGTATCCATCGGCTTTGCTCGTCATGTTTGTTGAACGATGATTGCCCCGCGCTACGTGCGCCCTCGTGATTCGGGCGGCTCGCCCTGGCGATCCTTCAACACCGTCTCCAATCGGTCGAGGCGGACGTCCCAGAACCGCCGCTGCTCCTCTATCCATGAAACGGCCCGTCGCATCGGCTCCGTTTGCAGTCGGCAATGCACCTCGCGTCCGTCACGGCGACGCCGGACGAGACCCGCCGCCTCCAGTTTGCGAATATGCTTCGAAACGGCCTGAATCGACATGTCATGGGGCTCGGCAAGCTCACTGACGGTCGCCTCGCCCTGCGTAAGTCGTTCGAGGATCGATCGCCGAGTCGGATCGGACAATGCCGAGAAGACGTCGTCGAGCGTCCTGCCTGAATAGTAAACCATATGGTTTATAATAATGACGATTTGATTACTTGTCAAGGACTAAGATTACGGGCACGACGTTTTTGCGGGCGTCGTGTCGAATTGCATTGGCCGCAATCGAGCGAGATTCTAGAGACCGTCCGCCTCGAGGACGTGCGCGCGCAACGTTCGTCGCATCATTCAGCCTACCCGTACACGCTCCGGTGAGAGCCCGCGCGCGATCTGCCACGGCGTAGGCCGAACGCCGATCTCATCGAGAAGGGCATGCGCCTGCTGGAGGGTCCGCCGACCCGACTCGAGTTTGCCCTCCGCCCTCTCTACGTCCGCGATTCCCATCAGACAGCCGGCCAGCGTGCGCCGATCCCCTATCTCCTCAAGGACTTGCCGGCCTTCTTCGTATCTGGCCATTGCTTCTCGACAGTCTCTTCGGGCTGATTCGACGTGACCCAGATTCACGAGCATCATTCCGATGTAGCGTTTCTGCTGCGTTTGACGGAATACCTGGAGGCTTTCGACAAGAAGGGATCTGGCCCGGTCAAGCTCGCCGCGGGCCAGCGCGACGAGACCCTGACCACCGACAACGTAACCGAGTCCATACTTCGCGCCCATCTCTTTCCACAGCGGCAGGGCCTTCTGAAAATCGGCCTCGGCATCTTCAAACCGGCATCGCTCGACATACACGTGTCCGCGAAAGGAAAGCATATAAGCCGGACCCTGCTTGTCGCGCACCTCATCGGCCAATGCCAGCGACTCGTCCATGAGGCGATCGGCCTCCTCATCGTTCCCCATGCTTGCCAGGACGGACGCGGTCATTCCCATCGCGTATCCGATACCGCGTTTCTCTCCAATCTCCTTACGGATGGCCAGATTGTCCTGCATGAGGGCGAGTGCCTCGGCAAATTTTGATTCATCTTGAGAGATCATGGCCAGGTTGGTCAATGCCGCCGCCTCGCCTCGGCGGTCTCTCAGATCATGGCAGAGTTGCCTCACCTGCTCGGCAAGACTCCGCGCGGGCTTCATGTCGCCGAGCTCGAATAGAACCCAGCTCAGATTGTTTAAGGAGGAGGCGATTCCCGCCCGGTCGTCGTGCTCGAGTGAGGTGTCCAGGACCTCCTGCAAGATGTCTCGGGCGGACGGAAAATCTCCCATCACTTGAGTCATCGTCCCGAGCGCATTTGATAGCTTTATCCACGCATGGCTATGGCCGGACGGACGCCCCATTGCGCGCAGCCGCTCGAGCTGTAGCCGACCCTCTACCAGCAGGCCACGTACAATCCAGAAACGCCAGATGGCCGCTGCGATGCGAATGCCGATTTCAACCTCGCCACGCTCCTCGACCCATGAGAGGGCGAGCCGATAGTTATCGTGCTCCTTCTCGATCAGGTCGAGCCACTGGACCTGGTCCTGAGCCGTTAGATGA
This sequence comes from uncultured Rhodothermales bacterium, assembly GCA_964570345.1. Taxonomy (GTDB): domain Bacteria; phylum Bacteroidota; class Rhodothermia; order Rhodothermales; family VXPQ01; genus CAZMXY01. The sequence goes on along the minus strand of CAZMXY010000255.1, from coordinate 308 downwards.
GGCTCAGCCTTCTCGGCCAGATCTCTGAGATACACGGCATGCGCCCTTCGCACGGCCTCTTCCTCATTCCATTCGCGGAGTCGCTGCAGGCCGAATTCGCGGATCGTCTCCAGCATCACGAATCGCGTCTCGCCGTGGGCACCCTCCACCGGTCGAAGCAGACTCTTGTCTACGAGTGCGGTGACGCCCTCGACGACCTCGATACCGAGCGGTTGCGGGCCGCAGACGGCCTCGGCACTCTCCAGCCGGCACCCTCCCGCAAATACAGACAGCCGGCGGAACAGGATCTGTTCGTCCGGCTCGAGCAG
>CAZMXY010000254.1:0-4897 GCA_964570345.1 uncultured Rhodothermales bacterium | reverse complement strand
GGAAAGTGGATGACGTAGATGAATTCGGAGTTTCGGGAATTTTCCAGAGCGAACAGATCGACTCGATTTCCGCTATTGAAAAGAGAATATCGATTGCTCTGGATGACTTCTTGCGCCGTGGAGGCGGCCTCCGTCCATTTTTTATTATTTAGATGGAATTTCGTCGGGAACGCGAGGGCCGCTCCGCTCGTGGCCCTGCCGAACTGACCCTGGGTCGGAGGCAGCAACTCACTTACGGCACGCAGCTCGTCCTCCATGAATCGGACGAAGTCCTCATCCGTGGGACGTGCCGGGCGATCGGATACCGACGTCTCGCTATCCTGAAGGATCGGCACGGGGCCGAACAGATCGTACAGATAAAAATAATTCAAGACCCGGAGAAATCGGGCTTCGGCCACTATTTGATCCCGTCTGGCGGCGTCCATTTCAATGCTCGGCACGTTATCGAGCACTACGTTCGCCCGATAGATGGCACTGAAATAACGCGTCCAGAGACCCTCCAGCCACGGATGTGTGGATTCAAACTGAAAATCTTCGATCGGCTGCGTAAGCGCGTTTACGAGACGGCTCGGTCGAAATCGTCGTGGCTTTGGCTTGACGCCCGGGACCCCGACGTCGTGAAGTGAAACCGTTTTCTTTCGCCGCCCTTCCGGCGCTGCTCATATCTGTCGGCGGGTGAAATAAGACGCCGCGTCGCACCCTCAAAACCGGGCTCGACCGCTCAGCCCGGCGGCAACTCTCACTATCCAATGATAACGTTAACTTGACGGAAAATAATTATAGGTCACCCGCTTTGTAATGTCAAGTTTGCGTGAGCGGCTGGGAGGCTCCCGGAGCATCCCGGTCGTCGAACGATTCAGCAAGAGCGAGAAGCTCGCGCTCCGCTCCCCTGATGCGAATCGTCGACGAAGGTGCCGGGTCGCGGAAGAGGGCGATGCTGCCGTCGAACGGGTGAACGTTCAAGGACGTGAAGATCTATCCCGGCCCGATCCACATACACAGATTTCAGTACTACGGTGCGTATCACCCGCTCCCAAGGCCTTGATGGCCCCTCTGTTCTTCCTCCATGCTCTTCTTCCATTCAAGAACACGGGGAATCCCGAGTCGAAGCGTCTTTCCGTTGGCGAGCCACAGAAGCAATTCCTCGCCGTTCGGCACGTCCACGTGAACGGCTCACGTGGTCACATGACATTATTTCTGCAGGATCATCGTTTTTGTGTGGACCGTGACGGAAGTACGCAGTGAATAGAAGTACACACCCGAACTCAAACCTGTCGCATCGAATTCTATGCTATGAGTTCCGGCTTCCTTCATCCCGTCGACGAGTCGCTCCACCTCCTGGCCAAGTACGTTGTAGACCGACAGGACGACCCGGCCCCTTTCCGGCAGATCGTATTTAATTTGTGTCGACGGGTTGAACGGATTGGGCCGGTTCTGCTCGAGACGTACGGCCGTCGGCTCGCCGATTATAGCCTCGGCGACAGGGGCGGAGACGCACTCCGAATCCTCGGACAGGATCGGACCGTCGTCCGCGGCGAACGCATGCACGGGTGAATTGCTCTTAGGGACAAATACCTGGAAGAGCGCAGCCGTACCCGTGTTTCCTACGGGATCCGGAGACGCCACGTGCACCGTGTAGACGCGGCCGTTCCCCTGGCCATCCCGCTCAGCTCGCACGTGCACGGTCCGGCATCCGTCAAAAATGATCGGAAATCCGTGGTTGGCGATGGGTCCTTCATCGGACCAGACGGTCTCAAAAAAGGCAGCCGCCGGATCACCTGCGTCGACGTGGGCGGCAGCGTCTATCGCGGCCGTCTTATGATTCGGCGGCCAGAGACGGACGGGCTCGTTGAATACCATATTCTTGAACTGCCAGTCCTCGTGCAGGGCCCACTGGTCGGCGGTATGCGGGCTCGGACCTGTGACGAGGCTGATGAATCCGCTCTGTCCCGGCGGTATGACGTTCTCATTTCGGATGAACGACGGTGTAAACTCAACGGCTTGCTGGTACGTGCCATGGTCGTTGATCTCGAATGCTATGGATTTGACGTCGTCGAACGTGACGGCGGAGATCGGATCGATGAAGTCCTTGATCTTCTGGACGCGCGTCGTTCGTTCCAGGCGAAAGACGATCGACCATGGGATGTTGTCGCCGTTATTCCAGGCAGGCTCCGGCTTGTTATTCCAGTTTACGAAATGGTCCTCCACGGACTGCGAGGCCTGCGGAAGGTCGCCGAACGGGAGGAACGGATCGGACTCCCATTCCTCGCTGCCGTCACCCAGGCGTGGAAGGCGCGGATCGTGTCCCTCGAGCGTCTGCGTGTTACGCAGAAGCGTCCCTACGTGGTAAAATTTGATGTTCTGATCCTTTCCTGCGTAGAGCACGTTGAAATTCATCGGCACGGCTCGCAGGGCGGTTTCGAATGCTTGAAAGTCGCGCGCTTTCCAGATCCGATAGAACGCCTCGACCATCTCGAGCTCGCGCTCCCAGAACGTGAATTGCCAGGAGAATGCCTGACCGCCCTGGGCGTCCAGACCTATAACGGGACCGTGAATGGTGCGCAACCGGGCGAAGTTTAAATCCGGCTCTGGAATCACCTCAAAGGCGTGGAACGCACCGTTGTGAAGATAGGCGTTGCGCTCGGCGTTCAGCACCTCGACAAAGGTATCAGTGTTGTCGCTGTTGCCGCTCGTGAGCGTCCAGGCATGGTTTTCCGTATGTCCGATGATCACCCCCGGGATGCCGCCTATCGTCATTCCGGCCACATGCAGCGACTTGGCGTCGAGCTCTACTTCGTAGGTGATGTTCGTTTGATTCTGTGCCGGCGTCAATAGCTGCGGCGCACCCAGCAGCATGACGTTCCCGGAGCTCGACTTCTCCTGACCGATGATGGCCGCGAAGCTTCCGAGCTTCGGCGGAATGTTTATCGCCGCGAGACCAGCCTCGAGCGCGGCGTCACGGCGACGCATCTCCTCGACGGCTTCCGGACGTACAGATCGCGCGGGAGCGGACTGTTTGCGAAGAGCACTCGAGGTCGCGAGGGTCGACGCGGCGGGTCCAGGGATCGTCGTCGGCGCATCCGGGTCATTGATGGGCCGATTCGCATCGAACCAGTCCGGCCCCATCGTACTCAGCTCGACGAGTCGGGCCAGCTCCTCCCCACCGAACTGCCCGAATCGCCGCATAAAGAACTGGCTGACGGCAATGACGTCGGAGTTCGTCCAGGACCTAGGGTCCTCCGAAGAGAAGTTCAATTGCGGCGCAAAGAATTGCGCCGGCCGATGTCTATCGGGGTCTTGCGCCACGAATTGCAGATACGCGTTGATCCCGCTCACGTAGGAGGCGATCATGATTTGCACCTCCGGAGCAAGCCGGGCATATTGCTCTGCCCGTTCGGCCTCCGTGTAGAAGGTGGCGCGAAGCTGCTGGTCCATGGACACGGTGCCCAGCCCGACCTCCGACAGACGTCCGAGTGCGGTTCGCCGAAACGTTTCCATCTGGAAGAGCCGGTCCTGGGCCGACGCATAGCCTTGCCCGAAGAAGACGGCCGCTTCCGTAGACGCACGAATGTGAGGCACGCCGTAATGATCGCGGTAAATGACGACGGTCGTGCCGTCGGGCGCCTGCAACGTCGTGACGCCGTCGTCGGCGGCCGACAGAGCATGCACCGTCAGGAAGGATGCGAGAATGACTACGGAGAGCGCGCGCTTCATGGCTTCGACCGTTTTACAAAGCATGATGAGGATGGGACGAGTCGGCACCGGGCATGCCGTTCGACACAGCCACGTCCCGCGCGTGCGTCAATTTCCTTTCAACTGCCGACACGACGCATCAGCGAAGGATTTTGGTCGCCTTTTCGACGTGCTCAGATGGTGAGGTGCCGAAGTGAACGCGTAAAGGACGCGGTCCTCCTGTCGAAACGATTCAGCCTGCCCCATCCGTCCCGACCCAGAGCGTTCCTGATCCTCCCTCGTAGAATTCATTCACGAGATCGTGACTCAGGCTGTGCGGATCGCTGCCGCCACCCTCGGTCCCGAACCACATAAAGCCTTCGCGATCTTGAAGAATCGCACTGACGAGGCGACTCGACAGTCCTCACTCCGGCTCCTGCGGACGGCGCTGTGGTGGCCGCTGCCCGGCAGCGAAAGCCATCTATCGTTTTCCAAGATAACGACTTCAATATTGTAGAAACGTAAATTTGACCATGCCCTTTTGTATTCATAAATGGAGCGACATCCTTTTGCAATCAGTATAATTGTGAATGCATAGATGCGTCAACGGCCTTTGTCGGTTGTCTGAAGCGGATATTTTTGATTGCGTGATTTCGCCGGTTGATGCAGGCATCCCTGGGCTCGCGGCCGCACTGCTGGACGTAGACGTCGAGGTCTACTCGCCGCCGACCGACTTGATGAACAGCACGATTGCCTCCAGATCACCTTCGCCAAGCACCCCGCGGTAGGGCGGCATACCCGCATCGTAGCCGGCCGCGATTTCAGCCGAGGGATCCAGTATGGAGCGCTTCAAGTAGTCGCCGTCGGCGACAACTTTACTTCCATCCGCGAGACGACGCCGGGACCGATACAGCCCGCCGAACGACGGCCCCACGCTGGGTGACCCGGCGTCGCCGGTAGCGTGGCAACCGACGCATCCGAGCTCGTGGACCAGGTGACGTCCTCTATCGACCGTAGGCTTCAGGACCTCGCCTGCGGCGACAGGCGACGCCGGTTCGATCTGTCTCAGCTCACGCTGCCAGTCTACGTTCGCCAATCCCGGGGTCGAAAGATCTAGAAGGGGTACGTCGTTCAGCGTTAGATAAACGGCACCTTCGATTCGCTGTCCGACAGCGCTTCTGAGTGAATACTCGACCTGCACTTGCATGACCGGCCGCATGTCGGA
>CAZMXY010000253.1:1606-4946 GCA_964570345.1 uncultured Rhodothermales bacterium | reverse complement strand
GCGCTGATTGCGCCGGCGCGGCTGGAGATCCGGAATATGGAGGACGGTCCGCTGCGCGCGAGGATCCGTGACGTGTACCGGGCGGCGGGGGCGTTTGACATGCTGCGCATGGAGTGAGACCGGGTGCGCTGGAAGGGCGCTACCGGGCGCGAACAGGCGCCGGCTACGGTCGAATGGTCGCCGATGCGCATCGATTTCGCGAGTCCGCCCACCCACCCGGGCACGCAATGCTTTTCTCCACGATTTGCCTTTGATTAACGAGAGTACGCTAACAGTCCGGGCGATCGAACGTCCGGCTCGACCACGTGCACAGCGTCATTGTGATTCGGAGGGCTAATCGTCGTGATTCGTTTCGTCGTTCTATTCCTGCTGCTACTGCCGGGCGGACCTCACGGAGGCTCGGCGCCGGACGGCCCGTCGCAAGACGACCCGCTGTCCACCTTCGAGCTGCATCCCGATTTTCAGATCGAGCTCGTCGCCTCCGAACCGCTCGTTTCGGATCCCATCGACATGGAGATCGACGAGAACGGGCAGCTCTACGTGCTGGAGTTTCACAGCTATCCGAACAATTGGACCGGCGTCGACCGCATCGTCCGGCTGCGCGACACGGACGGGGACGGGACGATGGACGAGAGCGTCGTCTTTGCCGACTCGCTGGTGCAGGCTATGGGCATCATGCGCTGGAAGGACGGGCTGATGGTCGCGGCGCCGCCGAATGTCATCTACCTGGAAGACTCGGACGGTGACGGCCGCGCTGACATCGAGCGTGTGGTACTGACGGGGTTCCACGAGGGCGATGGGGAATCGGACGTAAACAATCCCACGTACGGACTCGATAACGGGATCTACCTGGGGAACGGGCCTCCGAGCGACAGCGACGTCTATTTTGTGGACCGGCCCGATGGACCCCGCATTCCGGCCGAAGCCACCAATCGCAACGTTCGATTCCGTCCGGATACCCACGAGCTGGAGGCCCAGTCGAGCCGGACGCAGTACGGCCTGACGTTCGACCGCTGGGGACGTCCGCTGTTCAACAGTAACCGGAATCACGTCTACGAGGAGGTCGTCGCGGCCCGCTACCTGGCGCGCAATCCGCACCTGCTCGTCGCCAATGCCGCCGAATCGATCTCTGATCACGGCGCGGCCACGAAGGTCTTTCCGATCACGACGGATCCCGAGTATCAGATCCTTACCGAAGTCGGCGAGATCACCTCGGCGTGCGGCATCACGTTCTACGACGGCGGCCTCTTTCCGGCCGAATTCGAGAACGTCTCCTTCGTGGCGGAGCCGGCGCACAACCTGGTGCATGCCGACCGGATCCAGGGCGATGGTCCGACGCTTACGGCAAGCCGCATTCGTCCGCACAATGAGTTTCTGGCGTCGACCGACGCGGCGTTCCGTCCGGTCAACATGTACGTCGGTCCGGACGGCGCTCTTTTCGTTGTCGACTACTACCGCCAGATCATCGAAGGCCCCGAGTGGATCTCCGACGAGGTGCTGCAGTCCCGCGATCTTTACGAAGGAACGGAGATGGGACGGATCTACCGCATCACACCGAAAGGTACGGGGCCGGCGGACTGGACGACGGGCCTCGATTTAGGTCATGCTTCGAACGAGGATCTCGTCGATCATCTCGCCAACCCGAACGTGTGGTGGCGGAGGAATGCGCAGCGTATGCTGGTGGATCGGGCGGCGGTGGACGTAGTCCCGGACCTCGTGGCCATGGCCCGCGGCACGTCGGCCGTCGGTCGCCTGCACGCGCTGTGGACGCTGGAGGGAATCGGTCGCCTGGAGACCGACGTTGTCCGCGATGCTCTGCAGGATGACGTTCCGGGAGTCCGCGAGAACGCGATCAGGCTGGCGGAACGGCATCTCGACGAGGCGCTGCAGGATGCGCTGCTCGCCATGCAGTCGGATCCGGATGCCAAGGTGCGCTATCAGCTGCTGCTCACGCTGGGATTCGTCGACACGCCCCGTGCCGCGCAGGTCCGCCAGGATTTGCTCTTTAGCGACATCGACAGTGAGTGGACGCAGGTGGCTGCCCTTTCTTCGCCTTACGCGCAAGAAGGCGACGTGCTGGAGAGCGTCGTTGGCCGGTACGAGCCGGAGTACGCGTCGTTCGTCCGGCGGCTGAGCGCGGTGGCGGGCGCCAACCGGTCGTGGAGCCGCGTCCGGACACTCCTCCGAGACGCCGTCGCCCCGACCCCCGGCTCCTCATGGCAGGCCCCCGTCCTCGAGGGTCTGGCGCAGGGGCTGGACGACCGCGCCTCACTTCCCGACGATTTCCGGATGCAGCTGGACGGGGTCGTCGGCGCCTTCTTCGATCATCCATCCGCACCGGTCCGGGCGGCGGCCCTCGACGTGCTCCGAGCGACGGGGCTTCCGCCGGAAACGGGGCCGGCCATGCAGCGTGCGGTGGAGGTTGCCCGTGACGCGGATGCGCCGTCGGAGACCAGGGCGCAGGCCCTCGAGTTTCTCACGCTCGACGATCCCGGACGTCACGTGTCGCTCTTCACGGACCTCGTCGATCCCACCGAGCCGACGAGCGTACAGGTGGCCGCCTTCCACGCGCTCGGCACCGCGCCGGGAACCGCCGTCAGCAGCCATGCGATGCAGCGCTGGCCGGTCTTGACACGACAGGTTCGGGATGCCGCCCTCGACGCCATCCTGGCGTGGCCCTTCAAAGTGGATAGAATCGTGCAGCTGCTCGACGGCCTGGAGGACGGCACGGTTCATCCCTCGAACATCGGCTGGGGCGACAAAGTCACGCTCATGCGTGACGTCCCCGACGACCTGAAGGCCCGGGCACGCGCCCTGATAACGGGACCCGAGGAGCAGGTTCGGCAGGAAACGGCCGAGTACGTGCGTCTAGTGCGAGAGCAGACGCCGAATCCCGAGCAGGGCCGCGCCGTGTTTTTCCAGAGCTGCGCCCGCTGCCACGGGCTGGGCGACATCGCCCCGGGCACGGACGTCGGTCCGGATCTCATGAGCGTTCGCGGGTGGACCACGGCCGACGTGGTGGATCAGATCGTGCAGCCGGAGAAGGCCATCTCGCGCGGGTACGAGCTCTGGCAGCTCACGCTCAACAACGGCGAGACGGTCGCGGGGATGATCGCATCGGAGACGGCGAACGCCGTGACGGTGCGCGACGCGAACGGACAGGAGACGACGTTCGCGCGCCGGAACATCCAGTCCCTGAACAACCTGAACGCCAGCGCCATGCCGTCCGACTTCGGCGAAACCCTTACCCATCAGGAGATGGCCGACCTCGTTGCCTTCATCCGAGTCGGGGAATGAGCCGTCACGCCCGCCGGGGAGACACGTCGCACGGCAACGAGGC
>CAZMXY010000253.1:0-1506 GCA_964570345.1 uncultured Rhodothermales bacterium | reverse complement strand
ACGGCACGGCCCGCACCTGGGTCCAGCTCGACGGTGACGGACATCCCACCGCGCTCGGCATCACGCTCACCGAAGACGCGATCAACGGGCTGCCGAACGACGTCACGCCCGGCCTCATCTGGATGGTAGAGTACGTTCTCGCGCTGCCGTCGGACGTTCCGAACATGCCATTCGATCACGTCGGCGTCAACTGGAACCCCCGCGGGCACATGCCCAACGGCATCTACAACGTGCCACACTTCGACTTCCACTTCTACACGATCAGTCCGGAGGCCCGCAGCCGCATCACGGCGCGCGGCGAAGACCTGGAAACGTGTCGCAAGGCGCCGACGGCGGGCCACATGCCCGAGGGCTATGTCTTCGCGCCGGAGTCTGAGGAGCCCGGAATGGGGGGCCACTGGATCGACCCGCTCTCGCACGAATTCCATGGAAAGGACTTCACGCACACCTTTGTGTATGGTACGCATGACGGCGCGATCATTTTCTACGAACCGATGATCACGAAGGCGCTCCTCGAGACGAAACCGGACGAGGGCTATCCGATCAAGGTGCCCAACGAGTACGCGCAGAGCGGTTACTATCCGACCAGCTACGGCATCCGCTACGATCCCAAAAGAAAGGAATACTCCGTCACGCTGGAGGGGCTCATGCTCCGCCAGGCCGCGAACTGACTCCTGAGGGCCCGCCGCGCTCGTCGGGTGACGATCGCCGGCGGATTTCGAGAAGGTGGCCCGTCTGTCGGATCGTCTTGCGCTCACTTCGCCGTCCGTATCACGGCAATCCAGTGCCCGTCGCCGGGCGCTGCGAGGCGGACGGGCGCGCCCCCCTGCACGCTGCTCGTATCGCTCCACACACCCACGTCGAGGTCGATCCATCCGAGCTGAAATCCACCCACGGCATCTGAGAGATCGACGCTTACCGATCCTCCAGTAGGAAAATACGCCGCATACTGACGGCCGGGCTCGGCGAGGAGGTACGCCTCGTCGGCCTCCCGATCCCCCAGAAGATCGTTGCGAGGGGCGGTGCGCTCGATCTCGAGCGCGTCGGTCACCAACCGGAGTGAACGGATGACCTGCCGTGCGCGGGGACTCAAGCCGAGGCCGTAGTCACTTGCCGTTTCGTGAGCCGAGGGATCTTCCAGGGGATGGGGCCGATGGAAACGGGCGCTCGCCGATCCGGCAAAAACGATTCGGCCCATGCGGGCGACGGACTCCTCCTCGCCGTGTCGCGCGGCACCGTAGTTCTTGACGTTGTTGATCGGACGCACGTGGTCGGTCGTCCGCTCGCGTACGTACAGGATCCGGTCGTAGTGGTCCTGGCCCCGTCCGGTCCACGCGTTGTTCTGAGAAATGTCAACGAAGGTATAGAGCTCCGGACGGTCGTAGACGTGTGCATGGTCGTCGCTGCGGACGTCCTCGTTGCGGCGCATGTCGGTCGTGTGGACGGTGACGCCGGCGTCGGCGGCGCGCCCGCGAACGAACCGCGCCCAGTAGTCGCCCCACTCGA
>CAZMXY010000252.1:2039-4956 GCA_964570345.1 uncultured Rhodothermales bacterium | reverse complement strand
GCGCAGCCCTTCCACGGCGTCCGCGTTCGGCGGTGCCTTGGAAAGGGCGAGTAGCACACGATTCGGGGGCTCGCGCGAGGCGTCAGGATAGGGATTCGAATCGACGTAGGCCGGCCAGACGGCTGCCGGCCGGATGATCACGTGAATGGATGGACCGAAGCGAGCCTCGACGGCGTGCTCGAGGTCGGCTTCCAGACGCTCCGGTGCGGCCTCGCACGGAAAACGAGGTTGCCGCTTTGAATGTAGCTCTCGACGTCCCTCCAGCCGAGGTCACCCTCGCAGAGCGCACGCAGATCAGCCATGGGCACCTTGTTGTGACCGCCGACATTGATGCCGCGCAGGAGGGCGATGAACGTGGACATTCCTACGAATCCTGGGTCGGTTAGGTTAAGGCGCCCGTCATTGGCCGATCGGCTGTCACCTCGCTGGATCGAACCCGCGGATCAGGCCATCCGTCCCACCGTCAGGAAAGGTTCAATACGGCATTCGTGAACACGATACGCATTCTCTTCGCAAAGCCTCACGCAGCCGGGGCACGGCGCGGCACGTTGTCCGGCGCTGACGACCAAATCTTTATCCGGTTAGCGGGCGGTTGAGTTCCGTCTTCCAGCCGTTCGGATCGAAACCGGATTCCGGCCCGGCGACGTAGCATTCCCAGAGATTCGGCGCCGGCGTGTGGCCGTTGGCTGAGATCCAGGCGCCGAACTCGCGCCAGGCGTCGGGCAGTCCCTCGTACGGACCGTGATAGACCGTCCGTGCGATCCTGGAGGCCGGCAGTCGGCCCGGCGAGACGCGTCCGGCGGCGGTGACTGCCTTTGCAACGGGCACGCCAATTTCGAAATCGAAGATCTCCGGATCCATCCGCAGATGGTGCGAGAACCACGGCCCGAGCGGCTCGAGTCCCTGGTCGGCAATGCTGGCCATCAGCTCTTCGAGCCCCGGCCCCATGACCTTTTGAATGTCTTCCCTCGCAATGGTGAGGCGGATAACGGCGGTTTGTCGTTCGGCGTGGTGAGTAATTTGAGGGGTGTCGATCATATCACTCGTACCGTTTTGGACTTGCAGATACGGCGAACGCGCGGATTCGAGCCGAATTGCGCGATCTCTTCACCCGTAGTCGCGCATGCGGACGTGAAATCGACATGCGGACGAGCTTTCCCGGCTCTTTCCAGCGACCGCCAGTGCATTGTCCCGGAGTTTGAGCTGGAAGGTGAGTGACGCGCGCGTTGCGGCGCGGCGGCCGCCGTTCGGTTCAGGAAGACGCCACGGCGGCTACCGTGACGTGCGGCGACGCGCTTCCCTTTATCTGGAGTGGATACCGAGTCCGACGGCCGCGACCGCGCCGCTCCCAAGCGCGGCGGCGGCCGTGCCCATCAACAAAATGGCATCGGCCCGGCTCATCGACACGCCCCACTCCGTATACTCCAGCCATGGGCGGGATAGGACGGGCTGACTATGGCCGGAGAGATAGACGTCAACGACTGCGAGGACGATGGTCAGCATCACGGCCGTCGCGAATGCCGTAAGACCGCTGACGATGAGAATGAGTGCGGTGCGTTTGACTGAACCCATTTCGAAGTCGTTATCGGAATGGTCATCGAGTGACTGCTCGCCGAGCAGCCGTGAGGGCTGATCGTACCCCCGGCTGCGAAATAGCCACTCGCTTCACATCTTATGGTGACGGGCGATCTCGTCCTCGCTCAACCGGAGAAAGCGCGCCGCGTTGTCGTACAGTATGTCCCGCTTCTGCTCCTGGCTCAGAAACGGCGCCTCCTCGATGACCGCGATCGCTCGTTCGATCACTTCGGGCCAGACCATCTGGTCCGAGCCGAACATCACGCGATTGCCGAACCCTGCGTTCACGATGCCCTCGAGGAACCGGTAGAACTCGGCGCGAGGGTGCGCATAGATGATGAGGCTCACGTCCACGTGGACCTGAGGATGCACGTATAGAACCGCCAGCAGGTCGTCGAGCATCGGGAATCCGGCGTGCATGACGTAGACGCGGAGACCGGAATGCCGAACGAGCATTTCTTCCAGCGTGAGGGCACTGTTGAGCCGAGCGCGATAGCCGCCGCCGAAGTAGGCTACGCCGGGCGGCCCGGCGCCGATGTGAATGCCGATCGGCAGGTCGAGCTCCTCCGCGACGGCCCAGAACGGTTCCATCCGCTCGTCGTCAGGAGCGATTCCGGCGTAGGCGTTCGTGATCTCGCCAAGCACGGCGACATCGCCGCGCGCGTGCAGCTGACGGATTGAATCCGGTGACACCCCGTCCCGATCGAGCATGAATTGCAAGCCGGGGATGAACCGTTCGGGCGCCGCTTTCCTCCAGACGGCCACGCGGTCGGGAGATCCGCTGAGCACGCCGACGACGTTGCGGCGCTCCATCACTTCGATCGTCTGCCGCATGATCTCCTCGTCGGTTTCAGGCGACCATACGGGATGGTCACACTGCGGCTGCTTCAACATGGCCAGAAAGACGTTGCTGTAGGGCCGGCTCGGATCCCAGGCCGGGAACTCCACGAACGGCGTGCACATGGCGACCGGCGGCGGTCCCTGCGCATCGGCGGCCATCGCGTGCAGATGCATATCGATGATCGGGAGTCTCTCCTGCGCGTGCGCTGCCGTCACGCACGGCGCAAGGACGAGGAATGTGACAAATATCTTCATGGCGCGGACTTTTTGCAGTTCTCGAGATGGCATGATGCAGCAACGTTCGCACTCTGAGAGTCCGCCGACGGGTGCCTTTATCTCGGAACTCGGTGCCGTGTTCGTCTCGCAGCGCGGCATTTTTGCGGTTCAGGTCACGTGGAAGCGCAGGGCTCCGGGGAGAGTGCTTCAACAATACCGGAAACGATGCTGCGTAGCAAGACGCAACGGCGATTCGCGGCCGCTCGCCCCGGTCGAGGAGCTGCTG
>CAZMXY010000252.1:0-1939 GCA_964570345.1 uncultured Rhodothermales bacterium | reverse complement strand
TCGCCGACGCGGCGCGTGATTCATTTCTGCGAGCTTATCGGGAGGGAAGTTTCGACGACGAAAACGGAGCGAGACCTCGGACCCGCTTCGGTCGATGATTCAGCCTGCAACTCCGTCACGTCCGCTGCTCCAACAAGCTTTTCAGCCGCGTCAAGTCCTTCTTGTTTGCCCTGCGCATTGCCAGCGCGATCAAAGGCGTCGCGAATCGCGAGAAGCCCGCCGGTGCGCCACGATTTCTCAACGTCATCTTCGTGTACCCGCCCTCCACGCTTTCCCACTCGTATGCGGTCTCCATTGGAAACGGACCCTCCGACGTCCTCATGACAAGGCGCTGATTCGGGACCAGCTCCACAATCTCGTAAGCGTACGCCAGGCGCCGGCCGAGGAATTTGGCGACGAATGCCAATTTCGAGCCGACGTCCATGGGTGGGGGAGTGATCCAGTCCACTGACTTAATGTTCACGTACCACTCGGGCGCGTTGTCCGGATTACCGGCGTAGGCTGCTACTTCCTCGCGCGGCTTCGCGATCACGACTTCCGTGGAGACGTCTACGCCGTTCATCTGTGCGGTTCCTCAAAGGCTGCGGCGTCGGCGGCGCGAAACTTTAACGCGCCGCGTCGGCGTGAAGCAGCGGTTAGCAGGGTGGTCCGGTCTTCCTTCTCATCGAAAACGATCAGGGCCACGTCGCGGAGCTCATCCGTAGCGCCGTTCCTCCCTGAGCTTTTCCTCGATCGGCCGCACCTCGATACTGCCGAGGCGTGCGGACGGCCATTTCTCAGCGACCCGGATCGCCTCGTCGAGGTCCGCGGCCTCGATCAGAAAGAATCCGCCCAATGTCTCCTTCGTCTCTGTGAAGGGCCCGTCCGTGATCGAGGCCTTGCCGTCGCGAACGCGGACGGTGCTGGCGGTTCGAACGCTCTGGAGGGCCTCCGCAAGAATCAGGGAACCGCTCTCACGGAGTTCCCCGACGTAGGCCAGGGTCTCGTTCCTTAGATCATCCCATTCGCTTCTGGACAGGGAGTTGAGTTTCCTCTCTTCTTCGTAAGCCAGACACAAGTATTTCATCGTTGGGCGTTTCCGGTGATTTGAAGGGTCACGTCAAGAAGTCGGCGCCGAAGACCACCGGAGACGGGGCGCCGCGATTCCGCGCCTATTGTCCCATCGGAACTGACGAAGACAGACTTACGATAGGAAAAAAGCTTGACCGCGGCGACCTCGAACCTCGCCCCACTCCGGCTCAAGTTCCAATACGTTACTTATTCTACCGTTTGGATTTCTCGCTCGAAAGTCACGTCGCTGTGATCCGGAATCGGGGACGTCAATATCCAAAGATTCTTAGGCCATGCCCTTTCGCAGCTACCATTCTGCGTGATCTCAACGAAGAATTTGTACGTTCTATCTAATTTCGTAAGCCTCACGGCGTAATCCGGCGCCGAGCATCCTCCGGCATGCGCGTCCTGGCCTAAGAGCGAGTGTTCGGAAAAGTCGACGGCCGGATGCTCTACTCGTTCCAGCCCATTGAATACGGGCGTCCTCTCCACACAGATCTCGTTCAATCGCTCCTGAATCTCCGTTTCCGAGAGACCCGGATTCTCCTTTTCCAGTTGCCGCCTTTCGTCCGTATAGTTTTCGTTGCAGTAGTCGTTGAGCGGCCGCTGATAGCGCTCATAGATGAGCGCTTCGTATTCCTCTTGCGTCCGGACGACGATTTGGAACGTGCCCCCGACGGAAAGACGATCTATCCCCGGTAGCTCGATCTGCTCGAATTGAATTTCCGTCGTGCTTCCGTTCTCGTCCGTAAGGAACAGATCGCAGCCGCCCAGCGCAAACGCGATCACCAGAACTGCGAGAGTAGACCTGCCGGCATTCATGGTGAGGTTCATTTCTTCTCAGGAAGGCCGAATACTGCACGGTGGAAACGGATCCCGCCTCGCAGCC
>CAZMXY010000251.1:0-4957 GCA_964570345.1 uncultured Rhodothermales bacterium | reverse complement strand
TCGACGTCCCGGGCGAAGGCGGCGAAATCGAGGTGATCGATTCGCCCCGAGAAGATGGCACGATTCAGCGACCACTCAGCCAGCGAAATTTTGAACAGCGGCTCCTCGGGCGATGTGCCGAACGCCGGCGTGAACGGCAATCCGAGCCCGGCCGTGGCCGCAGCGGTCGTCGCGAGAAAACTCCGTCGATTGAAAATTGGCATGTCGTTCGATGATGAGTTAAAGGGTCCAGCCTTCGCGGTAGTGGGTGTGCAGGAGGTCGTTCGACTCCGCGGGCGAGGCAACCCCGCCGTTTCCGGCGTCCCAGTGAATCGTCTTCCCAGACCGGACGGCGACGTTGCCGAGCAGGAAGGCCTCCGTTACCGGGCCCGCGAATTCGAAACGTGCGCCCGCCGCGGGGCCGCCTTTGCACGCCTCGAACCACTCCTGGTAGTGGCCTATGGATCGAGGAAGCATTTTTGGCGGCTGCTCGAACGAGTTCATGGCGGATTCGGGAATGAGCCGCGGATCGGAGCCGTTGAATCCGCACAGAATCTTCCCGCTCTCACCGACCAGGAGCATCCCTTCCACCGGAAGCTCGGCCCCTTCCATCTCTTCTGGAGCCGGAGGCTTGATCCCGGCATCGTACCAGTGCACCGTTACGGCGGGCCGGCTGCCGCGGGCGGGAAAGTCGAAATGCATCGCGGAGGAGAGCGGATACGACGCCTCGAGAACGGCCGTCGAGCTGGCTTCGACTTTCGACGGCGCGTCCAGATCGAGGACGCGAAAGAGGGTGTCGAAACTGTAGCTCCCCATGTCGCCGATTGAACTGGTCCCGAAGTCGAACCATCCGCGCCAGACGAACGGCTGGTAGGCCGAATGGTAGGGACGAGCCTTCGCCGGTCCGAGCCACAGGTCCCAATTCAGACGATCCGGTACGGGTTCGGCCTCGGTCGGGATTTCAATTCCTTGCGGCCAGAACGGTCGGCTGGACCAGTTATGCACCTCACGCACCGGTCCGATGGCGCCCGCCGCCACCCATTCGGTCAGGACGCGCGTGTCTTCGGAGGCGGAATTTCCGGTCGCAACCTGCGTCGCGACCTGCATCTCTCGCGCGACGGCGGCCATCGCTTGCGCCTCACGCACGGTATGGGCCATCGGCTTCTGGCAGAAAACGTGCTTGCCCTCACGCATCGCAGCAATGGCGATCGGCGCATGCATATGGTCGGGTGTGCCAACGACGACGGCATCGACGTTCTCCCGTTCGAGTAGGTCTCGGAAGTCCTCGTAGGCCGCGCACTTGCGGTCCTCACCGGCGCGTGCGTAATAGCGGTCTACGACGTCGCGGGCCGGCTCGCGCCCCGCCCATGCACCATCGCCACTTCCCCACGAATCGTCATCTAATAGCCGGCGCACCTTGCCTCGGAGCTCGCCGTCTCCCCACTCCACGTAGTCGCCACTCCCCTCGTTTACGTCGCATACCGCGACGATCCGCACGGCAGACTCCTGAAGCAGGTCCATCATCACGCGAAGGCCCTGCGATCCAACGCCGATGCATGCCAGCGTCAGCGTGTCGCTCGGCGCTCTGAATCCGGCTCCGCCCAGTACGTGCCTGGGGACGACGGCAGCGCCACCCAGCACAACCGTGGCGGCTTTGACGAAAGAGCGGCGAGAGACGGCTTTTTCCGTCAGTGGGAGGTCGGGCGGCCTGGCTGCTGAGGGGGTTCGTGGGTGTGCCATGCGAGTTCCTTTTCAGGTGGCCAAGTACGTGTTCGAAGCAAAGATCGGTATTATTCCTCTCTCCTGTCGGATTCCGCGACCTCATCCGCCCGATCGAAGGCGGTAAGCCGCAGCATAAAACACGCTCCCTCAGGAGGCCCCTTTCTGATGCCGATATGCATCCTCGATCATGTCGACGATGCCCGGATACCCCTCGGCGAGCCGTTCGATCAAGTGAATGAGCTCGACCCGGTCGAATTCGTCCAGCATCTCGTTTAACGAGGGACCGCCTGGACGGCTGCTCGCGAGAACGGCGTAGAGCGCCGCGACGATGTGCCGGCACCAGCTTCCTTCGACATACGGGCACGTACACTCGGCCGACACGATGCCGCCCGCCCCGTGCCTGATCTCGACGAGGTACGGCACGACGTCGCTGCCTTGAACGTACGCCTCGACCAGGTCGTCCGCCGTTCGACGCAGCGATTTCACGGCTCCCGAATCGAAATATTCCCTCCCGCGGCTGATCGAGCCGGCTTCCGCATTGGATTCGATCGTTTCAGCTGACAGACCGGGTATACGCATCGCCGGACGACGTCGATGAGTGAGTAGCGAAATCGGGACGAAACATTGAACGGGCTTCACGGCACGCCGTGGACCAATATATAAATCAGCGGCTACAAGGACGTTTACGGCAACGATACGGCGCTTCGCGAGGCCCTGGACCAACGAAGCTCGTCGAAAAAGCACGTTCCGTGCGATTCCTTGATGGCAAGTTTGAGCCGTTACGCCGCACCGGCGAGCCTCCGTGTCGAGGGCGCCTCGGCTGCCGGGGTATGCGAGACCCGGTTCGCTCGGCCGCCGCTACCACGGCGGATCGATCCTACGGATGGGGCGGTTAAACGAGCGGTTGGTCTCGAACGTTGAACAGATCGACACGGCCATGGCGTCGCAGACGGAATCACGTGAATCGAGGATCCGAAAGGAGGAAGAGCAGATGCTCGCGCGGTTCGGCGGCCGCCGGCAGTTACTCGTGAACGTCATCGGCGTGTTTCTCGAGTCCTATCCCGATACGCTGGCTTCCATTCGGCGGGCCGTGGCCCAGCGCGATGCGAACGGTCTTGAAGAATCGGCGCACAGGATGAAGGGGGCAATCTGCAATCTCGCCAAGGGCCGAGCCTACGACGCAGCCAGAGAACTTGAGCTGATGGGGCGCGAGGAGTCGTGGGAAGACGTCGACGAAACGTTCGCTGCGCTCGAGAAGGAAATGGATCGGCTCGACGACACGTTGAGGACGGTTGCCGGCACGTGAAGGACCACGTTCGCTTACGTCGATACGGCGAGCTACGGTTTCAACTCCCTTACCGGCCTCACTTCGATGCTTCCAACCCGCGCCGGCGGGATCTTCGAGGCGATCCGGATGGCGTCATTCAAGTCCCTGGCGTCGATCAGATAGAATCCGGCCAGCTGCTCCTTCGTCTCGGCGAAAGGGCCGTCGACGACCGACACCTTGCCGTTGCGTACGCGCACCGTCGTGGCGGTCTGAACGGACTCGAGGGCTTCGGCCGCGATGTAATGTCCGGTCTCGCGAAGCGTCTCCCCGTGATCGAAGCACTCCGCATCGGCTATGACGTCGAGTTCCTTCTCGTCACTGTAGACGAGGCACAGGTATTTCATGAATCCCTACCTTCGGAATTTGCGGCTGGGTTTGTCAAGTAGTCGTTTGGACGGACGGAGAATCGACGTCGAGCCGGCCCTCGTAAGGACGCTATTTTGGATACTGTGCGGCCATTGAGGGACGTAAGGCTGCCCAGCCGACTCAGCGGGGCAGCTCGTTCATGCGTCTCTCCAGGAATCGTCGTTCCGGTTCCTGCTTGACCAGCCCGAGTGCGCGCTCGTACGACGCTCGGGCCTCTGCCGTCCTCCCGAGGCGACGGCAGAGGTCGGCTCTCACCGAATGCGCCAGGTGATAGTCATTCAGATGGCCCCGGTCCAGAATCGCGTCGGTCAGCGACAGGCCGGCCTCGGGGCCGTCGCGCATGGCGACGGCGACCGCACGGTTGAGCTCAACGACAGGCGACGGATCCGCGTGCGCGAGCACGTCGTAGAGCTCGACGATCTGGGCCCAGTCCGTCGAATCGGCGTCGGCTGCTTCGGAGTGGACCGCGGCAATCGCCGCCTGTATCGTGTATGGTCCAATCTCACCCGACGCCACTGCCCGTTCGACGAGCAGTTTGCCCTCCGCGATAAGATCTGTGTTCCACAGGGAGCGATCCTGGTCGCCGAGCAGGATAAGATCGCCCTCCTGCGACGTGCGCGCGGCACGTCGCGATTCTTGCAGCAACATCAACGCCAGGAGGCCGACGGTCTCCGACTCCGGCAGCAACTCGATCAGCAGACGACCCAAGTGGATAGCCTCGCCCGAGAGATCGGGCCGCGTCAAGGACGCACCCGACGACGCGGAGTACCCTTCGTTGAATACGAGGTAAATGACCCGCAACACGGCGTCCAGCCGTTCAGGAAGCTCCGCCCGCGGGGGCACTTCATACGGAATCTGTGCGTCGCGAATTTTTCTTTTGGCACGCACGATCCGCTGGGCCAGCGTAGGCGCCGCCGTAAGAAAAGCGTGCGCGATCTCCTCGGTCGTCAACCCGCATACCTCACGGAGGGTCAACGCGACCTGGGCGTCCGGCGACAGGGCCGGGTGGCAACACGTGAAGATGAGCCGCAAGCGATCATCCTTCATGTCGTCGTCGGTCCATCCCACCGTATCGTCGGCCGCGGCCTCGAGTCGATGCGCGATGTCCTCGAGGGCCGCGTCGAACCGCGCCCGGCGACGAAGACGATCGATGGCCTTGAATCGCCCGGTCGAAACGAGCCATGCGCGGGGGTTATCGGGCATGCCGTCGACCGGCCAGCGCTCCAGTGCGACAGCGAATGCGTCTTGCAGAGCGTCTTCGGCAAGGTCGAAGTCGCCCAGCAGACGGATCAGCGTCGCGAGCACGCGGCGCGAATCGGAGCGGTACACGGCCTCGACACGCGCACGTTCCGTTTGCCCGTTTCCTCGTGACTCGGCGGCGTTGTGCTGCATGATTGATGCTTCGATTGAATGCCCCTCGACGGGACGAGCGACGACCGGGGCTGCTATGCGCTTTCCCTCGAGAAGTTCACCGGTGCGAGCGACCGGGCGAACTCAGGTGTCGCCCAACTGGTCGCGCAGGGTTTCCACGACGTCCTCGAATTTCTCGCGGTTGCGGGCGCT
>CAZMXY010000250.1:0-4979 GCA_964570345.1 uncultured Rhodothermales bacterium | reverse complement strand
CGGCGCCGGCCTCACACGTCGAACACGGCCGAAATCCGGCTTTTTCGGAAGAATGGCGGACTGTGGGTATTACCGCAAGGGAATCGGTGCCGAGCGGCACGAACGTGCGTGAGTTGACGGCAACGGATTGGCCTTGTGGGACGCAGACGGAGGTCATTGTTATCTCGAGACTCACGTGGTTCTCACTCTTGGCTCTGTGTGCTCGGCCACCGGTTCTTCGCTGCGTTCCCGCTCAACTCAAGCGATGAGCATATCAGCCGGTGTGCTGGAAGGCTTTCTCTGCGGTCTGCTGGGCATGGAAGCAAAGCGTTTCGAGCAGCACGCCCTGTGGCGGAGGGGACTCCGCCAGATGCAAGTCGCTACGGGCGTGGCGGAGCCAGGCCAGGGGGCTTCCGGGGCCGGATGAATCGTCAACCGCCATCGCCTTGCGCACGACTGTACTCGGGCGGAACGTACAGATCGCGGCCTGAGCTAAGGATCGGCTTATAGATAAGGCCGGGGTTGTCGCCGTGCTTCTCCAACGTGCGCGGTGTAGTTACCAGAAGATCAATGCCGACTCCAGGGCGCGCCAGGCGGCTGCCGATCTGTTCCATTGCAGACCGGCAATCCGTACCGTTCGGCATTACCACGAGGAGATCGATGTCGCTGTCAGGACGGACAGTGCCCGTGGCGCGCGATCCGAATAATATGATTCGAAGGGGTCGGGCTTCAGAAACGATCTGATTTACGACGCCGCGGACTCGGTCGTCTCCAGCAGCGCGGCGCCGACGACCATGTGAGCCAGCGTGGATATCGGCACAAGGCCTGACATGGATGCACCTCCGATGGAATGGCCCACTTTTTCTTGATCGGGAGCCGTGGTGTCGACGATTCGCTGCAACTACTCTTTAGAAAGCGCATTGTGTAACCGCTCTCGCGCTACGATTTGACAGAGGTCGGATCTCGCACGAACAAGACACCGCCTGATCAAGAAGCCATCCAGCAGGACCGGTCAACCCGTCGCAGGCAAGGACGCCGATGCGGAAGCGGAGAGCGAGTCGGCACCCTCTTCATCATGGCGATCATGGCGTTGTCCGAAGAAGGTCGACTTAAAACACTTTCGTGAAAGAGGCGAGTAAAGAACAGTGTTGAAAATCGCCCAGCTGTGCGGGCTCGTCATCCTGCTGGTAGCCGGGCAGGCAGCTCGAGCGCAGGAGAGCCCGTCTGACCATCCGGTGAACGTGCTGTTCATCTCGGTGGACGACCTGCGCCCGGCCGGCGAGAGTTACGGAGCACCGGAGATTCATACTCCCAACATGGATCGACTGGCACAGCGAGGTACGGCGTTCACTCGGGCGTATGTGCAGCAGGCCGTCTGCTCTCCCTCCCGCACGTCCGTACTGACGGGTCGTCGCCCCGAGACCACGGGCATTCGTGACCTCACGACGCACTTTCGGGTGAATTTGCCGGATGTGGTCACGCTGCCCCAGTACTTCAAGGAGCACGGATACCATGCCCAGGCCGTCGGGAAGATCTATCACGCTCGACTGGACGATCCACAGTCGTGGAGTGTGCCGGCGTGGTTCCCGGCAGGCGATCCAGGCTTCGTGGAATCGGAGGAATATGCCTGGGGAAAACCGGAGACCATCCAGCGTCTGCAGAAAGAGCGCGACCGTCTGGTTGCCGAAGGCCATCAGATCGGGCTTCGCGTGACGGAGGTGGATCCGGATACGGGAACGGAGCTCAAGGTTGCTTATCACCGGCGTTTCAAGGGGCCGTCTTGGGAAGACGCCGACGTTCCGGACGAAGCGCTGCCGGACGGCAAGGTCGCCCGGAATGCCATCGAAGCGCTCCGCCATAATCGGGACCGTCCTTTCTTCCTGGCGGTCGGATTTTACCGGCCTCACCTCCCTCTTGTGGCGCCCAAGCATGATTTTGATCTCTATCCACTCGATGAGATCCGTTTGCCGGAGAATTACCGGCCGCCCAAGGGTGTGCCTGAGCCTGCGCTACCTGATTGGGGAGAGCTTCGATCGTACCGCGACATCCCGTCATCCGGTCCGCTGTCGGATCAGCAGGCGAGGGAAATAATCCGCGCGTACTACGCCTCGACCACCTACGTCGATCGGCAGATCGGGCGAGTGTTGGACGAGCTGGAGCGACTGGGATTGGGCGAGCGCACGATCGTCGTCCTGTGGAGCGACCACGGCTACCACCTCGGCGAGCAGGCTCGTTGGACGAAGCACACGAACTTCGAGATTGCAACGCGTGCTCCCCTGATCGTCTCCATTCCGGGCGGGCAGCCTTCCCGTTCGGATGCGCTGGTGGAGTTCGTCGATCTCTATCATCCGTACCGGGTGAAGGGCGACTCGTCGAGTGGGCTGTTGCCCGAGATCACCGGAATGGGTGTCGCGGAAAAGGGAAGAGGTGACCGCGCTGTCCAGGCCTATAACTTCCGCATGTGCGTGTGCCAGAGGGATGACCGCATTTCGATCACCGAGCCGGACGGTTATGATGCGTCGCGGTACGAGCTGCTCGTACGGCTCATAGAGTCCCAGAGCCCCGAGACGCTACAAGAGTTATTCATCATAAGTGGCATGCCGAACGGCAAGACAGACTGGAACAACCGCGGCGGCTTTCGTTATCCTGATGCGCGAACCTTCTGCCCGATGTTCCGATCCAGTGAAGATCAGATCATCAAGGGCGATTTCGTCTGCTGCTGGGCAAGGGGCACTACCAGAAGGCTGAGGCCGTGTCCTAGCCACAGGACCGGAAGGGCCAGATCCGACTCAGTTTTTGCACCGGAGTACCGATAACGAAAATGAGCGGAGACTACCATGGAGACCGCACGACTCACCCCCATAGACGAGGCGCTCATCGAGCGGGTACGCGACCGCATCCTGGAAGCCTGTCAACCACAGGCCCTCTATATGTTCGGCTCGGCAGCCCGCGGCGAGACCACCGAAGGCAGCGATCTAGACCTGCTCGTCGTGATGGACCTGCCGGATGGAGTGAAGTCCTACGAAATGGCAGGCGAACTAGGCCGTCTGTTTGACGGGTGGCTCCTGCCACTCGACATTCTAGTTCAGACGCCAGCGGATTTCGAACGTACCCGGCACTATCTCGGACACATAGCTCGAATCGCCATTCGCGAGGGACGAGTGCTTTATCGTCGAGATGAGGATGACTGAGTCATCACTTTCCCCAGACGTGCAGGAATGGATCGACAAGGCCGAGAGCGATCTTCGGGCTGCTCGTATACTGATTGCAGCGGTCCCTCCTGAGCCGAATGCTGCTGCATTTCACAGCCAACAGGCCGCAGAGAAATACTTGAAAGCCGTCCTGGTGTTCTTCCGTGTAGAACCGCCACGGACGCACAATCTGCTCACTGTTCTCGATTTACTTTCCCCGTACGATGACTCCATCGAGTCGCTGCGGAATCGCGCCGAATCCCTCAGTCCACTGGCCGTGCAAATTCGCTATCCGTTTATCAACGCCACCGCAGAGGAAGCGGCGAACGCACTGGCCAATGCTGAGGCGATCTGTGAAGCTGCACGTTCCCGAATATCCGGCCTGTAATAGAGATCCATATCGTACACTTGACGAAGTGGTTCGAATTAGCCGTATCCCCACACCAATATCCCGGGAGATATAAATGTCGTCAAACACCCCTGGGTACGATTCAGACATTTCCTCTCGAGGGAGGTGCGGGATGCGCAGGTCGTTGTCAGTGTGCGCAATTCCTCAACGCCGGACGCTCCTGAGCCTTTTCTCGGCGTATTAGACTCCTCCTTGCATCACGTGATCGTCATCACGCCTTTCCCGATTCCGGAATCAGGAAGGCATGCTGAACCCACGAGATTTGTTCATACGGCGCTTATTGCGCTGGTCAGGGCAAAACTCGAGAGGAACCGTCTAGATGATCCCATGTTCTCCTCATATAATCATATTCTATGAGGTGTCGCATGCCACGGACATTGTCCGTCACCGAGCTCGTCCGCAACTTCGCGGACTATGTGAATCGCGTTGCCTATCGTGGCGAGCGCTTCCAAGTCACGCGCGGCGGAAAACCTGTCGCTGAACTGGGTCCCGTGGCTTCCGGGCGTTCGCTCACTGACCTGCTGGACCTCGTCGCAGGCCTTCCGTCGCTGTCGGATAAGGAGGCCGCCGCGTTCTCTTCCGACCTCGATCGGGCCCGAACCGAATTGGCGAATGTAGCCCCGCAGGATCCGTGGACGTTCTGATCGACGCGAGCATCCTGATCGAGGCGGAACGAGCTCGCCTCGACCTGGCCGCACACGTGTATGGACGCGAAGGTGATGAGTTCTTCCTGTCGGTGGTAACGGTAAGCGAGCTACTCCACGGCGTACATCGGGCGAGGGCGCCGCAGCAGCGGGCGCGTCGCAGTGCGTACGTCGAGGCGATCATCGCGCGCTTCCCGATTCTGGAAATCGACCTTGCGGCCGCGCGTGCTCATGCGCAGTTATGGGCCGAGCTCGCGAGCCAACGAACGTTGATCGGGCCGCACGACCTGTGGCTCAGCGCAGTCTGTCTTGCGCACGGGCTGGCAATTGTCACCGCAAACGTGCGCGAGTTTGAGCGAGTGCCTGGTCTCGTTGTGGAGAACTGGTTGTAGCGGAGAGGCGTGAGCATCGGCCGAAGAGCAGGCCAACTGGGTACCCACAGTCTCGCGTTCTTTCGCCGAGGAGTTGGTGCTCCAGGCCTCCGGCTTTTACGGATGATCACGTATCAGGATATTGTCAGGGTTCGCTGACGATTCGATACGTATTGTGTCGAGCCAATCGCCCGTGATTCCCTCGAGTAGTCCGATGCTGACCATACGCTCTTGAAAGCCGTGCGATCCACCCCGGGTACTGAGACGAGTCCTTCCATTCGGGTTACAAGCTACACGGCTGATGGGAAGCGCATTTTTGGCGGAGGCCTCTTTCCAACCAGCTTTTCATCTACGACGTGCAGAAGGATCCTCGTCAGCCTGAGCT
>CAZMXY010000249.1:0-5036 GCA_964570345.1 uncultured Rhodothermales bacterium | reverse complement strand
CGGCGAGATAGAGCGGCTTTGTTTCTGGAATCAGGCATTTTTGCGTACGGCTTGACGATCGTAGCGGTGAATAGGCAGGCGTCCGGGCGGGAATGGGACGAGCAACGCTGTTCCGGTCATACGACGGCCCAAATTCCGCGACGGCTTAAATCTTGCGACAGACCAAATCTCACGACGCGCAAATCTCGCGACGGCCCAAATCTCGCGACGGCCCAAATCTCGCGACGGCCCAAAATATAACGACAGTAGTCATTCGTAACAGAATGCAGACGACGATCCGATCGCACGCCGTGAATGCAGTCCACAACACGTGGGTGCATTCCGTCCCAATCGTCGAACCCCCACCTCGCGTCTCCCATTAAAGCTATCTCGCTCGGACGGATATATCTCTGGCCCCGCAATCATAATCAGTCGTCTGCAACATAATGCGTCATCCGATACCGCATCACGCGAAGGTGCGACACCCGTACGGAACGAAACGTACTGGATCCATGGGTAGAACCCACGCGTCTCTTCTCTCGATCCTGGCCGGCTTGGCGCTCGCGTGGATGCCGATCGCGCAAGACGTCGAGGCACTGCAGCGAAACCGGGAGTCGGGGAACGCCCAGGCAGGCATCTCGGGCCGCGTGATCGACGATGAGGACAATGAGCCGATCGTGTCGGCATCGATCGCCGTCTGGCGCGAGACCGATTCCACGCTCGCAACCGGCACCATCACGAGCGCCGACGGTACGTTCTCCATCGACGGACTTCCGCCCGCGAAATATTTCGTCAAGGTAAGCTTCGTCGGCTACGAGTCGGTGACGATCGACGACCTGGCACTCGAGGCGAGCGACGGCACGACCGACCTGGGTAGGATACGCCTCCGACCGGACACGGCGCTGCTCGACGAGGTGGTCGTTGAGGAGGAGCGGTCGTTCATCGAGGTCGGAATCGACAAGACGGTCTATAATACGCGCGACCAGCTGGCGAGCGTGGGCGGCTCGGCGACCGACCTTCTCGAGAACATACCGTCCGTCGAAGTGGACATCGACGGGAACGTCAGTTTGCGCGGCAGCCAGAACGTGGCCATCCACATAAACGGTAAGCCGACGTCGATGAGCGGCGACGCTCTGGCGAGTTTTCTACAAGGGCTGCCTTCGAACGCCATCGACCGCATAGAGGTGATCCCCAACCCGTCGGCAAAATACGAGCCCGACGGGATGTCGGGAATCTTGAATATCGTGCTCCGCAAGGATCAGGATCGAGGTCTTGGCGGCAGTCTTACGGCGGGTGGGAGCACACAGTCCGAATACAACGCCTCAGGCTTGTTAAGCTTCCAGCGGGGTGATTGGAATACGTTTGTGAATTACGGATTTCGTCGCAGTACGCGCGATTCGGAAGGGGATCGATATCGCCGTAATAAATTTGAGGATCCGCTGACCGCGCTGAGGCAGGACGATTTCGGCGAGCGCGGCGGCTTCTCGCACAACGTCAACGGGAGCGTGGACTATTCGCTGAGCCGCAACAGTACGCTGACCTACTCGCCCAGGCTGAGCATTCGGACCGGCGAGTCGTCCGGGCGCGTGGGCTACCGGGTTACGGACGCGAATGAAGAACTTCTGCGACGCTATCGCCGGAGCACGGCCGGCGATGGGTACGACCTCGACCTCGATCACAGGCTCACGTTTCAGCACATCGTGGATCCCGGTCGACACGAATTCTCGGCCGAGCTGGAATTCGAACATGAGACGGAGAGCGACGAGGATTTCTACGAGCAACAGGATCTGACCTTCGACGGTGTTCCCGCCAACGCGACGCCCGAGATGCAGCTGGTATCTGAAGACGAGAAGAACAGGGAGGGCGCCGTTCAAGTGGATTATGTTCGGCCTCTGCTCGACGGCCAGTTAGAGGCCGGATACAAAGGCTCGCTGGAGAGCATCGACAGCCGTTTCTTTTCGTGGAGCTTCGATCACGACGTAGACGAGTACTTAGCGGACGCGGAACTCAACAACGCCTTCGTCTACGACGAGCAGATCCACGCCGGATACGTCATCGGGAGGCAGGAATTCGGAAAGATCGCCGCGCAAGTGGGCGTGCGTGTCGAGAAGGCGCTGACTCAATTCAATCTGACGACAACGCACGAGACGTTCCGGAACGACTACTTCAGCATTTTCCCGAGTGCCTTTCTGACGTATGAAATCCAGGCAAGTCGAGAGAGCCAGAAGCAAGTGCGACTCAGCTACAGCAAGCGCGTAAATCGTCCCAACACGTGGCAGCTCAATCCGTTCGGCGATTTTCAGGATCCGCTGTTTCGGCGCGAAGGCAATCCGTTTCTGAGCCCGGAATACACGCACTCCTATGAAGTGAGTTACATCCAGTTCGCCGGACCGGCGACGATCACGATCAGCCCTTACTACCGTATGACGATCGATGAAATTAGCTGGCACCAGTTCCTGACGGATGACGGTGTCTCGATCGTCACCTTCCGAAATTTCGATTCGAGCGACTCGTGGGGAGCAGAGGCGATCGGCACGCTTCGCCTGGGTGACTGGCTGCGGGCGAATGCGAATTTCAATCTGTATCGTGTGGTCACCGACGGCTCGAACGTCGACTCGGATCTGAGCAACGACGCCATCGGATGGTCAGCCCGGGCGAATGGAACCTTCAACGTGCAGCCCGACCTGGCCGTGCAGTTGTCCTTCTACTACCGAGCGCCGATGGACATCGAGAACGGTCGGATCGGGTCGTTTTCGCGCGCGAACCTGGCGATTCGCCAGCACCTCTTTAACCGAAAGGCGAGTCTGAGCCTCCGCGTTCGCGATCCACTCAACATGGCCGGTTTCCGCATGCAGCGCGAAGACGATCGTTTTTACCAGGAGTCCTTCCGGAGCTGGAACGCACGCGAGGTCAGCCTCTCGTTCACGTACAATTTCGGCAATCAGCAAGAGGAACGCCGTCGGCGCGGTGAGGGCGTACCCGACGGAGATGGCGGAGGAGGCGGCGGGGGCGAAATGGACGCGATGCAGTAGCGGCGCCGGGTGCGAAATGGAGTCGATGCAGTAGCGGCGCCGGAACCGGACACGCGCCGAAGTGATCAGATCGTCTTCGTGCAGCGGCAACGACCACGTCAACGACCACCGATGCGGCCGCATCATGGCGCGACCCCGCGTCGACCGGATGGATGTCGCCGGCGCTAACGAACGAACGGCTTTCGTGCTCGAGCCTCTCGATTTACACCCCGATCGATTTTTTGACGCCGACCCGCGGATCCGACGCGCCGCGCGAGAGCTCTATGGAGAAGTCGCCGATCTGCCTCTCGTGTGCCCACATGGACACGTACCGCCCGAGCTGCTCGCGAAGGACGAGCCGTTTTCCGAACCCACGTCACTGATCATCACGCCGGATCACTACGTCTTCCGAATGCTCTACTCGCAGGGCATACCGATGGAGGACCTCGGCATACCCACGCAGGACGGCACGCCGGTGGAGACCGATCCACGCAAGATCTGGCAGCGCTTCGCGGATCATTATCATCTCTTCGTCGGCACGCCCACGCGTGCGTGGCTCGACTATGAATTCTATCACGTTTTCGGCATCCGACACCGGCTGGACGGCGAGTCGGCCATGCACGTGTACGACCAGATGCTGGAGCAGCTTCAGGACGACGCCTTCCGACCCCGTGCGCTCTTCGACCGGTTCGGCGTCGAGGTACTGACCACGACCGACGGAGCGTCGGATTCGCTCGAGCATCATCAGGCCATTCGCGGCTCGGGTTGGGGCGGAACGGTTATTCCCTGCTTCCGGCCGGATTCGGTGTTTCGCCCGGCTGCGCCGACATGGCCGATGGAGATTTCGCGACTCGAGGCATCGGCGGGCCTGTCCATCGACGACTATGCCGACTTCATCCGCGCAATCGAGGCACGGCGAGCGTTCTTCAAGGAGATGGGCGCTACGTCGACCGATCACGCGGTGCTCGAACCCTTTACGAGCAGGATGACCGACCGAGAGGCGGATCAACTGTTTCAGCGAGCGCTTCGGGGCGAGGCCAAGGAGGAAGATCAGCGTCGCTTCGAGGGTCACATGTTGATGGAAATGGCCCGGATGAGCGTCGAGGACGGCCTCGTCATGCAAATCCATCCGGGTTCGTTTCGCGACCACGACGCATCGGTACGTGACCGATTTGGTGCGGACAAAGGAGGTGACATCCCACTCGCAACCGAGTTCACCCGGAATCTCCATGAACTGCTCAACGCCTACGGTTCAAACCCGAATTTGACGCTCGTCGTGTTCACGTTGGACGAGAGCACGTACTCGCGGGAGCTGGCCCCGCTCGCAGGCCATTACCCCGCACTACGGATCGGTCCTGCCTGGTGGTTCTTCGACAGCATCGAAGGGATGAAACGCTATCGCGAGCTGATCATGGAGACGGCGGGCGTGTATAATACGGCGGGATTCAACGATGACACCCGCGCCTTTCTCTCGATTCCCGCCCGGCACGACCTATCGCGGCGAGTCGACGCGAATTATCTTGCCGGCCTCGTGGCAACCCATCGGATCACGATGACCGATGCCCGCGGCCTCGCTCACGCGATGGCTTACGGTCTGGCACGCAAAACGTACCGTCTCGATTCCCTGGCAGACGGCGCGTAGCGCGTAAAGGCTTCATCCCTCAACCTATCTCCCATACGATGTCTATCGCAGCGTCCACCGGCCGGCTGAGCCGGCGCACCGACGTCGATCCGCGTCATGCCGCCTTCCCCGCGGCGTCCTGCTTCGAGCTTCCGGAGAAGATCTTGCAATTCGGCACGGGAGCGTTTCTGCGCGGATTCTCCGACGCGTTCGTAGATCAGGCGATCCGCGACGGTAACTTCGACGGACGCATCGTCGCCGTGGGTTCGACCGGCAGTGGAAGAGCGGGCGCGTTCAATCAACAGGACGGCCTGTACACACTCTGCGAGCAAGGCATCGTGAACGGGGAGATCGTGGACCGATGCACGGTCGTCGGTTCGGTCAGCCGGGCGGTCGCGTCGACGAAAAACTGGCGAGCGGTTCTG
>CAZMXY010000248.1:0-5050 GCA_964570345.1 uncultured Rhodothermales bacterium | reverse complement strand
CTCCGTCAGGGCCGGAAGGCAGCAGCGGTAGGAGGTCGTAGCGGCGCGATACGGGGAGCTTGCCCTCTTTTTTTCACCCCATACCACCAGATCGATTTCCATGGTTTTCCACGACGTTCTCCTCATGGGAGCGCCCGGCGAAGGATCGAATCCGCTCGTTACGTTCCTGCCGCTCATCCTCATATTCGTCGTCTTCTACTTCTTCATCATCCGCCCCCAAAAGAAAAAAGAAGACACGCGGAAGAAGATGATCGAAGCGGTAAAGAAAGGAGACAAGATCGTGACCATCGGCGGCGTGCACGGCACCGTGACCCAGGTCGACGATACGAGCTTGCTCATTCAGGCCGACACCAACACCAAGCTGAGAATCGACAAAAACGCCGTCGCGAACGTGGCCGGGAAAGACTGATACCGGGGAACGCCTCCATTCGGACGATGCACCTGAGACCATGATAGCCGAAAAAGCGGACCGGGAGGATGCCCGGTCGTTCGACAAGATACGCGACGCGGTGGAAGACGTCCGCGCCGGACGCCTGGTTATCGTCGTCGACGACGAAGACCGCGAGAACGAGGGCGATTTCATCGGCGCGGCCGAGAAGATCACTCCCGAGCTCATCAATTTCATGGCGATGAACGGCCGCGGGTTGATTTGCGCCCCCGTCACGCGGGAACGCGCAGCCGAGCTCGAGCTCGACATGATGGTGCATTCCGACTCGTCGCTCTTCAACACACCGTTCACCGTCTCCGTCGATCTGAAGCGCGGCACGACGACCGGCATATCCGCCTCGGATCGTGCCAAGACGATTCTGGCTCTCGCCGACCCCGCGACGCGGCCGCTAGATCTCGGACGTCCGGGTCACGTGTTTCCGCTCCGCGCACAAACCGGCGGGGTGCTTCGTCGCGCCGGTCATACGGAGGCGGCCGTCGACCTCGCACGCATGGCCGGCTGTGCGCCCGCAGGGGTGCTTGTCGAGATCATGAATCCGGACGGCACCATGGCGCGCACGCCGGATTTGTTGGAGATGGCGAACGAGTTCGACATGCGGATCATCACGATCAAAGACCTGATCGCGTATCGCATGCGCAACGAGCGCATCGTCCGGCGCCTGGTCGAAGTCGAGATGCCGACGAAATTCGGCGATTTCACACTCATCGCGTACGAGGATACCATCACCGAAGAGGTCCATCTCGCTTTGATGAAGGGGGAGTGGGAGGAGGATGAGCCGGTCCTCGTACGGGTCCATTCTCAGTGCGTCACCGGTGACATATTCGGATCGATGCGGTGTGACTGCGGCGACCAGCTTGCTCGCGCACTTCAGATCGTCGAGGAAGAAGGACGGGGCGTCGTGCTTTACATGAAGCAGGAGGGTCGCGGGATCGGTCTCGTTAACAAGTTGCGTGCCTACAAGCTTCAGCAGGACGGGATGGACACGGTCGACGCCAACGAGGCTCTGGGATTCGACATGGATCATCGCGACTACGGTATCGGATGCCAGATCCTGCGCGATCTCGGTCTGCGAAAGCTTCGCTTGGTGACCAACAATCCCACGAAGCGCGTCGGTCTCGCCGGCTACGGACTGGAAATCGTCGATCGCGTACCCATCGAAATTCCGCCGAACGCCGTGAACGAACGCTATCTGCAGACGAAGCGCGACCGGATGGGGCACTTGATTCTGGAGCAGTCCGGTGGGCACGACCGTTCCGTGCTGAAGCGAATCCTCTGACGAACGCGTTAATTCGTCATTTCCCGGAACATCTGCTCGACCTGCCGCCGCGTCTCATCGAGCGTCCCCGAGTTGTCGATAAGGAAATCCGCTCTGCGCCGCAGTTCGTCCGCCGGCCATTGATGGTCCATTCGGGCAGCGACGTCTTCCGGCGTCACGTCGTCCCGCTCGACTACCCGCGCCACGCGGTCGTCTCGTGGCGCGTCGACGACCGCGACGGCATCCAGTAGACGCTCGCCGCCGGCCTCGAATATCAGGGCCGCCTCCTTCACCATCAGCGGCACATCGTCCCGTCGGGCTTGAGCGACGGCTTCCGAAAAACGTGTGAAGACGCGTGGGTGGACGATTTCGTTGATCCATGCCACTTTGTCCGCGTCGCTGAATACGCTCGCCGCCAGGTAGGCCCGATTGAGCTGCCCGTCCGGCAGGTAACTTTCCGTTCCGAAAGCTTCGATGATTTCGCGACGCGCCTCAGGATCGCGGGACAAAATCTCCTTGCCCTCCAGGTCGGCATAGAAGACGCGCGCGCCGAGCTCTTCCAGCATGCGGCAAACGGTCGATTTCCCGCTTCCAATCCCGCCGGTTACTCCGAGAGTCTTCACGTTAGAATCGCCATGACGTGGTCAGTGACACGTTTGGAATGATCATCATATCACCCCGACGACCCGCCTCTAGGATGATCTCCGCCAGGCCTTCGGGCAGATTGCCGTACGGCCTACGCCGGACGTGCTGAACGTTCAACCAGCCGTCCAGCCTCAGCGTCGACAACCCGCGCATGGGCCACGAAATCGAGCACGTCGGGCCGACCTGTTCGATCCACGTGCGCCCCGGCCGCGTGATGCTGCTCTGCAGCGGCCGGCCGTCGGAGTCCGTAACGATTGCCCCGGCCTCGTCGCGGCGCTCGTAGCGGATCGTCGTCGATCGGTCGAAGTCGCGCCGCACGTAGAATCGCACCCCGACGTCTGCCGTCAGACGGCTGTCGGTCTGGATTTGCAGCCGAAACCACCCACTGTACGTGCGCAGCGTGTCGAAGGGGATCTCCGCGAACTCGTCCCACAGAAGTCTCCCGAGATGAAGGTCGCTGAAGGTGCCCGTCAGGAATGCCGTGAGTCCGGAAGCAATGCGATGCTCGACGTTTGCGTCGTATCGCAGCTCGCGCGCCGACTGATCGGAGGCTCGACGACCGGGCAGGGTGAAATCATGCACGTTGTAGGTCGCGCGGATCTCGGATCCGAGTCGAATCCGCGTGTTGGGCGAGGGCGTCCATTCGAATCCCGGCCGCAAACG
Source organism: uncultured Rhodothermales bacterium (assembly GCA_964570345.1). Lineage (GTDB taxonomy): Bacteria > Bacteroidota > Rhodothermia > Rhodothermales > VXPQ01 > CAZMXY01. Next base: position 2,039 of record CAZMXY010000248.1, on the reverse strand, counting down.
CAGCGAACGCTGGACGTTGTTTTCGGCCGAGCGCTCCGCGGCCAGGTAGACGGTGTGCGAATACGAACCGAGAAGCTTCACGTCGGCCTGGACATAGCGGCTCAGCCGGACCAGCATTCCCGCCTGTCCGTTATGAAAGAGCTCGTCGCGATCGTCGAGGTTCGATGCCGGCGTATCGTGCCGAAAAATGCTGCTGCTGCCGTCGAATGAAAAGGTGAATCGGCCGAGTGAGGCGTGCGACCGCGCGAAAAGCCCGAAGAGCCCCTGATCGTAGTCCGCCTGCTGGAGCAAGTTGCTCTTCTGGGCCGCCTGCGTGGGTGGAAGGACGTCCCGGTTGGTCAGTCGACGGCGCTCGACTTCGGCACCGGCCCGCGCCGCGAGCCGGATCATCAGATCGTTTCCCGGTGTGTACGAGACGCCGACCTCGCCATCGACCGCGCGTCGATTGAAGACCGTGTCGAAGTAGAGCGCATCGGACGGCGTCCTGAGAGCGTTTATGACGCGATTGTTGGCCCCCAGGTCGAGTCGACCCGTCACGCGGAAACGACGGTACACCGGAGCTTCGATCTCAAACGCGGCGGCAAGGGTGTCACTCGAGGTGGCCTCCACGGTTTCGGAAAGCCGGCCCGCCTGTTCGGGGCGATTTAGAAACGACACCGCCTGGTAGGCGTCTCGACGATAATTCGAGTACCGCACGTTTGAGGCGAAACGTGCTTCATCGAAGTTTCGGCTCAGGGTTCCTTCGAACCGAACGGCGCGGCCGCGCCGGGGATTGATTACCTGCCAGGCGCCGTCCGCCGCGATGCTGACACGATAATCGTTTAGCGGTTGCGGAGACCACGCCAGACGCGTTCCGTACGCAGGTCCGAGATCCGTACGGAGTGGGATCTCCGTTCCGGTTCCCACGCCGGGCCTTCGATCCCATGCGAAGCCGAACGCCGGCTCGACCCACAGATCCGGGCGGGCCTGAAACCGAATACCCCCGTAGATCTCCTGTGAAAACACCCGGCTCTGCGTAAACCAGAGTGCCCGCCCTCGCGCCCGCCCCGAAAAGCGCCCGCCAAAGTCTCGCTGAATTCCCCACGACAGCCTGTTTTCGTCTCTGAAACTCAGGCGATCGTCGAACAGAACGAAAGCATCGGAGACGAACTTATTGTCGACGTCGAACAGCCAGCCGCCGATCTCCTGTCTGAGGTGCGCATTCCCCATCCACCGATACCGGTTGACGTCGCGTTCGAACCCCGTGTCGATTTGCCCGACGTTCTGCCCGGGCGGTCTAGGCGCGTCCTGCGCGAGAGCGCCGATCGCCATCAACCAGATCGAAGCCGACACCAGGCACGCCGACGAATGGACGATAGGCCGTGCGCGCATTGCGAGGGTGGTCGTCAGCCCGGCGGCCACATCATTCTACGGCCGCCGAGTAGGTGGAGATGGATATGATCTACCGATTGACCGGCGGAAGGCCCGCAATTGAATACGGTACGGTAACCGTCGTCGAGCTGCTCCTCGGCGGCGAGCTGCTTTGCCACGAGGAAGAGATGCCCGACGAGCTCCTTGTCGGCCTCCTCGAGATCGTCAAGGCTCGGAACCGGCTTGCGCGGGACGATGAGGATGTGTGTGGGAGCTTGTGGATTGATGTCGCGGATGGCAAAGCACCGATCGTCGTCGTAGACGAAATCGGCCGGCACGTCGCCGTCGGCAATTTTCTGAAAGAGCGTTCTGCCTTCAGCCATGGATCCAGGTAAGGTCGTCATCCCGTCCTGCGTTCGATGAATATAACGAACATTGCCCTGTCTTCAACGTCGAATACTCGGCCGGCCGCGACCGCCTTATGCGATAAGATCCCTCGCCTGCCTCCGACGTAGAACCGTGCAGACGCAGTCCATCCGTTCCATGCCGACCGTTTACGTCACACGGACGCTCCGCTTCAATGCGGCTCATCGCCTTCACAATCCGAACAGATCGGATGAGTGGAATCGATCGACGTTCGGCAAGTGTAACAGTCCGAACTGGCACGGGCATAATTACAAGCTCGAAGT
>CAZMXY010000247.1:0-5082 GCA_964570345.1 uncultured Rhodothermales bacterium | reverse complement strand
GTCGTGAGGCCGCGCGGCGTCACGTAGAGCGTCGAGCCCCAGGAATGATTAATCCAGGGGGCCAGCTCCAGTCGAATCTTGCCGACCACCTGCGTCCACATGTGAACCGTGGTGCACGTGTCCTGCCATTCCGATAGCGACGGCATCGCCGGCCAGATCGCCTGCTCACTCGGAATCTCGTAGTCCGCCATTCTCCCCCTTATCCGATCGAATTCTTCTGCGGGCCCTTGCGCCTTCACGTCCACCGCGAGCGGCCGGACATAATTAGAGGTCGAAGATACGGACGGGATACGATTGGAAAGGGCCAGTTGCTCGGTTTTTTCCGAACGACGATCCCAAACGGGCCCTTGACCGGTTGGCATTCGGCATACAATGGGAGCGATGTCAAAACTCGACGTTGTAGCTCAGCACGGGGAGCGGGAAGCCTAGATGAGATAGAGCAACGGGCCGTAAAGAAAGGCCAGCGGATAATCGATACCGATGAAATGCGAAAACACCGCGTCATAACCCGTGGCATGATAAACGGCGGTCGCGAGATCGAGCGCGAAAGCCAGCATAGTCACGGCCAGGATCCCGTTGGCAACCGACCCTCGCCGTTTGCTCAACAAAACGGCCGCGAGAAAGAGACCGTGTACGGCACCGAGGATGTGGATGATGACGAACGAGTTGTTCACGAAGCGTGCTTTCCGTACGATGGATTGCCCGGAATGGATGACTCCGCTCCCCGGGTCGTGCGAGGATGACGAGCGCCGGGATCGACGAACGACGTGATCATTTGGACGGTAAACCCGGACCGCTGAGCGCCGTTTCCGTCATGGGAACTACTCGCTCAACGAGCGTGACACGGTTATCCTCCAACCGAGACTGATCTCGCGTTCGGCTCGAACATGATGCTTCGTAATTTCGCAGTCACGGGAGACCCATGACCCGATCACCACTCAATCGTACTTCCTGTTTGATACCATTCATGGTCGCGGCGATAGGGAGTGACCGCCCGGCATTCGCCCAACCCGAGCTGATGGCCTGGGGCAACCTGACGGGAATGCGCGTCGAGGGCCAGTTGATGGAATTTGAGACGAGTCTGGCGGTCGTCGGCGCGGATTGGAACCGGATGAGCCGGACGGCCAAGGAAAGGCAGCGGCCCAGCTACGAGCGCGCTGGATCGAAGCGGATCGTTTCGACGCGCCTCGACAGCCTGTTTTTAACCCAGAGCGTCGAAGACGTCGGATCCGGCGCCGCCAGAGTCGACGTCCAGGTCACGTCCCGAGCGGATACGAACATCGCCGGCGCGTTCTTCCGCATCGACCTGCCCCGGGCGGAATTCGGCCGCGCCTCGATCGACCCGATCGACCCTGCCGAGCCTCCGCCTGGCGTAAGGTCGCCGGGAGGAGGGGACGAGCTACTTCGGGTAATCGCCTCGGGCGTCCGCTTCGAATCCGACCGGCGCCGGCTTGAAGTAACGTCGGACGAGCCGATTTTGATCGTCGTGAAGCGGGACTCCGCAAGGGGGGAGGACGTCGAGGCCTACCTCGCCCTCGTCTCGGGCCCGGTTCACGTAGGGCAGAACGCGGAACGGATCCTGACGCTCCGAGCGTCCGGCGAAATCGACAAAAGACCGATTGATCTGGTGCTCGATACGTCGAGGCCGGGCCGCGCCTTCGACGGGCTGGGTGGAAACTTCCGTATTCAGAATCCGCGCACGGATCCGCAGGTCATCGAGTACAACCTGGATAACCTGCGCGTGGCCTGGGGACGTGTCGACCTGCCGTGGATGCTATGGCATCCGGACGCGGACGTCGATCCGATGGAGGCCGCGATGGGGGGCGACCTGCACCCGCGGGTCGAGATGGCGATGGAGATGGCCGCGACCCTGAAAGAGCGGCGTATCCCCATCATGCTGGCCATCTGGTTTCCGCCGGATTGGGCCATTCTGGGAGAGCGGAGCAGGGGCCGCGGAGACGACGGCCTCTGGGGAAACGCCCTGGATCCGCAGAAAATGGACGAAATTTATGCGTCGATAACGTCCTACATCCGGTATCTGAAGGAAACCTATGACGTGGACATCGAGATGTTTTCCTTCAACGAATCGGATCTGGGCATCGACGTCCGTCAAACCGCCCAGGAGCATGCGGAGCTGATCAAGGGACTGGGCGCCTACCTCGCTTCGCAGGGCTTCAAGACCAGGCTGCTGCTCGGTGACACCGCCGACGCACGCGGATACGAGTTCATCGAGCCGGCGATGTCGGATCCGGAGACGCATCCGTATGTCGGGGCGGTCTCGTACCATTCGTGGCGCGGTTGGGACGACGAGACCTTGAAGAAGTGGACGAAAGCTGCCGAGCGGCTGGGCGTGCCGCTGATCGTCGGCGAAGGCAGCATCGATGCGGCCGCGTGGCGTTATCCGGCTATTTTTGAGGAGCCGGAGTACGCACGAGAGGAGATCAACCTGTATACGCGCATCCTGGCCATCAACCAGCCGATGACGATCCTTCAGTGGCAACTTACGGCCGACTATTCCCTTCTCGCCGGGGGCGGCGTCTTCGGCAATGACAGTGAGCCGCTGCGTCCGACCCAGCGGTTCTGGAACATGAAGCAGCTCGCCTCTACGCCGCCGGACGTTTCCGCACTACCGATCACGAGCAACCGATCCGACGTGTCTGCGGCGGCCCTCGGCGACAACCAACGCGGAGTATACGCGGTACATCTGGTGAATAACGGCACCACACGCGAGGCCGTGGTCACCGGTCTACCCGACGGCGTCGAGGAACTCCGCGTCTTCGTGACCGACAGCACGCGCGGAATGGAGGAGGGCGAGCCGCTGCGCGTGTCGGACGGTACGGCGCGCTTCATGCTCGAGTCGGTGAGCTTCACGACATTGATCGCTGACTGACGGCGCGAACCAGTCCCTGCGTCCCTCGTGGATCAAGTCGCGCAGCCACAGCGACGGGGCTACGGTGCTTTCGCCTCGCGCAGCAGGTCGCGATAGACCGCACGCGCCTCGTCAAATTGTGCAAAGACGTGGGCCCTCTCCGCGACCGAGCGCCAGCCGGGGAAGACTTCTGCCATCGTCTGCAGCTTGTCGATCCAACGAAGCCCGTATTCGGCGGCTGCGGCGTCGCGGGGGGGCGTGTTCCCGATCGTTACCCAGATCGGGTTCGTGAAGGCCTGCGCGTAGCCGGTATCGAGTGGATAGCGCTCGGTCGGACTTCCTTCGGCTCGAAGGTGAAACCAGCCGCTGCGCTCCACGCGCATCCTCTTCGTGAACCGGGACTTCTTCCGATCCGCGCTCAGGGGGATGGTCTCCACGACGCGGCCGTTGAAGATCAGGGAAACGCTCTCGAGCGGCGTGATGGAATGGACGTTTGCCTGGATTTCGACCTCGCCGCCGGTAACAGGGAGATGAATCTCCCCGCCCGGGATCTCGCCATCGACGGTGAGCTCCACCAGCGGCCCCGTGCTCACGAATGCCCGCCCTTCGCGGATGCCCTCAAACCACGCATCCATGTCGAGCCCTTTTTCGCCCGTGTGCACGTACGTTCGGACGGAGCCGACAAGCTTACTCCGATGAAGGTCGCTGATCGAGTCTTCGCCCCCCACGGCCGTAATTCGCAGGCCGTTGTTGAGCACGGCATACCATGGGTAGAAGCTTGCGCGGTTCGATATAGACCACTCGACGGCATCCGTCGTACCGAGCGCCGCGTCGACGATGAAGCCCTTCGCCGGACCGAGATCGCCCTCCAGCGGATCGTCTTCGCCGGACCAGGCATGGACGTAACCGACCGTTGCGCCCTGCGCCTTCGCCTTGCGCAGCATGTCGGTGTTGGTCGGGTAGAGGCTCTCGATCGCGGTTCCCTCGTAGCCCGTAGTGAAGGGAGAGATGAGATGGTCGCGCATTCCAAACATGAAGACGTGGCCCCAGAAATGCGGCCTGTATTCCTGACCAACCACGAGGAGCCTGTCGGGGGTGGAGAGGGGATGCTTATCTCCGCCCGGAACGAAGTACTGGTAATCGAGCACGCGGTTATCCTTGTTTGCGATCTGCTCGTTCACCACGTCCTGGTCCTCGGCCGCCGACATCATCATCAGGTTCTCGAGTGAATTGTGCAGGTTTCCGCCATAGTTCATGTGGACGTGCGTAGAGCCGCCGTACCAGCCGCTCATTTCCGCGATTCGTTCGAGAGGGATGGATACGTGCGACGTCTCACCGGCAACGATGTGGACCTCGGCTTCTACCGGTTGATATTCGAATCCTTTGACGGCTACGACCGTGAGCTCTCCCGGCGGCACGTCTAGTGCGACTCTTCCGGTCTGGTGGAAGACATGGTCGCCGGCTCCGCTCACCCGGGCGTAGCTATCCTCCGGTGCGTAGAACTTGTCGTCGGAGGCGGTGAGATGGATCCGGGATTCCGTTAGTCGTCCTGTCGAGGCATCGACCGTTTGGATTTCCAGGCGTCCCATTGGCCGTTTCCAGTGCCGATTAGCAATGGCGACCGTTTTCCGCGTGCCTCCGTACGTTTCGAGCAGGGCGATTTGGGGAAATCCGTCTTCATTCGAGACGTAGGCGATCCACTCGCCGTCAGGCGACCACCGCGGGTGAAATGCGTCATGTTCGAAGAAGGTGAGCTTGTAGGGCTCGCCTCCTGCGGTCGGCTGCACGTACAGGTTGTTGAATTGATCGCCGGCGCCGCGAGTGGACGAGTAGACAAACCTCTTAGCGTCTACGGAAACGTCAGGCCTTGTCCGATAGAGCGACTGCTCGGCTAGAACCGTGCGCGCGACGTCGCTGCCGCCGGCGGCCGCCGGGACTCGAAGCACGTTTCCGGAGCCCAGGGGCACGTTTCGGTTCGATATGATCAGCAGTTCTCCGGCTTCGCCCCTGGCGGTCGAATTGTTAAACGCCGCCTCTAGTGGAAGCCACGCCGGCGCGATGTGCATGTCCCATTGCCCGAAATAGAGGCGGTCACGCCCGTAACTGTTGTCGGTCGTGACGGCGATTTCCTCTCCGGACCACCCTCCATTCTCAAACGGACGTACGTAGACGTTGAAGTATCCGCTCGGCTTCGTGCTGACATACGCGAGCCG
>CAZMXY010000246.1:0-5092 GCA_964570345.1 uncultured Rhodothermales bacterium | reverse complement strand
TCTTCTCGGGGCGAATCGATCACCTCGATTTCGCCGCCTTCGCCCGGGACGTCGACATCGACGCCGTCGAGTACGTCAATCAGTTCTTCATGGACAAGGCGACTGATCCGGTGTATCTGCAGCAAATGAAGCAGCGGGCGGACGACGCAGGCGTACGGAGTCTCTTGATCATGTGCGACTCCGAGGGGGCGCTCGGGCATCCGGACGAAAGCGAGCGCATGCAGGCCGTGGAGAATCACAAAAAGTGGGTTGAAGCGGCGGCATTTCTCGGATGCCATTCCATTCGAGTAAACGGGTATACGCCGGGCGTCGAAGATTTCCAGGAGTCGATGGCTCTGGTCGCCGACGGATTGCGCCGTCTGTGCGAGTTCGCAGACGAGTACGGCCAGAACGTAATTATCGAGAACCACGGCGGGCTGTCGAGCAACGGTGCCTGGCTGGCGGCTGTGATCGAGCTGGCCGACCACGATCGAGCCGGCACGATGCCCGACTTCGGAAACTTTCGAATCCGCGAAGGCGAGTCGTACGACTCGTACCACGGCGTAGCCCAACTGATGCCCTATGCACCTGCCGTGAGCGTGAAGCCGACCGCATGGGATGCCCATGGCGGACGGCATCCACTCGACTACGTGCGCATGATGCGCATCGTGTTGGATGCGGGATACCGGGGCTACTGCGGCATCGAGCACGGCCGCGAGAACGAAGAGGCCGAGGCCGTTCGTGAGGTAAAGGACGACCTCGAGAAAGCTCGGCACGTTCTCCAAGGTCAGTTTCAGTCCTGAGGATGTCGAAAGTATGGAGGGTCGGCGTTCTCGGGCTCGGGCACTGGTATTCGGCGTACGGCCTGGCGCGCGCACTGCCTGAATATGCCAAAGCGCGATTGGTGGCCGCGGCCTGGCACGATCGGGCGCAGCTCGACGCCTTCTGCGATGCGTTCGGCGTCGCCGGCGAGCTCGACTACGACGCCGTTCTGCAGCGTGACGACATCGACGTGGTTCTTCTGGCCGCGCCGGTGTCGCAGGCCTGCGAACTTGCGATTCGATCGGCCCGGGCCGGAAAGCACGTCATCCTCGGCAAACCGATGGCGATGAACGTCGCGGAAGCCGACCGCATCGTCGAGGCCGTCGAGGAGGCGGGGATCGTCTGCGTGCCTTTTCAGAGCATTATGCGGTTTCGCTATTCCGGTTTGAGGGATCGGATCGCGCAGGGAGAGGTGGGAGACGTCGTCGTAATGCACACGACGGCGCGATGGTCGATCGCCGAGGACTGGTACGAATCCGGGACGCCTGGATGGTTCGTGGACCCTGCACACGTACCCGGTGGAGCGCTGATCGACGAAGGGATTTACTGGGTCGATCTCATGGGTTGGCTTGCCGGAAGCCGCGTCGTAGAAGCTGACGGCCGCGTCGCGAACCTGGTGCATCGCGACCTCGACGTCGAAGACTGGGGGCTCGCCACGTTCGTTTTCGAGAACGGCATCGTCGCGACGATGGAGGGGTCGTGGACGATCAATGCGCCGCGCGTGGCCGCGCCCTCTCCGAAGCAGAACAGCGTCGTCCGTCTGGAGATCGTCGGCACGCGGGGCGAGATGATCGACCAGTGGTTTCGAGACCCCGGTCTCTCGGTGCTGCGCGCCGGTGCGTCGGACTGGGTCGTCGAGCGCGCCTCGAGTCCTCCGTTCGCGCCGGAGGTGCCCCTGCCGCTCGCACATCTCATCGATTGTCTCGAGGCGGGGTCGAATCCGATCGGCACCGTCGCCGAGGCGCGCGACGCGTTCGTCGCCACGATGGCGGCATACGACGCGGCGCGAGTCGGACGGCCCGTGCGCCTCTGAACGGAGCCCTGACGCGTATCCCGCCGCCGCAAACGGGACCCGGAGGGTTGCGGCAACGACGTGACGTCAGTGTGAACGATGGATCGGAACGCGCCGCGGCTGCTCTTTCCCGTCGATCTCCGCGGGGGGAACGTTTCGCCAGGCCGCGATCTGTTGGATGATCTGCTCTCGTACTTCCCGGCTCAGAGGGTCGGCATCCTCACGTCCGAGCCCCTTCGTCTCAACGGCCGGCAGGACGTGAACGCGGATGTCCGACGGCGCACCGAAACGCCAGTCATGCTTGGGCAGCGCACCGCCCGTACCCTCAACGGCGATCGGCAGGATCGGCACCTGCTCCCGAACGGCCAGATGAAACGCGCCCGGGTTGAACGGCAGGACACGCCCATCGCGAGATCGGGTGCCCTCGGGGAAAAAGATGACGGAACAGCGTCGTCGGATGTAATTTCGCGCCTGTAGCAAGGCTTTGGCTCCGCTTCGTGCCTCGTCGCGATTGAGCTGAATGTCGCCCGCGAGCCGCATCATCCATCCCACGAAGGGGATAGAGAAGAGCTCCGTCTTGCCCACCCATTTCATCTCCCACGGCAGGCAGCTAAGGACGGGGATGTCCGCGAGCGACTGATGATTACTGATGACGACGTACGGGAGGCGCGGATTTTCCGGGTACTCGCCGGAGATCGAAACGTGCCATGACGGATTCACGCGCGTCATCGCCCATCCCAGACGACGAAACCAATATCCTGTGCGATATCGGGCCGGATCGCGATCGAACGTCCGAACCGCCGCGAGGAACGGAAGCCACACGACGATCAGGATCGTTATTGCGGTCCAGGCCCAGAGGGAACGGAGCATGCGGGTGCAGCAGGGTTTCGAGCGGGGGCGCGCAGCGGGTTCGCTACGGTACTGTCTATATACGAACGAACGCCGCACTTGTGACGAGGATCGCCGATTCTTGGGCCGACCGGCGATCGCCCGCCGGTCGGCATGGCCTCTCGGGAGTGAAAATCGCTCAAAAGGCGAGCGTGTGGGTGTACTTCAGGAGAATCGTCTGATTGTCGACCAGGAGGAGTCGGGGATCGAATCGCGCGGGGTTCGTATTCATGCCCTGGTTGTAGACGATCCACAAATCGTTGCCCTCCCGGAAATTGTACCGGAAGCGAACGTTGGCCGAAAACGCCTCGAGAAGGCTGTTGTACTGCACGAAGACGTTGGTGGAGACCCGCGTATTCAACGCCGTGCCTATGCGGAGCCGGGCGAGATGGGCGTCCAGGCGTCGTCCCGACTCCGTACCGGTCCCGCGGTCGGGGAACCGGATGCGGCTGTACTGATAGCTTCCGGCCAATTCGAGGTGAGGCGACACGTACCAGATCGGTGAGAGCTGTGCCGTCGTCTGCCACCCGTCGTAGAACGTGCCCACTTGAAGCGCCGGCCGCAGCTGAAACAGTCGCGTGTGCGTCTCGCGATACGAGGCGCCGATTCGATAGAAGGTGTATCGGCCGGCGGGTACGGCGACCTGGTCCGACAACGAGAAAGCCACGGGCAAGTCCTCATAAAGTAGTCTCGTCTCGAGAACGGCTCCGGTGCCGTTTTTCGCCGCATACTCCCATTGGGGGCCTACCTCTGCGGATTCGATCGAACCATCCGCATTGCGCAGGAACGCGAATCCCTGGACGCCGAGGGTGTGCCGGATCAGTGAGGAATTCGGGCCCGGAAGCCACGTGTAGGACAAGGTATTGTCGAGCAGCGTGAAGTCATTACGCTGGGAAAATCCGACGCCGGGATCATAGTTCGGCCCCGCCCAGGCCGCGACGGTATGGTATTCCCACGCTTCGCGTCGGCGGCGCTCCATCTCTACGGTCAGGCGTCCGCCGTTGAGGACCCTGTAGTCCGAGCGTTCCACGTGATCGCGGTCGAATGAGTGTGCCCATTGGAGCGTCAGATAGTCGTCGCCGAAGACTCGAATCACGCCGTCGAGGCCGTACGCGAAGTTGTAACTGCCGTCGAAACCGAGGCGGCTCGTCACCATCCCGCCGGTGTAGGAATACGGGTTGATGACCTGCCTTCGTGCGCGCAGCACGCCGAAGTTTTCCGAGGGCAACGTGCGGCTCTTCGCCGTCTGCATGTTGAGGACGCCGACGTCCCACGGTCCGAATCGGCCCGCCAGACGGGCGCCTCCGAGCAGCCGCACCGGTCGGCCGTCGTCCGTCAACCCGATGCGGCGGCTGTGAAAGAGCCGGCTGAGACCGCCCGTCCGGAAGTCGAAAATGCCGGCACGCTCCTGGAAAAACTGCCGCTTCTCGGGAAAGAAGAGGGAAAATCGTGTCAGGTTGATCTGCTGGTCGTCCGCCTCGACTTGGGCGAAATCCGTGTTTACGCTGAGGTCGAGCGTGGCGTTGTTCGACAGTCCGTACTTCAGATCCCCGCCGATCTCGCGCATCCACTCGCGGTGGTGCCGGAATGCCGTACCCTCGTCGTTCAGGACCGCCGATTCACCGCCGCCGACCAGGCTGTAGGGCGTCAAGTAGACGGGCAGCCGCGGGCTGATTCCACGGAGCACGACCTTCTGAGCAAGCGACGGCTTCAGGAAAGCAAAATCGGCCACCGGACGTACGGAGGGAAAGACCAGGCGCTCGGTCTTCCTGGCGACCTTGCGCTGCAAGGCGAGGCCGATCACGACGGTTCCGTCCTCTTTCTGTTGAAAGCGCAGACTGGAGAAGGGCACGCGGATCTCCGCGAACCAGCCGCTGTCGTTCACCGCGGTCGCGACGTCCCAGTAGGTGTTGAAGTCGACGTTCAGCCACCCGCCCCCGGCGATACCGCCGCCGCTGGCGTCGTTCGATATCGCGGCGTCGCGCCGGATACCTGCCGGCGTGGTCGTGAAGAGCACCCCCGTCTCGTTGTCGTCGTAGGCGTCAATCAGGATCTCGAAATGGTCGTCTCCGCTCAGCCGATCGCGATACAGCGTGTTGGCACGGATCCCGCCGGGATCGCTCTCGTACGCTCGAAGGGACAGGTAAAGGTACGCGTCGTCATAGGCGACCCTGAATTCCGTTCGCTCGGTGGGAGCGGCGCCGTTGTTGGGCTCGTATTGGGTCGGAAGAAATGGCTCGACGCCTTGCCAGGCGGCTTCGTTGCTCAGACCGTCCAGGATGATCGGACCGTCGATGCGCTGCAGCGTCAGAACCTGCCGTTCCTGGGCTTCAGCGGCTCGCACCATGGCCGGCTGAAGAGTAAGGACGGCCACAATGCATGCCGCGGTCG
>CAZMXY010000245.1:3525-5094 GCA_964570345.1 uncultured Rhodothermales bacterium | reverse complement strand
GCCGTGCCGGCCTCCGACGGCGGTCAATCCGTGCTTTCGGAATCCGAGCTGCCGTTTCCCGAAAAGGCGGCGTGATTCGACGCACGCCGGCGCGCCGACTCGGCGGCGAGCGAGAAAACGTGAAGCAACGGGCTGAATCCCTGTGCCGGATTGAACGTGCGTGCGGCGTCGCGCAGCAGGTAGACGGCGCGAAGCTGCGGCCGCTCCACCCCTTTCGGAACGCGGTGGAGCAGGCCCCACGCGCCGACGCGCAAGAGGAAGCTGATCACAAAGAGCGTTTTGAGGCCGGCAAAAAGCGATCCTGGGAGTACGATCCAGCCGCCGGCGAGGGCCTGTGCGATCAGGCCGCCGGCGAACGGTCCCGCCGCGCCGAACAGGCCGCCCAGCGCCGCCTGAACCGCGAAGAACGAGGTCTTCCCCATGTCGGGCGCGAGCCGCATCATCAGATTGCCGGTTGCAAGCAGGTGCCCGCCCCACATGAATCCGCCCGTCATACTCAGAAAAGCCATCAGATAGAAGCCGATCCCGGTCGGACCGGTGAAGATCCACCAGAGGGGCTGCAGGGCGATGGAAAGGCCGGCCATGCGCATGACCTGATGCTCGCCGTACCGGTCGGCCAGCGGGCCCCACAGGCGCTGGCCGATCAGGTTCGACACGGTACCGAGCGCCGCGAAAAGCATGACGGAATCGACGCCGATGCCCGCGTCGCGGATCATGTAGACGGTGAAAAACGGGGCCGAGAGCTGCACGGCGAACCCCCACGCCATCCCGTAGACCAGAAAGCGCCGAAAACCGGCGATGCGCAGTGGTTTGGCAAATTGCGCGAGTATCGGCCCGGACGGACTGCGGGCCGGGCGCAACTCAAGCTGTCGACTGAGGAAGAAGATGCTTACGAACCGGAGAAGGACCCCGGCGGCGATGAGACCGACGAAGATGAGGAGGTCCTGGCCGAATACGCGGACGACGAGTCCGGCCGCCGCCGCCGTCGCGGCGCCGAATCCGTGGCAGATGAAGTTGCGGCGCCCGAAGTAGCGGCCGCGGACGCCGGAAGGGATGAGGTCGCTGATCCAGCTCGTCCACGCGACCGCGACGAAGGCACTTGCGGCCTGCTGGACGGCCAGAACGACGGCCACTACGGCGATGGCTTCGGCTGCGTCCAGGAAGACGACGGCGCTCAGGGAGACGAGCCAGAGCAGGTCGTCGACGAGGGCGGCGGCGAGCAGGACCGGTTTTCGGTGGCCGCCGCGCCGGCGGATGATTTCGGCGCCGGCAGGCTGCGCCAGGCCTCCGAGCAGCGGAAGCGCCGCAATCAGTCCGATGAGAAACTCGCCCGCGCCGAGCACGAGCAAAAAGGTCGTGAGCAGGGTTCCGCTCGTCAGATTGGCGTACTGCGTGGCGAAGAGCCCGTCGAGGGTGGAGACGCGCATCACGCGGCGCAGACTCGATGCACGGCCTGCGTGCGCCTCGCCGGGACGCGTGTCCGGATTCGCGCGTAATTTCTCCAATGAAGATTACCTTGCCTATCTTGGGTCGCCACCAGGCCAATCGCCGCCGGGCGGCCGCGGGGCC
>CAZMXY010000245.1:0-3425 GCA_964570345.1 uncultured Rhodothermales bacterium | reverse complement strand
GTCGCCACCAGGCCAATCGCCGCCGGGCGGCCGCGGGGCCGGTCGCCACCAGGCCAATCGCCGCCGGCCCGCGCGGGGCCGATCGCCACCACGCCGGCGCGGGGCATGATCACCGGTGTTCCCATGGATCGCGCAGCGGAGGCCGGTGTTTCTCGCGGATTGGGAACTGTGCTTGAATAATCATGCAGATGACGTTTCGCTGGTACGGTCCGAACGATCCGGTACCGCTCGAATACATCCGTCAGATACCCGGTGTCCGCGGCATCGTCGGCGCGCTGTATGACGTGCCGCCCGGCGTGGCATGGACGAGCGAGGCGTTGGAAGACCTGCGCGAGCGCGTCGAGCGCGCCGGCCTGACGCTCTCGGTGATCGAAAGTATCCCGGTGCACGAGGACGTCAAGCTGGGACGGCCCGATCGCGATGATCCGATCGACCGGTTCGTCGAGAGCGTACATGCGGTGGGGAATGCGGGAGTGCCCGTGGTCTGCTATAACTTCATGCCGGTCTTCGACTGGCTTCGAACGGATCTCGCCATGCGCATGCCGGACGGCTCGAAGACGCTCGCGTTCAGCGGGGACGTGCTGGAGCGCATGGATTTCTCGACGGGCACGGGTCAGCTTCCGGGATGGGGGGCGGCGTATTCGGGGGAGGAATTGGCGGCATTGCGGTCGGCCTACGGCCGGATCGACGAAGAGCGACTCTGGGATCACCTCGGATACTTTCTCGAGCGGGTCTGTCCTGAGGCCGCGTCGGCCGGCGTAAAGCTCGCGATCCACCCGGACGATCCGCCCTGGCCGGTGGCCGGTTTTCCACGGATCGTGACGAGCGGGGCCGCCTTCGAACGGGTGGTCGATCTGGTAGATTCCCCGGCGAACGGCGTCACGCTTTGCACGGGGTCGCTGGGGGCGGACCCGCTGGAAGCGCGTCGTCTGCCCGTGACGGCACGGCGGCTTGGCGAGCGCGGACGCATCCACTTCGTTCATGGCCGAAACGTGAAGGTGACGGGGGAACGGTCCTTTTTCGAGAGCGAGCATCCGTTCGGAGACGTCGATCTGAAGGCCGTGCTGCAATCGCTGAAGGATACCGGATTCGACGGTCCGATTCGGCCCGACCACGGTCGGATGATCTGGGGCGAGCGGGGGAGACCGGGATACGGCCTCTACGATCGGGCCCTCGGCGCGACCTACCTGTTGGGGCTGTGGCAGGCGCTCTCGTGATTGGAGGACGCGAGTTGGCTGACGTCACTGTCTCGGTCTGTAAGGTCGTGACAGGCGCTCTCGTGATGGAGGACGTGTTCGAGCTCGATCGGGACGCGCTCGAGATACGGCCGACGACTGAAGCGCGCGGCGTGTATCTTTCCGTCGGTCTTCGAACAGCAGTGGCGGATACATGAGCCGGTCCTTCCATTCCATCTATTCTCACGGATTCATTCGGGCGGCCGTGTGCATCCCGAAAATCCGCGTCGCCGATCCAACGTTCAATGCCGCTCGCACGATCGAGCTCGGCCGGTGCGCCTCCGATCTGGACGCCGCCGTCGTGCTTTATCCCGAGATGGGCTTGTCGGCATATTCCAACGACGACCTCTTTCATCAGGACGCCCTGCTCGACGGTGTCGAAGAGGGGCTCGCCGACGTGCTCGGCGCCAGTGAGGACTTGACGTCGGTCCTGCTCGTAGGAGCGCCGCTGCGCTTCGAGGCGAAGCTGTTCAATTGCGCGGTCGTGATCTACCGCGGCCGGATTCTCGGCATCGTGCCGAAAAGCTATCTGCCGAACTACCGCGAGTTTTACGAGAAGCGGCAGTTTACGCGAGCCCGCGCCGCCGTGAGTCGAGAGGTGCGGCTTCACGGTCAGACGGTTGCCTTCGGTAACGACCTGATATTCGACGCGACGTCCGTGCGTGACTTTTCGCTGCACGTCGAGGTTTGCGAGGACCTCTGGGTTCCGATCCCGCCCAGCACGTACGCCGCTATGGCGGGGGCGACGGTGCTGGCCAATCTATCGGCCAGCAACATCACGATCGGGAAGGCAGATTACCGCCACGACCTGTGCGCTTCTCAATCGGGCAAGTGCATCGCGGCCTATCTCTACGCGGCCGCCGGGCCGGGAGAATCGACCACCGACCTGGCGTGGGACGGGCATGCGATCATCTACGAGAACGATCATCTGTTGGCGGAATCGGAGCGGTTTCCGGTCGAGGAGCAGCTGATCACGGCCGACGTCGACCTCGAGCGGCTCGTGCAGGATCGCATGCGCATGACGAGCTTCAACGACGCGGCCGAAGACCACATCGACCGCGTACGGGCGATGCGCCGGATTCCGTTCGAGCTGGAGGTGCCCTCCGGCGCCGTCGAGCTCCGCAGGACGGTCGAGCGGTTTCCGTACGTTCCCAGCGATGCGGCCAAACGCGACGAGCGCTGCTACGAGGCCTACAACATCCAGGTGCACGGGCTCATGAAGCGACTCGAAAGCTCCGGCATCGACCGGATCGTGATCGGGGTGTCGGGAGGGCTCGATTCGACGCATGCCCTCATCGTCGCCGCGAAGACGATGGATCAGCTCGGCCTTCCGCGCGAACAAATCCGGGCTTACACGATGCCCGGCTTCGCCACGAGCGAGCGGACGAGGGCAAACGCTCACAAGCTCATGGCCGCGCTCGGGGTGACGGCCGGGGAGATCGACATCCGTCCGTCGAGCATGCAGATGTTCGAGGACGTCGGCCACCCTTTCGCGGACGGCGAGCCCGTCTACGACGTCACGTTCGAGAACGTCCAGGCGGGCGAGCGGACGTCCCATCTCTTCCGACTGGCGAACCACCACGGCGGCCTCGTCCTGGGCACGGGCGATCTGAGTGAGCTCGCGCTCGGGTGGACGACCTACGGCGTGGGGGATCACATGTCCCATTACAACGTGAATGCGTCCGTTCCCAAGACGCTGATCCAGCATCTGCTTCGATGGATCATCAGCTCACATCAATTCGACGACGAGACGCTGGCCGTGCTGCAGTCCATTCTCGAGACGGAGATTTCGCCCGAGCTCGTACCGCATGCGGAGGGGGAGACGTCCGAGCCCGCTCAGCGCACGGAGGAGGTGATCGGGCCGTACGAGTTACAGGATTTCAACCTTTACTACGTTTCCCGTTTCGGATTTCGTCCGAGCAAAGTGGCGTTTCTGAGTCATCACGCCTGGTGCGACGCGGAAGCGGGCCGGTGGCCGGATTCGCATCCGCGGCAGCTGCGCCGTGAATACGATCTGGCGACGATCAAGCAATGGCTCGACGTGTTCCTCTATCGATTTTTCAAGACGAGTCAGTTCAAACGGACGTGCGTGCCGAACTCGCCGAAGGTCGGTTCGGGGGGATCGCTGTCGCCGCGCGGAGACTGGCGCGCGCCGAGTGATTCGGAGGCCGAGGTATGGCGGGAAGAACT
>CAZMXY010000244.1:0-5095 GCA_964570345.1 uncultured Rhodothermales bacterium | reverse complement strand
GCCTTCCCGTTAGGAAGCACGGTGCCCTGTTGGTGTTCGGACTTTCCTCCCCGGCATCAACTGCCGAGGCGACGGTCCGGCGGGGAATTACAAGTTCATCTCATCGACCGTCTCGAAGAACAGGTCGCTGTCCACGATGATCCGGCCGGTGTGTTCGCACGCCACGATCCGATTGCCCTGGCGGATCTCGACCTGTCTCTGAGGCGGTACCGTAAAGCCGGCGGCCGCACCTCGTTCGAGGGGCACCACGGCCCGCCCGTCGCGAAGTCGATTACGGAGGCGATCGTACGCGCGGAGGTACCGTGCGTCAACGTCTTCCGCCGCTTCGGCTCGCAGGTCCTGAAGCGCACTCTGCTCTTGCTTCGTGTCGTCGAGCACGTCTCTGAGATCGGCCTGCTTGCTCGTTAGGATCTCGTCGAGGTCGTCGAGACGCGCCTGCGCGGCTTCGATCGCCAGAGTGTGGCTCTCGGCGTTGTCGTCGATTTCTTGAATGCCGTTCTGCGCGTCGACGATGCGTTGCTTTTGCGACTCGATCTCCTTCGTCAGCGCGTCGTACTCGCGATTGTTCCGAACCTGAAGTTGCTGTTCCTCGTACTTTTTGATCAGCATTTCCGCTTCTTCGATATCCATCTCGGCGCGGCGCTTCGACACTTCGTTCTCTTTCTCTTCCTGCTTCAGCTTCTCGATCCGAGTCTCAAGGCCTTCTTTTTCATCCTCCAGGTCTCGAATCTCGTCCGGCAGATCGCCCCGCAACTTCTCGATCTGATCGATTCGGCTGTCAATGTGCTGGAGGCGGATCAGCGATCTGAGCTGCTCACCGATACTAGTCTCCTGAACTGTTGGCATTCGCTGCTCGGTCTTGTCGGTGTGACTCACGTTCTCGTTACTGCAATAGGAGATAACGGCACCCGGGAACGAATGTTCGAGGACATCGACGAAGGTTCTCGGGCAATCTGTGCATTTTCATCGAATACCAAGTGCCGCTTGGGAGGGTAAGTCGAAGGCTCGGTTCCTACGGCGCGTTTTGAGTCAGGGTGGAGAACGTACGCATCGGACTCGTCCGAGTCTCAGTGATTTGCCAGTCGACGGCGGGAAATTGGCGGGCAAGCCGTTCCCGAAGCACGTCGACCGTCATGGCCTCGGTCTCATAGTGACCGGCGTCGATGAAGGCCATTTGAGGCCGCCCCTGAACGTCAAGCACGTCGAAGTATTGGTGGTACTTGACGTCGGACGTGACATAAGCGTCCGCACCCGCCGCGAGGGCGCGGTCGACGAAGTCGGCGCCGGCGCCGCCACAGACGGCCACGCGCAGGACGGTCGCGTCCGGATCTCCCGCGTAGCGAAGCGCGCCGGCCGACAGGCGCTCCGAGACGCGAGCGAGGAAATCCTCCAGCAACATCGGGGCATCGAGCGATCCCACGGCCCCCATGCCCGTGGCCCGCCCTTCCTCGTCAAACGGTTCGAGGAACGTCAGGCCTCTGAGCCCGAGACGTTCTCCGAGCGCAAACGAGACGCCGCCGGACGCGGCGTCGAGATTCGTGTGGATACTGTAGAGCGCGGTACGCGTCTCCGCGAGCCGAAGGGCGAGATTCGATACGAACGACCGTGAAGTGAGCTCGCGAAGCGGTTTGAAGATAAGGGGGTGGTGCGTGATTACGAGTGAGGCCCCCGCGGCTGTCGCTTCGCCGAGGACGTCGGGCGTCATGTCGAGCGCGAGCAGCGCTTTCCGAACAGAAGAGGCTGGATTGCCCACCTGTAGGCCCACGTTGTCGTACGACTGTGCCGAAGCGGGCGGTGCCCAATCCTCCAGAAATTCGGCGATGTGGGCGATCGTCGGGAGCCTCTCGTTCATGGAAAAGTTCGGGGCTGGTAATCGAATACTCGGGATCAAAAACGAATCCAACCGGTCGAGGTTCACCAGCATCGGTCATTTGAAATCCGTGGCGCTATGAAGATTGCGGTCAGTACCGACGGGCGCACCGTTCTCGTAGAGGTCCTCCTCAAAGAGCTGGCGGAACGAGGGCACGAGGTCCTGTACTTCGGGCCGACGTCGGAAGGGGAGGAGAAGGATTGGCCCGACGTCACGCTGGAAGCGATCGACAGCGTGAGAGACGGAAGCGCCGAGGAAGCGATCGTGATGTGTTGGACGGGCACGGGATGCTCGATCGTTTCGAACAAGATGGCGGGTATTCGAGCCGCTCTGTGTCACGACGCCGAAACGGCCAGAGGCGCGCGCGTCTGGAATCACGCGAACGTTCTCGCGCTAAGCCTGCGCGCGACGTCGCCTGCCCTGCTCCACGAGATCCTCGATCGTTGGTTCGATACGCCGTACAGCGACGACGAATGGAATCTCAAGCAGATCGGTCGAGTTCAGCAGTTGGATGAGCCGCGTGGATGACCGTCGAGGCTACACGACCGGCGGAGCGATCTCCACGGCTCGATCCGCGCGCGCCGCGCCCCTCCGCTCGTCTACCTTCAACAGGATGACGGCGCCCACGGTGAAGAAGAACAAAACCGTCGCGACGCCCGCCCGCTGACTGTCGAAAATCCCCGTGAGTACCCCCAGGAGAAGCGGCCCCATGAACGCCGTCGCTTTTCCCGAGAACGCGAAAAAACCGTAGAATTCGTTTTCCTTGGAGAGCGGCACGAATCGGCCCATTAACGACCTGCTGGCCGATTGATTCGGTCCTGCGGCGATGCCGACGCCGATGGCCGCGAGCCAAAACAGAGCCTTACTGGCGGTCACGACCGCAAGCAGGGACGAAGCGAACAGGATTCCGAGGCTCATGAGAATCGTCGTCTTTCCTCCGACTCGATCATCGATAAATCCGAAAAGATATGCGCCGAGGCCGGCGGCAAGGTTGAGGGCGATTCCGAAGAGAAAAATGTCCTCCGTGGAGAAGCCGAACGTGCCGGCCGCATAGATCCCTCCGAACGCGAAGATGGTCACCAGACCGTCGTTGTAGATCAGCCTCGCGAAGAGGAGCCAGAAAATGTCTTTGAATTGACGGATTTCTTGGAACGTGCCGATGATTTCCCGCGTCGCGGATCGGAGAATCCCTCCAATGGCCGGCGCCTCGCGAGGCTGCCGCTCTTTCAGGGTCACGAAAATCGGAATGCTGAAGACGCCGAACCACGCCGCGACGAGGAGATTGGTTGCGCGAACGTGTTCTCCCAATTCCTTCGACAGTCCGAAAGGCGGTTGCTCCGGTACCACGAGCAAGAAGTAGCCTGCCACAAGGCAGAGAAGGCCGCCGGCATAGCCGAGCGACCATCCATATCCTGAGATCCGCCCGATCTTCTCGGGCGTCGAAATGTCTGGAAGAAACGCGTTGTAGAAGACGTTTCCGAGCTCGAAGGCGACGTCGGCGACGATGAACCAGAAGAGCGCCCGCGCAACCTCTCCCGGACCGGCGAAGTAAAGCGCGATCGTTCCCACGACGCAGATGACGGTAGAGACCAGCAGAAACCGCTTCCGGTAGCCCCCGCGATCCGCTATGGCGCCCAGGTAGGGCGACGAGACGGCCACGGCAAAAGCAGAGAGCGTAACCGCGCGCGACCACAATTCCGTGCCTGAGACCTCGTTCTCGGCGATCGCCTGGGTGAAGTAGGTCGCATAAATGAACGTCACGACCAGGGTCGTGAATGCCGAATTAGCGAAATCATAGAGCGACCAGGCCCAGATGGCGCGACGATTCGCGGAGGATGAAGCCAACGTTACGGAACGAATTGCTGCATGGCGGGAATCGGCGAAGATACAGCCGACGACCGAACCGCGCCATCACGCCTACGTACTCGTGAACGCGTCGAGTGCGCGAAACAGCTTCTCCGGACGTTCCCATTGCGGCAGCAGCCCGGCGTCGATTCGCTCGATTCGGATGAATTCCGGATTTTTCGAGCGCAGCTCGTCAACCCGATCGAATTGTTGGATCAGGCCGGCGTCAGATGCCGGGACGATGACGAGTGTCGGCACGCGTAGTTGAACGTAGGCCGAGAGGGCCGACCGGCCATTCGTAAGAAGACCCTGGGTGAAATATCGGGGCGCGTGATGAGCGCCGAAGACGAGGGTCGTCGCGCGAGCGTAGTCGACCAGTTCGTCCGGCACCACACCGTTCGCGAAGACCTGCCGCTGATAGAAGCGTCGTAGCATGTCCGGCCTCGCCAATCGATAGAAAAACATTTCGAAGGCTCCGACGGTGTCGGCCGTGGAGACGAGGGCGCGCTGCCATGCCGGAATGCCGCCGCCGGAGGAGACTCCGGTCGGGCTCATGAGGACCAATTTGCGGACGAGGTAGGGGAGAGAGCGTGCCACGTCGGCCGTGTATTCGCACGAGAGCGACAGGGCGACGACGTCGGCCGGCTGGTGAACGTGTTCGCTGAGAAATCGCCGAAGCAGGCGCTGATAGAGCATGGGAGAATAGTGGACCGGCGGGCGATCGGACCGGCCGAAACCCAACCAGTCGAGCGCGTAAACGGGTCGGTTCGTGCTCTCGGCCAGATGATCGAAGATGGGCCGCATCTCGAATGACGAAGCTGCGGCGTTTATGCTGTGGAGAAGGACTATTGGAACGCCCGATCCGTCCCTCTGATAGAATCGCGCCGTGCCCTCCATGAACTCCATCTCACTCGTGTCCGCGTCGATGGCCCGGTGCAGTTGGTAGGGTGCGCTTAACTTTAGATGCCGCAGTTTTCGAAAGAGCGTGCTCGTGACGAGTGCCCCGAGTGCGACCGAACCCGTGACGAGGGCGGTCGTCCGGCTCAGATCCCGCTCGCCGTCGCTGGATAATTTATTCTTAATTTCGTCAACCATCGAATGGGGATGCACCGTCTGCAGACGCGCAGTGGCCTACCTTACGATGTAATCGGGAGTCGTCGTTGCGATTCAACGGTGGATACTTTGATTACGGGTATGGAACCGCTAAGATCTGGAGGCGGCGTTCTCTTGTCGCACTTTTTTCAACTTCGGCGGGATTCATCCAATCCAGACCGTTCGCCCGGATGGATCACAAAGCCGGCCGGGCACGTACAGAGCCGCTTTCCATCCCCTCGTAGCTCAGAGGATAGAGCAGCGGTTTCCTAAACCGTTGGTCGCAGG
>CAZMXY010000243.1:0-5106 GCA_964570345.1 uncultured Rhodothermales bacterium | reverse complement strand
TGAGGCGACGTCCAGTCTCCTGTATGGGGCGGCGTCCACCCCCTTGGAAGCGGCCGCATCCGGCATCTCGCTTGCGCTGACCTCCACTTCCTCACTCGCGGGGAACTCGACCGTCCCGGATTCGGCGATCTCCAGCGAAGGAAAGAAACGAACCACTCCGGCATCGGCGGTGAATACGGGAGCCCACGGCAGCACGAACCGCCGATCGAGGGAGACGCGGTCCACGCACCGCGGGTGATTGGTTGCGAGAAAGGCGACAAACGAGCCCGCTGCCGGCATCCTCACTCCCGTCGCAGTCTCGGAGACGACGCCGAATCCGACAGCTACGTACTTCTCGTTGCGCGCGCGCTCCTTGAGGCGTGAAATCACCTTCGCCTTAACGCCACGGATCCCAACCTTGCAGACGTATGCGGCGAGGAGGCGCAGGCTCTTCGGTGGCTCGAAGTACTGCTCGGTCACCGCCTTCAGCACGGCCCACGCGCGCACGTCGATGCGAACGTGATCGTCGAGCATGGGATAATCCAGATAGACGTCCGCCCATGCTCGATGAAGTGCATACATGGCTTTCTGACTGTGTGCCGCGGTAGAATGGAAGCGTCTTCGTGGATCCGTCGAAACGTCAACAACGGAACGCCGCGGCCGATAGATTCGCAGCGGTGTCACCTGACGCCTCGTCCTTGACGCGCTTCGGACGGCTCTCCAGCAGCGTAAGCCGATCTCCGTTTTCATCCATCATAGTGATCGAGGAAGCCGGCGTGCAAGACCTGATTCGAGCTCGTTCACGAACGGACACTTCTGTTTCGACATCGGACGTACCGACGCCCTCACCAAGCGAATTTCTTACGAGTGAGTCGCATGGCACGGCTCTTGGATATGAATCATGAACGCACAGCGCCGGCCAATCCGGCCGATGTGCTGAGTACGGGCGCTTCACATTCATCTCGATGCTCAAGAACTACTTCAAAATCGCTCTGCGGAATATGTGGCGGAGTCCCGGCTACGCCGCGATCAACATCGTAGGCCTCGCGATCGGGGTGGCGTGCTGCCTTACCATCACGATGTTTGTGCTGGATGAGCTGAGCTATGACACCTTCCACGCGAATGCGGACAGGATCTACCGCGTCGTGAATGAGCGGCACGCCGAGGGTGAGATGTCTCACCGCGCCGTCACGCCCCCGGCGTACGCGCCGATGTTCAAACAGGAGTTTCCGGAAGTCGCGGAGGCGCTACGCTTTTTTGATCTGGGACGGATTCTCTTCAGATATGAGGATAAGCAGTTCTTTGAGGACAAGGTCTATCTCACCGATTCGACGGTCTTCCAGGTGTTCAGCCTGCCGCTGAAGAGCGGCGATTCCAGGACGGCGCTCACAGATCCGAATCCCCTCGTCCTCGCGGAATCCGTCGCCGAGAAGTATTTCGGCGATGAGGACCCGGTGGGAATGACGCTCACCGTGGGCGACGCTGAATGGACCATTACGGGCGTGCTGTTCGACCCGCCCCGACAGTCGCATCTCGATCTTCGCATCCTCGGCTCGTTCCAGACGATGTACACGTTCCAGTCGGAGGAGCGGCTTTCGAACTGGGTCTGGCAACAGTTCTTCACGTACGTGTTGCTGCATGAGGGCATGGATCCGCAGACGCTGGAAGCCAGACTGCCAGCTTTCCTGGACCGATTTGCCGATCCAAGTACGAGCACGCATGGCTTCACCTTCGAGGCCCATCTTCAGCCGCTCACGGACATTCACCTCCGGTCATCGCACCTCACATTCGACCTGGGGGAAGCGCGGCAACATCGCGTATGTCTGGGCTTTCTCCGGCATCGCGCTGTTCGTGCTTCTGATCGCATGCTTCAATTTCATGAACCTGTCGACGGCCCGTGGCACGAACCGGGCACGAGAGGTTGGCATGAGGAAGGTGATTGGAGCCCGCCGCGCACAGCTCATCGGCCAGTTCCTGGGTGAGTCGACGCTGATGGCATTCGCCTCACTGCTTATCGCTCTCTTCCTCACGGAGATCATCCTCCCGCACTTCAATCTCTTCGTGGGAAAGGAGCTGGATCTCGTCTACGCGTCGAACGGGGTGTTGCCGTCGCTCCTGGCGCTCGGACTGGTGCTCGGACTAGTGGCCGGCGGATATCCCGCCCTCTATCTCTCCTCCTTCAGGCCTGCGCACGTCCTCAAGGGCGAAGCAGGCGCCGCCGCCGGCGGCATCATTACCGTGCGCCGGGTGCTGGTCGTGACCCAGTTCGTCATCACGATTACGCTCATCATCGGAACGGCCGTGGTGTACCGGCAGCTTCAGTTCACGCGAAACTCCGATCTTGGATTCCAGCGCGATCTTCTCGTCAAAATTCCCCTCGTGGGTGACATGACGGCGGATGTGGAAGCCGTCAAAGCGGAGCTTGCGCGGCATTCGTCGATCGCATCCGTCACGGCCTCGTGGGGCAGTCCGGGAGGGTTCCTCGCAGGCGATGGAGTTCGACTGCCCGGGCGGGGAAGCGCAGTGGGGCCTTGGAGTCGTCACGACGGACTACGATTTCATCACGAGCTACGGCATGCGGATGGCGGCCGGGAGGGACTTCAGCCGCGAGCACCCCTCGGATGAGCATGAGGCGTTCATCATCAACGAGGCGGCTGCGCAGGAGCAGGGTTGGACACCCGAGGAGGCCGTCGGGAAGGAACTCGCGTGGGATATGTGGGCCGAAGAGGCCGTGAAGAGGGGACGCATCATCGGCGTCGTCGAAAATTTCCATTACGGTCCACTTCGAGATGCCATCGAGCCGGTCATGATCAACATCCATCCGGTTTACGGCCAGCTTTCTATCCGCATCCGTCCAGGCGGCGTGATGTCGGCCCTCAGGGCGATCGAGGCGGAATGGAATCGGTGGGCTCCATCGCGGCCTTTCGAGTATACATTCCTCGAGGAGGAGCTGGCGGAGCAGTACTTGAGTGAGGAGAAGCTGGCTCGCGTCTGCGCCGTGTTCGCCGGCCTGGCCGTGTTGATCGCGTGTTTGGGCCTTTTCGGACTCACGTCGTTCATCGTGGGACGACGCACCAAGGAGATAGGAATCCGGAAGGTGATGGGCGCATCCGTCGAGCGCATCGTGCTCCTTCTCTCGCGCGACTTCGCAATGCTCATCGGGGTGGCCTTCGTGATTGCGACGCCGATCGCCTATCTCCTCGCCGGCGCATGGCTGGATGACTTCGCCTATCGAATCGATATCGAGCCGCTCGTATTTATCGTCGCAGGCTTCGCGAGCCTGGCTATCGCGCTTTCGACGGTTAGCTACCACACCATTCGTGCGGCGACGTCGGATCCGATCAAGAGCCTTCGGTACGAGTGAGTGCTCGACGGTCGGCCGGTCCATACGACGCACCGGCCTCGCTGCATATGCGGCGCGGCGCCGGCGTGACTACCGGTCTTGGCCTGTTTCCAGCATTTCCACACGCGCCAGGACAGTTCACCAGTGAAGCTTCGGCTACATCGACGACACGGTGCGGGCGCTCGCAGACATCGTGGATAACTTCACGGCCGGCGAGTTTTACAACATCCGAGGACGTGAGGGGTGGACCATCAGTATCGATGGACTAGCGGGTTCGAGCCGATGCACGTCTACGTCATCTATACCACAGTTGACCGGATAGCTCGCGTCCTCAAGACGTTCACAGAACAGAACGAACTGGCCTGTCGGATGCTTCGCAGAGCGCTTCGGGGCTCCCCGAGAGCTTTGAGCTTGCGCAGAATTATCCGAACCCGTTCAATCCGCAGACCACGATCCGATATGCGCTGGTGGACGAAGCGCAGGTCAGTCTGGAGGTCGTCGATGTGATGGGACGGCGCGTGGCGCTGCTGGTGGATCAGGTGCAGGTCGCCGGCCGGTGCGACGTGACGTTCGACGCCTCGGCGCTCCCCAACGGCGTCTACCTGTACAAGCTGCAGGCTGGCTCATTCACGGACATCAAGGTGATGACCGTGCTGAAATGATCAGATCGAATCCACGCCGGTAATCGAGCGAACCGAGACGAGCCGCGGCAGCAACTCACGCAGGCAGATGATCGTGTGCGCTGCTTCGCGGCTCGTCCGTCGTTCCGGCGGGGCCTTATCCCGGCCTGGCAGGATTCCTCTCAGATTCAATCGGGTACTCTGACGGCGGCACGCCGAAGACCTGGTGGAAGAGGCGCGAGAAGTGGTCGGCGTTCTTGAAGCCGACGCGGTAGGCTACCTCCGAGACCAGCCCGGCGTCCTGTTCTAGAAGCTGCGCTGCACGTTCCAGGCGCATCATCCGAATGTAGGCAGCCGCTGAGAGGTCGGCCGCCGACCGAAGGCGCCGCTGAAGCTGGCGCGTGCTGAGACCGACTTCGTCGGCAAGGTCGTCGACCCCGAACCGGCTCTCGCCCATCTTCGCCTCTACAACCTCCCGTACCTCCTCCAGAAACGCCGCCTCCTCGGAGTGCACGGTGACCTCGCTCGGAGCCAACCGCACCTCGCCGCTGAAGCGCTGCTTGAGGTGCCGCCGGAGCTCGATCAGATTCTCCATCCGCGCGAGGAGCTCCTCCGCGCTGAAGGGCTTCAGGACATAGTCATCGGCGCCCGTCTCCAGGCCTTCCAGTCTGCTCTCGGGATGGGCCTTCGCCGTCAACAAGACCACCGGGATGTGCCCGAGGTCGGGATCCGATTTAAGCTCTCGGCACAGGCTGTAGCCGTCTTTCTTCGGCATCATCACGTCTGCCAACACCAGATCCGGCCGGTGGGTCGTCGCCAGCTCCAGGCCCTCCTGCCCGTCACGGGCCTCAATCACCCGATAGCGGCCTTCAAGGTGGCTTTTCAAGTAGGCTCGCAAGTCCGGGTTGTCCTCCACGATGAGGATCTTGGGAGCGTCAGACGATGCGGAAGATTCATCGTCTGCATATGCTCCAACCTCTGCGTCGAGATCAGCTTCTACACCGAGCCGGCCCTCCTCTTCTGCTCCGCCCGCACCGCTCACCCGAAGGGGCTCGCCCTCGCCCTCGTCAGCTTCCGCCAGGATCTCGCCGGCCGCCGCCCCGATCGGCAGCCGGATCGTACATCTCGTGCCGAAGCCGAGCTCACTCTCCACCGCGATGGATC
>CAZMXY010000242.1:0-5106 GCA_964570345.1 uncultured Rhodothermales bacterium | reverse complement strand
CTGTCGTTCTGGGCGAAGGTCGCACTCACGGGTAGGCATCCGTCGTATGTCCGAGAGCAAACGTATAATGGATCTTCCTGCTCACTGGCGGCCTTGCGGTTACCGTTCAGACTGTCCTATTCGTCGGGCGAGCAATTACGGCAGACCTTCCATGAAGTACAGGTCGCTTCCCGTCATCCTCTCGGTCGCGAAATACAACATGCGACCGTCGGGCGAGATCGACACGCTGGAGTGGGCACGCTGTGGAGGAAGATCGGCCAGCACGCCGGTGGAATCCTTCGAGAGCGAGGTCCACTTCACCGTCGCCTGGTCGTTCGCATATTCGACATAGAGGACGCCGTCGTCAAGGAGGTCCCAACTGTCCCACAACCAGCGTTTGGGCTGATCCAGGATTTTTTCTTCGTCACCGCCGGCGATGGGTTGTCTCCACAGTCCATGATCGGCCGATTTCGTGTACAGTAAGAAGCGCCCATCCGGCGTCTCCCGCGCGCTAAAGCCACCGTTCGTCGTCACGTGACTTGCCTCGCCTCCGTCCGGACGGATCTTCCAGATCTGCCAGTCTCCCGTGCGGTCGGAGGCGAAGTAGATCCAATTTCCATCCGCGGACCACGAGGTTACCACCGCGTTTGACGACGCGGCGAAGACGGGCTCCGGCCTGCCGCCCCGGGAGTCGACTTTGTAGATCGACTCGATGCCGTCGATCGAGGCGTTAAAAGCAAGCGTCTGACCATCCGGCGCCCAGCGTGGCCGCGCCAGTGGCAGGTTGCCCATCGAGGTAAGGCGATAGGGATTAGCTCCGCCGCTGTCGGCGATCCACAGATCGACGTCGCCATGCCGCGACGAGGCAAATGCAAGGCGCGTGCCGTCCGGTGAGAGCGACGGCTCGCCGTCCCACTGCGTGGAAGACGCCACAGGATGTGGCTTTGAGTCTGCACCACCTCTCACTTTGATTCGATGGATGTCATCCTCCGATGATTTCTCCTCAAAAACGAGCCGGCCGGATGCCAGGGTGAGCCCCATAATGGCGCGCGCCGTCGTGGGAATCTGCTCGAGGCCGCCGCCGTCAGGACCGACCCGCCACAGCCGCGATATGCCCGGGTGATGTGAAGCGAAAACGATGGCGTTCCCATCTTCCGACCAATCCAATCCGTAGATGCGGGCGTGCAGATGCGTGAGGCGCCGGGGCGTTCCGCCGTCCACATTCAGAACGACGACGTCTCCGCCGCCGGTAGGGCTGTTGCGGACGAAAGCGATGTATCGCCCGTTGGGCGAGAAGGTCGGTGAATGGTCTCGATGTCCGCTCGTAGGCGGTACCGTGAGGCCGCGTTTCCGACCCGAATCGATCGCCAGGAGCTCCAGGTGGAAGTCCAGGCCGGCATCCGCTCCTCGCTCAGCGAAGACGATGTGCGCGCCGTCAGGAGACCAGTCCAGGCCGTACACCCACGAGTTGGCGTCGGCGACTTTGCGCGCTGGTCCGCCTAACGACGGTACCGTGTAGATCGAGCCGGAGCCCTCGTGGAAGCCGGCGAAAGCGATGGTGCTGCCGTCGGGTGACCACGCAGGGGACGCTTCGAATCCGTCCATGTTGGTGATTTGAAGCGGAACTTCAGAGCCTACCTGTTTCACGTACAAATCGAACTCTTCCTCCCAGTAGTTGTCCGTCCACGCATACGCCACCCGGTTGCCATCGGGCGAAAGGGAGGGATCGATCTCGTAGCCCGCAAAGCTGGTGAACGGCGTTGACGTGAGGACGTCGGCTGCCCCCTCATGATTGCTGTTAAGCAGGAACCATCCGGCCGTGACGACGACGGCTCCGATGAGAATGCCCGCCGCCACGAGACCGATGCGGCCTGAGATGGCGGCCCGAGCCAGCCTCCAGGTCGTGGTGGAGTGTTTGGCGGATGTGACAGGAGCCACGAGGCGATATCCACGCCCTCGCACGGTCTCGACGTATTTCGCCTCATTCGGATCGTCGCCGAGGGCGATCCGCAGGTCCGAAACCGCACGCGTGAGGGCGTCTTCGTTTACGACGACGTCCGCCCACACAGCATCGAGCAGCTCGTTTCGAGATATGACGTCGCCGCGCCGCTCTGCCAGACAGATCAGCACGTGCATTATGCGAGGTTCGAGGCGCTTCTCTTCGCCTTCCTGAGAAATCGTCTGGCCCGGCGGATCGACCAGCCAATCACCGACACGAAACGATGGGATATCCGGTGCTTGCATGACGTGCTCAAGGTATGGCGATGATCTGGACCTTCATCCGGGGGAATCTGGAGTCAGTCCGGAGGCGCAGGTCGATGCGGCGAACGTATTCTGCGATCCACCCCACAATATACATGGTCCATTAAAGCGACACGAAGCCATGATTCGCAAGGTCTTTTGTATTCACGTCTACGTGCTGGTGGCGATCATTGCAATTGCTCCCGAGACGCGCGCGCAACAAGGAAACGATCAGGCACCGGTCATTTCGCCCGGCGGCGAGCGCATTCTTTTTCGATCGGATCGATCGGGAGACGACGAAATCTACGTGATGCGCAAGGACGGCTCGCAAGCAACGCGGTTAACCACCCGCGAAGGATGGGATGGAGACGCGGTCTGGTCCGACTCCGGCAACGAGATTCGTTTCGTCGCGCGCCGGAGCGGCGACCTTGATCTGTTCGCGATGCGATCTGACGGATCGAAGCCGCGCCGCATCGAGTGGATAAACCTCGACCGTCCTTTGCACCAGGTAGCCTGGTCCACGGACGGCAACCGGGCAGCGGTGGTTATGGGCTCTTTTCCCGAACTCGACATCTACCTGGTGACTCGGGGCAGCGAACCCACGCAGTTTACAAACATGCCGGGTGCCGAACATGCGCCTTCCTGGTCGCCGGACGGGCGCCGGCTTGCATTCACATCCTGGCGTGGCAAGGACAGCTCCGAGGGTGGGATTTTCGTCGTGAATTCAGACGGTAGTGACGCGTCGCGGATTGTCGCCTCGGGACCGGCGTACATGCCGGAGATGCCGGCCTGGTCGCCCGATGGCGAACGCATCGCCTTCCAGGCACGTGAAGACGGCGCCTTTTATGTGTCTACGGTGGGCTCAGACGGGTCGGACCGCAAACGGATCTCCGACGGATCGTCCGACGACGAGGTGCCGACCTGGTCTCCGGATGGAGGCACGGTTTACTTCCAATCAAGGCGCGACAAGGAGGACGTCTGGAAAATCTATGCGATGAACCCCGATGGGAGTGATCGTCGGAAGATCAGCAGGGCAACCACGACGGAAAAGGCCGTCCTGCCCGATAAGCCTAACGTGGCGATTCTTGTCTTCGACGGCGTCCAGATCATCGATTTCGCGGCGCCGTATGAAGTATTCGGCCAATATCGTCTCAACAACGTCTTCACGGTGGCCGAGCATGGGGGCACGATTACGACGAACATGGGCATGCGGATGGAGCCGAACTACACATTCGACCATCATCCCGAACCCGACGTGATCGTGATACCGGGCGGCAACATCGGCGAACAGCGCAAGAATGCTCGACTGCGAGAATGGCTGGAGAAGAACGCCGCGACGTCGCAGTATGTGCTGTCGGTATGCAACGGTGCCTTCTACCTCGCCGACGCCGGCCTGCTCGACGGGCTCGAGGCGACCACCTACTACGCCCTCCTGGAGAATCTGCAGGAGGCCGCCCCTAACAGCACCGTTGTCGATGACCGGCGATTCGCGGACAACGGAAAGATCGTTACGTCCGCCGGGCTCTCCTCCGGCATCGACGGCTCGCTCCACGTCATATCGAAAATGCACGGCGAGGCGTGGGCAAGGGTGATTGGACTCAATATCGAATACGACTGGAATCCTCAGACGGACTTCGCGCGGCCGCTCCTGGCCGATATGAACATCCCGTCTGGCGTGTATTCCGTCGTAATGCCGGAGGGGCGATTCGCTGCCTACGACGGCAATCGAGACCAATGGATGATGTCGTGGGTGATTCCGACTCAAGAATCTTCGACGACCGTTCGTGACCTGATCGATGAGAAGCTCGCCGCGGAAGCGTCCTGGAATCGTGGGGCGGGGACGTTCGGCGACTGGACATTTACAGGGCGCGACGGACTGAGCTGGCGCGGGCGCGTCGATGTGCGGCCCGTGCAGGACTCACTCATCGTCGACTTCAGGGTTGAACGCGCAGAGGTTGAACAATGACGCGTCTCCCGACGACAGTTGTGCTTCTGATGGCAGCGGCGCCTGCTTTCGGGCAAAAAGCGCCGGAAAGCAGCAATCCTACGTGGTCTCCAGACGGCCGCCAGATCTACTTTTACGACAACCGAGATGGTGATTTTGAGCTGTTCGTCATGCATGCCGATGGCTCCAACCTGAGGCAGCTGACCGACAACGAAGATCGTGATTTGTATCCGATCGTCTCGCCGGACGGCCGCTTTCTCGCCTATTCGTCCGGGCGCGACGGCAACATAGATATCTACGTGTCGAACATAGATGGGACCGGCGAGCGGCGCCTGACGACGTCCGATGGAAGCGACGCCCGCCCGGTTTGGTCTCCGGATGGAACGCGCCTGGCCTTCGAATCGCGACGCGACGACAACGCGGACATTTACGTGATCAAGGTGGATGGCAGCAACGAGCGCCGTCTCACGGAGCATGCCGCCAACGACCTCTCACCATGGTGGTCGCCGGACGGCACCAATATCGTCTTTCAGTCGAGCCGCGTGGGCGAGTTCTACCAGCTCTTCACCGTTAGGCCGGATGGTGCTCACGTAGAGCAGATCACGCACCTCGATGACCATGCCTGGAGCCCCAGCTGGTCGCCTGACGGCGGCCGGATCACATTCGCGTACGGCGGGAATGCGGACATTCACGTGCTCCATCTGGCAGATTCGACGACAGCGTCTCTCACAAGTACGGACGCCGTCGATATGGCGCCCGTCTGGTCGCCAGACGGCTCCAGGATCGCCTTCATGTCAAACCGATGCGGCTCCATGCAGATCTACACCATGCGCGCAAACGGCAGCGATTTGCGCAGGCTCGGGGCGGGGGACGGCGAATGTAGATAGCGGGGCGCACCGTTTACGCTTCATCGCGGCGGGATGGTACGCCGGTTCGAGCAG
>CAZMXY010000241.1:3464-5157 GCA_964570345.1 uncultured Rhodothermales bacterium | reverse complement strand
GTGACGGGAGCGCGAATGTTTATGATGGATTTTATTTCGAGAGCGCATCCGGCAACGTGAGCATCTTCAACACGTGCAATGCGCAAGGTTATGAATTGTCTCATCGTGTGTCTTCTGTGCGTGCGCGTCCGGCCGGCGAAGGCGGCAATTGGAGCGGGCGAACGAGACGGCAATGGGACCGAGACGCTTCGATTCGGAGTATCATGATGGAAGAAACCAGGCCGGTAGGGCAACTCGAAGTTGATCAACCTGCGCGCACCATGGAAATGCTTGCCGTCTGGAGCCGGGCGCTCCGTGATCCTCAATTAAGGGATCTCCCGTACAAGATCGAAACGAACGAATACGGTCAACTCGTCTTGAGCCCGCACAAGGTCAGGCATAGCCGCGCTCAGACGCGACTGACGGATCTTCTCCGCGACTACCTCCAGAGGCCGGGCGAGCGGGCCGTGGAGTTCGCGATAGCGACGCGAGGAGGCGTAAAAGTGGCCGACGTGATCTGGATATCCGATCGGCGGTGGCGGCAAATACCGGAAGGTGCCGAGGCAAGCACAGTGGCGCCGGAAATTTGCATCGAAGTGTTATCGGGAGGAAATACGGAGCGGGAGATCCATGATAAGCGGGCGCTCTACTTCGCCGCGGGCGCCGAGGAATTCTGGACGTGTGACGAGTCCGGACTCATGCGATTCTACGACCCGTCCGGCGAGAGGCCATCTTCGCAAATCGTTCCGGCTTTTCCGAAGACCATTTACGAGTAAAGCCGACGCCGCGGCGACGTTCTGAACGGGTCGCGGCTTCCGAACGTCAGCATGCCCGGGCCTCCGTTGTCGCGAGGGCGTAAACCATCCGGTTCTGTCCTCGTAGCATGGAAAAAGACGACATCCAGCATTTTCTGACCGTGTCCGAGTTCAGTCCCATGCAGGCGGAGGCGCTCTCCAGGCTCCTGGCCGACACGGTCACGAAGCGAGACCTGAAGGATCTTGCCGCGGACCTGGAGGACAAGGTCAGGCGCTCGCAGCACGGCCTGGAGCAGAAGATCGCGGAGCTACGCAGCGAGCTGAAGGAGTCGCTCTCCGGCATGAACGCGAGAATCACCAACCTCGATAGGACCATTACCGGGAAAATCACCGATCTCAGTGGAAGAATTACCGGCCTTGATGGGAGAATCGCTGATCTAGATGGAAGCATCACCCGGAGCATCACCGATCTCAATGGGAGAATTACCGGCCTCGATGGGAGCATCACCCGCCTCGACGGGAGAATCACCGGCCTCGACGGGAAAATCACCGGCCTCGACGGGAAAATCACCGGCCTCGACGGGAAAATAACCGGCCTCGACGGGAAAATAACCGGCCTTGATGGGAGAATCACCGGTCTTGAGTCCGGTATCTCCGGCCTGAAGATGAGGATCGATGCCGGCATCGAGGGCGTCGAGAAGAGCATAGAGGCCGTACGGTCGGACATCGAGTCGAGGATCGCAAAGTGGGCGGTTATCGGCATCGGCGCACTCAGCGCGATCTTTACGCTGCTTCAGGTCCTCTTCAGATAGAGGCCGCCGCCCGAATTTAGAGGGTATTTACGATGTCGGCTGTACGCATCCGAGAGCAACGCGGCGAGGCCCTTGACCGCTCTGTGGAGTTCCGTATCCGCGAAGGCCGCATATCCCAGCACGAGCCCGCGCTGCGGCTCAGGATAG
>CAZMXY010000241.1:1527-3364 GCA_964570345.1 uncultured Rhodothermales bacterium | reverse complement strand
CACTACGACGTGCTTGAAGGCTCATTCAAGCCAATGGTCGACCGGGAAGATTGACGGTGAGGGACTCGCGAAAAAGGATCTCGATTTCGGCTACCTCATCGGACGTGAGCTTCGAGAATTCTTTCGCCCGCGCCCGAGCCGATAGCCGTCCCTCATTTTGATCGAGGAAGCGGAAAAGCAGATCGATGGTGTCGGACGGCATGTCGACTATCCGCTGAACGCGCTCTGCAAATCGATCATAGCGTTCGAGGTACGCGATCTCATCAGGAAGATCTTCCGTCACCGTCTGTTCGACGCATCTATAGAGAAACTCGGCGTGCGCGGTGGCATCGAAAAAGCGATAGTAGTCGGCGGTTTCATTCATTACCCGCACGGTTCTGCTTTCCGTCGTCTCCCATTCTATGAAATCCAGAAGGGGACGCGAATAAGACTGCAGGACGTTGCGATAAGCCGAAAGATTTCGAAGGATTGCGGCACTGACGGGAAAGGGCAGCTCCGGAGGATTGTAGCCGGCCCGCGCCAGTACGTGATGAATGAGCCAGCGATGGACTCGTCCGTTGCCGTCCTGAAATGGATGAACGTAGACGAAACCGAACGCAAGCACGGCGGAAGCGATGACCGGATCAACGCGGCCGAACGTGGCTCTTTCGTCATACATGAGCATGCCCTGGATTAGGCTCTCAAGATCGTCCGGTCGTGCGCTGATATGTTCCGGCAATGGATTTTGGGTCCGGCGGTCTCGCTGCCCGATGAATCCCCCTTCCTTGCGCAGCCCTGTTTCAACGAATCGGTCGTCGCCGACGACGATGCGCTGAAGCCGGATCAGCTCATCCACCGTGATGGTACGAGAACCCGCCTCGCCGATCGCGCGGCCCCATCGGTGCGCACGGTCCCGAGAAGGTCTTTCGCCCTCGATCTCGAACGACGACCGACTGTCGTCGAGAAGCAAGAACGCGGCGGCCCGAGCGATAACGTCCGGGTGCGTGCGCCCCGCTACTTCACGCGCTGTCAGATCCAGATTGGCTGACGCCGCGCTGCGCAGTTCATCGGTCCAACGGACCATGGGGCAGAATGCCGGGATCCCCGGTAAATTGTCGCGAACACGGTGTCTCCTGGACAACGCACCGTCCGCGAGTGCCACTTGCTGTGCCGCATCGACGACGTCCACCGCGGCAGGCCGACCATCTACGTCGGGAATATCCAGTTCGCGACCGGTTAACCACTCATACAGGAACCAGGTACGACGAGTGTACTTTCCCTTCGGAGATTCCCGGACGAACGCCGCCACCGCGTCCGGTTGTATGACGTCGAAGAGGACGCTCAGAATCGAAAGGAACACCCCCTCGTGCTTGAGCGCGAATTCGAGGTGCGCTTCCACCGTGTCGTCCGGTTTGAGCCTTCGAGGAAGAACCTGCCAGCTCACATCCGCCTCCGGCTCGTGTCGCTCCGCAATGAACGTCAGGCGCGGCGGCAGCGGCACCTGGAGATCGAAATGGTCGATCAGAGCTCCATATCCGGCAGGTCGGCCCGCCTCAGGAAGAGCGCGGTCGCGCCAGGATGTCACCGCGGCCGGCGGATAGTGGAGGAGCGTGGTCATGGTATCCGAGGAGATTTCCGCACCCTGCGCGTGTCGATTCCTTCGCAGTATTGAGAAAACGTTCGCAATATACCCATTCTGTCGAGAATACGTTCGCAACTTAGCATTTTCACTCGGGACATGCTTCCGTAGTCGCCGGCCTTCCGGAGGGTCCGGTCACCCGGCGAATCGGCCGTTTCAGAGTCAATAGTCGAGCTGCTGTGCCGATGAACAATCAACATGTCAAATGGAAATCCGCGA
>CAZMXY010000241.1:0-1427 GCA_964570345.1 uncultured Rhodothermales bacterium | reverse complement strand
GCCGTCGCCTATTCGTCGGACGGGCGCGAGCTGGCCCGCTTCTCGTCGCAGAACCGGTCCTGGGCGCCGATCGATCGGATCTCCCCGCACGTCGTCGACGCGCTGGTGGCGACGGAAGATCATCGGTTCTACCGCCACTCGGGGATCGACGTCTTCCGCACGGCGTCCGCCGTCGGCCAGTCCGCCCTCGCGAAGCTGGGCTTCTCCGACTTTCGGATGCAGGGCGGCTCGACCATCACGCAGCAGCTCGCGCGCAATCTCTACAACGAGGAGATCGGCTTCGAGCGCTCGCCGAGCCGCAAGCTCAAAGAGATGGCGACCGCGAGGCAGTTGGAAGAGCGCTACTCGAAAGAGGAGATCCTCGAGCTGTACCTCAACACCGTACAGTTCGGTTACCGGGCCTACGGCATCGAGACGGCGGCGCAGACGTTCTTCGGCAAGCCCGCCGTCGCGCTGACGGTCCCGGAGAGCGCCACGCTGATCGGCATGCTCAGGGCCATCACGCGCTACAACCCCATCCGCAATCCGGAGGCGTCGCGCACGCGGCGGAATCAGGTGCTGCAGCTCATGGCCCTGCGCGGCTTCCTGTCGGACGAGCAGCTCGCGGCGTTCAGCGAGGCGCCGGTCGGG
This sequence comes from uncultured Rhodothermales bacterium, assembly GCA_964570345.1. GTDB lineage: Bacteria > Bacteroidota > Rhodothermia > Rhodothermales > VXPQ01 > CAZMXY01. Next base: position 797 of record CAZMXY010000241.1, on the reverse strand, counting down.
GCGGCGTACCATTCCTCCGCGCTCACCGCAGGACCCGCACCGCATTTTTCGCAGGTCCTCAAGACGTGGCTGACGGATTGGGGCGAGCGGAGCGGCGTCGACGTCTACTCGGCGGGCCTCCGCGTGCACACGACGATCGACAGCCGCCTCCAGGAGCTCGCCCGCGCCGCCGTCGAGGACCAGATGACGGGCCTGCAGGCGGTCGTCGACTACGAGTGGAGCCGCGAATCGGACTACGACCTCGGCGGCAGCGTGCAGAACTATCTAAGCGCGGCGAATGACGAGCCCTTCGCCTACTTCTGGCGGGAGCGGCGGGATCTGGCCGAGGAGTTCGTGCGCCGGGCGCCCGCCTTCACGCGCTTGCGGGAGCGCGGCGTCGGTGAGCAGGAAGCCCTCGCCGAGCTGTGGAGAGACGAGGCCTTCATGGATTCGCTCAAAGCGGTGAAGAGTCGTCTGCAGGCGGGGCTCGTGTCGATCGATCCGCGCAGCGGACAGGTGCGTGTCTGGATCGGCGGCCGCGACATGGAGCGGGACTGGAACGACCACGTCGCGGGCACGCGCCGGCAGCCGGGCTCCACGTTCAAGCCGTTCGTCTACACGGCGGCGATCGACAACGGCTGGCCGCCCTCGCACGCGCTGCCGGACCGCCCGCTCACCTACACCGGACCCTTCACGCAGCAGGCCTGGTCGCCCAGCAATTTCGGGGGATCGTCCGGCGGGATGGTGACGCTGCGCCGTGCGCTGGCCACCTCCAACAACCTGATCACGGCGCGCGTGATCACCGAGCTGGTGACGCC
>CAZMXY010000240.1:0-5183 GCA_964570345.1 uncultured Rhodothermales bacterium | reverse complement strand
AATCGCTTGTTTCGGATCTCCATGTCCGACAGCGTGTAGCTGTTCGTCCAGCGCATGGCCCCGATCTGCTTGCGGCCCATCACCTCCACGCCGCGAGCTAGCCCCTCATTGTCGTGCAGCCACGGGTCGAGTAGCGGACTCGTCGCGTGTAGACGCCTCCGCGCCGCGCTCGCCTCGTGCTCACGCAGGTTTTCAAACCGCTTGTGATAGGCCTCAATCTGAAAAAAGAGCGTTCTGGCAGCCTTGAGATACAGACCGGCCGTCACGTGATCGACGCTGCCGGGCGGCTGGTCCGGCGTGCTCATCACCCAGATGTCCGCGTGGGTGCTCTGCTCCACGTACAGCCGGTGAATAAACTGATGATTGCGGCTAAACCCGCCGCCGACGGAGAGGCGCCGGCTCGGAAACAGACGCAGCCGAAGTCTCGGCGACAGGCGAGCGTACCGCCCTGAAGCGAAGTAATGCGATCGCAGGCCGGCGAGGAGACTCACCTCATCGGTGAGAAGCCCCTCATACTGTGAAAACAGGTCCAGCTGCGTGCTCCGGCGCGTCTCGTCGAAGAGGCTCCGCAGCGTCGAGGCCTCCGAATAGCTGATTTCATGCTGATGCAGGGCATAGCCGAACGACCAGACGCCGCCGGTTCGGGACGAGAGATCGAGATGCTGCGCCAGCATCAACTCCAGCAGTTCGTTCTCGTTGGAGAACGGTCGAATGACGTGGCGGGACGTGTCGGTCGATATGAGGGCGCGTGTCGGATCGGTATAGACGAAGTCGTCTTTCGAAAAAGTGCTCCGATACCGGCTGAATCCGGCTATCGAATGGCCGTAGGCAGAGGACCCGACCGGCGCCTGAAGCCGCGCGCTCGCGGTGGTGCCGCCCCAGTCGTTTCTCGTCACGGCGGGGCTGAGGACCGGCTCATCACGGGCGGGGTCGTCTACAAGTCGCTCGGCATCGTACCGAGTGGCGTCACCACCCGCGTATCCGCTCAGCATGAGCCGGGCGCCGCCGGCCGCCTCGTAGAAGAGCTTTCCGTGGACGTCGTGGAAGCGTGCCCACGCGTCACCGGCCGTGAGTGCTGGATCAGCGATCGGGCGGATGGGTCCGCCGGGTAGGCTCGTCGGTCGCCCGACGTCGAGCCCGAGTCCAATCAGCTCGGCGTTGTTGAACCAGTCGACGGCGTTGAGATACGATCGGCGTCCCGACAGGAGCCAGCTGGCCCGCCCGCCGAAGAGCGGACCTTCGAGCGAGCCCCTGCCGGAGGTGTTGCTAAGGCCGATCGACGCGTGGACGTCGGATTGCGAGCCCGTGCGGGTTACGAACGACAGCGTGCCTCCGGGCGGCCCTTGCAATGATGCCGGCGCAATACCGTAGTACAGCCCGACGGTCTGCAGCACCTCCTCGTTGAATGCGTCGAAGAGTCCGAAGAAGTGGTTCTGATTGTATACGGACATTCCGTCGAGCAGCACCTGGAAGCCGTCCGCTCGGCTTCCGCGCACGTTAAGACCCGGCGACGCAGCCGGAGAGACAGAGACCGACGGGAGCGTCTGCAGGGAGCGGAGTACACTGTTTTCTCCGAGCGGCGAGGAGACCCCTGCCTGCAGCAGGTGATGCCATGCCGTATCTATTTCCGTCCGGAGGCCTGCCGTGCTGACGAGGACCTCCGGCCCGAATGCGGTCTCGGGTTTGAGCCGAACGGGGAGGTGATCGACGGGTCGATCCGCATCGATGCCCACCCGTTTGGAGCGATAGCCGACGTAGGAAACGGTCAGCTCGACGAGGCCGGCCTGCGAGTCGAGCCGCAGGTCGAAGACGCCCGCCTCGTTGGCCGCCGTGCCTCGAAGCCGCCCGTCGTCACGCCACGTAACCGTCGCGAAGGGCAGCCGAGTTCCGTGGTCGTCATCCATCACGATACCTCGCACCTGCAATGCCGTGGCCGACTGCCGATCCTCCTCTTCGAGCAGAAGAATCTGCCTGCGCACCGAATCCACTCGCATGCGAAGCCCCTGGGTACGCAGTGCTTCCTCCAGAGCGGCGAGAAGGTCGTCCGAGCCGGACTCGAAACTGACTCGCTTGCCGGCGATGAGGACGTCTCGGAAGAGGAAGTGATGATCGGCCCGCTCGGCGACGTCGGCCAACACCGCGCGCACGGACGCGTCGCGGTAAGCGTAGCGATCCTGTGCTTCTACACGATCCGATGAGGACCCGAGCACGGTGATGAGGACCAGCAGTGTGATCTGGCCCGCCATCCGGTTGTAGCCGGCCGAGCACATGCGGTCGGCGTCGAGTACGTGCATGCCGGTGAAGGTCTATTCGGATATGAAGAGGTAGGTGTTCGGTCCTATCTCGACAAAGCGTCCGCCGATCACTTCGGCAAGATCCGTCAGGCTCTGCATGGGCTCGTCGAGCAAGATGCGGCCCGTCAGTGTCACATCCAGTATCGGCGCCGGAAGCTCGAGATCAATTCCGAAATGCTGTTCCATCTCCGCCGCAACGAGCCGGACCGACCGCTGCTGGAACTGCAGTTCCCCTCGGAGCCAATCGAGGTGCTCGTCCGGGGGCTCGGCTGCGGCTGCCTTCAGCTCCCCCGAGTGCGTCACGTGGCTCGCCTGGCCGGGGGTGAGGACGACGTCCTCCCCGGTCGATCGATGCGACAATCGAATCCGTCCCTCTTCCAGGTAGACGGAGGTCGCGCCGCCCCAGGTGCTCACGTTAAAGCGTGTGCCCAGCACCTCGACGAGCGCCTCGCCGGCCTCGACAGCGAACGTGCCCTCGCCGCGCTCCGAAACGGCAAACAAGGCTTCGCCCTCGAGCCGATACCGCACGTTCTCGCCGGATTCATCGAGGAGATACAGACCGGAATACGGCCGAAGCGTGACGACCGACCCGTCGCCGGCCGTGTACCGCACCATGTCGGCCCCGGCACTCGCGACAAGCATCTCCGACGGTCCGCGCAGTACCAGCAGGGCGATGATGCCGCCGACGAGAACTGCGGCCGCGAGGGAGACCCAGGTCCATCGCGGCGTTCGGCGCATCGCCGGTTCGATGGGCCTCCTGTCTGGCCGGGACGGCCGATCGCGTGTCTCTTCTTCAATGCGCTGCCATAGACGGTTCGACGCTTCCTCGGAGGGTTTTTCCGCAGCCGCGACGGCCCGTCCTCTCCAGGCCATGAGCGTGCGAATGAATGCCTCGTGCTTAACCTCGTGCTCGTCGTCGAGCTCATGGGGCGTCCTATCGTCGAGCCTCGCGCCTTCCAGCGTGCCCTTCTCCAGAAGGTCGCCGATTCGACGCGCGAGTCGCAGATCTCGATCGTTCTCCGGCAGATTCGTTTCGTCGTTCATTTCGTGCCCGATCTAATCAGTAGAGCTTTCGCGGCGGCGGGAGAGCTCGACCCGGACGGCCGGGGAGAACCCGCCGAAAAGCCGTTGCGCACGAAGAGACGGGCCGGCCGTTCGATATTTCCGGACATGCACGAGAGGAGGCAAGACGCGGACGCCTCGCTCCTCTCGTGCTCTCGACCGGAGACGTGCGATCAGCCGTCATCCACCCGTACCTCCGGCGACCCAATGGATGAACCGCCGCGCGTTGATGACCAACAGAGCGTCGTGGATCTGGGCGGTCTCGACCTGCTTGCCGACGAGGATGTCGGCGTAAGCTCCGGCTTTCGCCGCGACCAGCCGTTCGAGACCGGTGCGATACTCAGCGCGCGTGATCCGGCCGCTTTGCGCCCGGTCCACCAGCTCCTGTAGGGCAGTGCACTGGGCCCGGTGCAACCCATCCAGCGCGGCAACCTGCCTTTCGCGCAAGCCGAGGGCCTCGATCATCGCCTGCTTCAGTGCTTGCAGATGCGAGCCGTCGTCGTGGCCCCGAGCCGCGATGCGGTCCTCAATAGCCGCGACCTGTTCGTCGGTCAGGAGGCCCCGAAGTGCCGCCGCGAGTGCGTCGTGCAGCGCCTGAAGCTCCTCCGCCGCTTCCTCACGCCTCAGCTCGCCGGAACGCACCTTCCGGTGGATCGCCTCGATCTGATCGTGATATCTCGCGCGGATGGCCGCCGCCTCGGCGCGCTGCTCCCTCGTCAGGAGTGCGACGATGACGTGAAACGGAATGCGCACGGCGCCGTCGAGCGATCCGGGCCGATCGATGTCGCACGGGCCGTAGACCCCAACCAGCTTCTGCAGATGCTGCTCCCCGTAATGGTCGGCCGCGCGAAAGAGCTTCGCCTTCTGCCGTTCCGTAAGGAAGTCCTGCAGGCGCGCGCTAACGAACCAGAGGCCGCTCGGATGCACGTTGCCTCTATCCCGTCGCTGGGTTGAGGACGGCGGCGACGTCTCTACTCCTGACGGCATTCCTGACCGCATCGCCTCCTCGATCGCCATCTGGATTGACGCCTGCTGCTCGGTAGTCAGGTCAAGCTCCTGCGTGAGGACGTCGGCCAGCTCGGCCGACACGAAATCCGGAGAATCGAGACCTGCGGCCAAAATCTCTTGCCCCTCGACCAGCGACGACGTCGGCGATTCGCAGCCGATCATCACGAAAATCGCGGCGGTCAACAGGACAGAAAAACTTTTGAGATTGATTGCTTTCATCGGTTACACCTTCGTCTATAAACTGATGATGTGAGCGTTCAGAGCCCATACACATCAGTGTGCGAAGCACCCCTATCCGTGCTCAATCGCCGTCCGGGCGAGAGGCGTCGGCCATGTCTTCTGATCGAACCAGGATCATACATCGGCGAAGCGCCGAAAGGCGGCTCGAAGCGCCTTCAGCGCCGCGCCCATCTGGTTCTCGACGGTTTTTATGCTGATGCCCAGCACCTCGGCCGCCTCTCGGTAGGTAAACTCTTCGAGGAAGCACAGCTCGAACACGGCACGCCGTCGTTCCGGTAGCCGGTCGACGACCTCGCGGAGGGTTTCCAGCATCAACGCGTACTCCGCGCCCATCGCGGGATCGCTCGAGGCGGGAGCATCGGAGAGACTCTCGTCGCCGACAAATTTGGCCGAGTCCCGGAAGTGATTCAGCGCACCGTTGTAGCTGATCTTGAACAAAAACGCCCGCAGCGACTGGCGGTCGTCGATGTAGGTTCGGCGGTCCCAGATCGTGACGAAGGCCTGCTGTGCAAGATCGTCGCATACGGCCGGGTCGGCCCCGCGCCGGCGGAGATATCCGTAGAGCAGGCCGTGGTAGCG
>CAZMXY010000239.1:2270-5202 GCA_964570345.1 uncultured Rhodothermales bacterium | reverse complement strand
CCCAGAAGTAGTCGAACGCCCGCCCGCGACCGCGGTAGCCGGCGTAGGCGTCGGCCCGTTGCGAGAAGAAGGGGACGGACGGCTCGCTCCGTAGGGGGATCGGTACCTGGCCGGCTCCCTGGGATACCGAAACTTCCGGGCAATGTCCGGCGGCCGACGGCTGTCATCACGCGTTGAATCCTGCGGCGCGGACATAAACCGTGTAGCTTCCTCCCTGACGGTCCGGAACCGAATTCGTCGAGCCATCGTTGGGCAAAGGAACGTAAGCCGCTTACGTCCATGAAGAATGAAATTCGACAGTATTTGGCCGAAATTGGCCGACGAGGCGGACGAACGAGCCGCCGGACGCTGGACAAGGCGACGGCACGACGTATGGTAGCCGTGCGTGAAGCGCGCCGTGCTTACCGCGAGTTTCACACGACGTGCTTCTGGTCGTACCGCCCTGACCTCGAAGTCAACGAACGCGACGTCAGATGGGTAGCCGAACAGCTCATGAAGCACGGAGATCGAAAGGCCTGGGTGATTGGGCGGTCTCTCCTCGACAAGCTCACATGCCCCTGACGGACCTTCAGCGTTCAGTTCTGGCATTGCTGGCGCAGACCCGCACGCCCGACAGCTACCTCGCCGGGGGCGCGGCACTGCATTTCGAGCCGAACTCGCTCCGGTACAGCCGCGATCTCGATTTCTTCCACGACTCGGCTGAACGCGTCGGGCAGGCCTTCCAGTCGGACCGCCGATTACTGGAAGAGGCGAAGTATGACCTCGACGTTGAGCTAAGCCAACCAGGGTTCATCCGGGCGGTGGTACGAAAGGGGGACGAGGCAACACGCGTCGACTGGGCGCACGACTCGGCATGGCGCTTCATGCCGCCGGTGCGGGATCCTCTGGGCGGCTACCTGCTACATAAAGTTGACCTCGCGGTGAACAAGACGCTCGCGCTGGCGGGACGAGACGAACCACGGGACTACGTGGATGTTCTCTTCGTTCACGAGCGAGTCCTGCCGCTCTCCGCCCTCTGCTGGGCTGCCGTGGGGAAGGATCCCGGCTTCACGCCGCTTTCTCTGCTGGAGCTACTCAAGCGAAGGGGCCGGGTGCAGGAGCACGACCTGGCCCGACTCGAACTGGTCGCACCCATCGATCTCGTAGAGAGCAAGCAGAAGTGGCTGTACGCGCTGGATCAGGCCGAATCCTTCGTCCGCTCGAGACCCGCGGACGAACTCGGCTGTTTGTACTACTCCCGGCTACTTGAACGCTTCGTTGTTCCGAAGCCGGAAGTCGATCTCGCCTCTCAACACATGGTACCGCATTTCGGTCGGCCGGGCGGCGTCCTGCCTCAGCCGAGCAGGTAGCGATCGCAGGGGCGCTGCCGAGGCGCGTCCTTTCAAGACAGCCGGGTCCCGCCGGCTCGGTCCCTTCTCGGCAATGCAACGCACGCATACCCAAGGCTTGACAAGGCTCGGCCGAGCAGATCGAACACGCGCAGTCGCACGTGCGCGAAGCTGGGCTCACCCGAGCTGCTTAATTGTTGTATGCATCATACCCGCCGCTGGCGTTGGGAGTGAAGAACAGTACGCCGCCGCTGCCGTCGACGCCCACGGTGCCCCCGCTGCCGGAGGTCAGCCCGCCCTGCCCGCCGCCGCTCGACCGCTGCGACGCCTGAACGAGGTTCACGAGGAACGCACCGCCTTCGACGCTCAGGTTGCCCTGGGCGTCAAGCTGGTAGCGGCCCGGATAGGTGTCGCCGAGTAGCTGGTAGATCGCCAACTGATCCCACGGGTGGATCTCCCGCCCGTTGATGAAGATGTTGGTGCCTCCGCCCGAGATATTCACCGGCATGGGGCCGGGTAGGTCGAGCCCGGGCATCATGAAGCCGACGGTCGGACCGCCTCGTCACTGAGACGGAACCCCCGCGGCCGAGCGCGGTCGCCCCGGTCCGGCGGCAGCGGACCCTGCGCGGCGACCTCGATACCATCGTGCTGAAGGCGCTCGCCAAGGAGCCAGAGCGCCGGTACGCTTCTGCGGATGCCCTCGCTGCCGACCTCCGCCGCCATCTGGAAGGCCTTCCCGTTGAGGCCCGCCCGGCGACGGCGGGCTACCGCGCCCGCAAGTTTATCGAGCGGCATCGGGCAGGCGTCGGCGTCACCGCAGCGCTGCTGGTACTCATCACCTTGCTGACGACGGCGTACACGGTTCGTCTCAAAGCTGCCCTCGATCACGCGCAGACGGAGGCCGCGAAGGCCGAGGAGATCACCCGGTTTCTCCAGTCCATGCTCTCGTCCGTCGATCCGATTCAGGGGGGGCCATCGTCCCCGAAAGCCTGACGGTGGCCGCCGTGCTGCGCCAGGCATCGGCTGATCGGTGGGGAGCTGGGGGCCGCGCTCGTCGGCCAGGGCCGTGATGTCGAGGGTGAACGGCTCCTGCGCGAGCACCTCGACGCCATGCGGGCCCAGGCCGGCGACGGCCACGGATGGACGCGCCACGTTGCCCGCCACCTCGTGGAGTATCTGGATGACCGCGGCCGCCCCGCCGAAGCCGACTCTTTCAGGACGCTCGCAGGAAATTGAGCGGGGCTACTCCGCGCTTTCTTACCTGAGCCGAGCTGAGGATTTTCGAAGATTATTCCTTCGTCTCAGTGCGTGCGGAGACCTTGCTACAGCACGCTGAACAGCGCGCTGGCGCGAAGCGACTTGTCGAAGGTCCAGGTTTGATGGCATCCGGCCGAGCGGCACCGGAAGACGTGGCTTACGTCGAGGTGAAGCTTGCCCTGAGTCGAGCGGGACACGTCTGTCCTCCCGCGTCCCGAATCACGTAGCGGCACAGCCGCAGCCGGAGAATTCCCTGGCCGATCCAATGGCCGACGAACGATCGGGGGGGCCAGCGGGACCTTTGACAAAAACGCCGTCGGGCATCAGGACGTGAAAGTGCGGGTTTA
>CAZMXY010000239.1:0-2170 GCA_964570345.1 uncultured Rhodothermales bacterium | reverse complement strand
CTGCTCTCCGGCTGTAAGACATTCGGGCGCCATTTATACTTGTGGCAACAAAGATTTCGGCGGTGACCGCGCCGCTATCTCACGGAGTCGGTCGCATTTCGTGTAACGTCTCGAGCGAGGTCGCGGCGCGTACGGCATACACATGATTGGAGCCCAAGTACTGTGTTGCCAGTTCTCCGGCGCGTTTGAGGAGTGCCATTGCTTCATCAAATTGCCGCAGCGACACTAAGCAGTTACCGAGTTCCAGATGCGCTTGAATCGCGCGTCGGTCGGAGTCGGCGAACGCAATTGTCCAGAGCCGGAACGCCTCACGCAGAAGGGGCTCGGCCTCAGCCGGCCGGCCGCGACGCATGAGGAGCCCTCCCAGGTCGATCAGGCTCGTTCCGACGACCGGATGGTCGGCCGGTAACGCCCGGCGGTACGAGGTGACCGCCTCCCGGAAGTGTGCCTCCGCCTCGTCAAAGGCGCCCGTCCTCGAGAGCAGCCGCCCAAGCGTATTCAAATTCATGGCTACGTACGCGTGGTCGTCGCCCATCTGCTTTCGATAGATGGCGAGTGAGGTGCGCAGCAGCGTTTCTGCCTCTTGATATTCGCCCTGAGACAGCCGCAACGACCCCAGGTCGTGCATGGTGACTGCGACGTAGACATGGTCGTCTCCAAGCGCCCGCCGGTAGACCCCGAGTGCCTCCCGATACATCGAATCGGCGGCTGCGAACTTTCTTTGTTGCTTCAGCAATTTGGCAAGGTTGTGCTGCATGGTGGCGACGTTGGAATGGTCCGGACCATACAGCGCGACTCCCTGATCCAGATGCTCTCGCGTTACCCGCTCACTTTCCTCGTAGTTACCCAGATCCTGCAGGGCGAGAGCCAGGCCCTCGAGCACGGTCAACTTGTCGGAGCGATGTCCGGCGGGGGCATCCCTGAGCAGCGAGAGCGCCTCCCGGTACATGACTACCGCTTCCGCATAGTTGCCCTCCCGGTATCGAATCTTGGCCTGCTGGGCAATGGACTTTCCCACCATGGGATGACCCGGTCCATACCGTGCGCGCCGGATCCGGAGCGCCTCGTCGCTGCGCACCCGTGCATCCTCGAATCGACCCACCCAGAGCAGCACCTGAGCCAATGTGGAGAGAACATCCGCCGTCTCCACATGCGTCTCGCGGCCGAGAGCTTCTTGCTGATCGAGCGTCTTTAGCAGGTAGGCTTCGGCCTCGTCGTAATCACCCGTCTGATAGCGGAGCTTGCCAATCAGGAAAAGCGTCCGCGCGATCTCCGGGTGCACGTCCCCGTAAAGCGCCTCTCGCGTTGCGAGCGAGCGCTCGAGTAGCTCTTCAGCCTCGGCGTTTCCGTCAAGCGAGATATAAACATCTCCGAGCAGCGCCATCATCTCGGCTTGCACCTGTGGCTGCGCTTCGAGCTCGGTCACGACGCGTGTCGCACCCAGGTCCACCATCTCGCGAACGCTGACGTCTCGACCTCCGGAGGCCTCGGGCTGAGCGTGCTCGAACAGGCTCAGCACAAAATCCTTCACCTCCTCGGCTTTCTTCGCCTCGAGAGCCTTCTCCCGGGCCTGTACGACGGCAACGCTCAGACCGGCAGAGAGCGAAAGGAGAGCCAGCAGCGAGGCGACGGCGACGGCGCGATGTCGGCCGACGAACTTCTTTAGTCGATATCCCCACGGGTCGCCTCGAGCAATCACGGGCAGCCCGGCCCGATGGCGTTGAAGATCGTCCCGAAGGGCATCGACGGAGTTGTAGCGCCGCTGCGGCTCGATTCGCAGCGCCTTCATCACGATCACGTCGAGGTCGCCTGTGAGACGTCGCCGGATACGCTTCGGAAGTCCATCGACGGCGCTAGGGCGCGGCACCCGAACGTGCGCGGCAGAACGCTCCCCGTTATCTGCCACGTTGTCCGGATACATGGAAGGCCTGCAGCCTGAAAGCAGCTCGTGGAGGATGACGCCCAGCGCGTATACGTCTGCGGCGGTGCTTATGGGTTCGCCCCGCAGCTGCTCCGGGGCGGCATACTCGGGTGTCAGAATCGGAGCCCGCGTTCGCGTCTGTTCCGCCACCTCATCGGGACCGAGCAGTTTGGCGATTCCAAAGTCCAACAGCTTGACGCGACCACCCTCGGCAACGAGGATGTTGGAGGGTTTCAGGTCGCGATGTAC
>CAZMXY010000238.1:3289-5204 GCA_964570345.1 uncultured Rhodothermales bacterium | reverse complement strand
TCATCCGCCGCGTTTCGCACCGCGCCGGCTAAGAATCGGCAGAACAAAGCACGGGGGGCGCCGTTGCAGCGGCCAATACGTCCCGTTGCCGGTTCTTGAAACGATCGGAAGCGGATCATTCTTACCGCTTTCCGGAATTTGCCGGCTTTCATGCTGGAAGCGACGGGCCGATCCACGCATCGAGCCTACGTCCCACCTCTCGGACTTCCATCCGCTCGGTGCGCGCCACAGCCCTCACAGGCCGCGGCGCCTCGCTTCTCACCGATCTCGCAAATCCCGAACGGCCTTTCCTTTGTTACTTCGGCTCTCCCGTTTCGATCGGGAGTCCTATATCCACACTACAGCTTTATGAAGACTTTCAATTCGCTCGGCCTTTCGGACGGCGTACTTCGCGGCGTTCTCGCGGCCGGCTATTCTTCACCAACCGACATTCAGGCGCAGGCTGTCCCTCCTGCCGTGTCCGGACGCGACCTCATGGGCTGCGCTCAGACCGGCACGGGCAAGACGGCTGCGTTCGTTCTTCCCATGCTGGACCGTCTCTCGTCATCCGATGGAGACCGGAACGGCTCGAAACGGCGTAACGGCTCGACGCACCGTCACCTCCGTGCCCTGGTGGTCGTACCCACGCGCGAACTCGCCGTTCAGATAGAGGAATCGATTACCACCTACGGACGTTTCGTCGACGTACGCAGCACGGCCGTCTACGGGGGCGTCGGAATCGGACAGCAATTCCGGGCACTGAAACGCGGCGTCGACGTCGTCGCGGCGACGCCGGGACGGTTGCTGGATCACATGGAGCGCGGCAGCATCGACCTCTCTCGCGTCGAAGTACTCGTCGTCGACGAGGCCGATCGGATGTTCGACATGGGCTTTATCCGCGACGTCCGAAAAATCGTCGCGCACACTCCGCGCCGCCGTCAAACGCTGCTGTTCTCGGCCACCATGCCGAATGCCGTGCGGGATCTGGCCCGCGAGATCCTCTCGGATCCCGTCCACATTGAAGTGGGCGAGCGCCGGAATCCTGTCGAGAGCGTGATCCAACAGGTATGCATGGTGAGACAGGATCGAAAGATGGACCTGCTCTTCCACGTGCTCAAAACGGAGCCGGTTGAGAACGTCCTCGTCTTCTCGCGCACGAAGCACCGCGCGGACCGCATCATGAAGAAGCTCGGACAGCGAGGATTCTCCGCGACGGTGATGCATTCCAACCGCTCGCAAAATCAGCGCCAACGCGCCCTGGATGGCTTCAAGAGCGGGCGGTTCAGCATCATGGTGGCGACCGACGTCGCCGCCCGCGGGATCGACGTCGACGGTATCACGCACGTGATCAATTTCGACACGCCGAATCAGGCGGAGGACTACATTCATCGCATCGGTCGCACGGGACGTGCAGAGGCCCTCGGTGACGCGATCACGTTCGTGGCCGGTGACGAACAGAAGCTTCTCCGGGACATCGAGCGTCATACGGGGCGCAAGCTGTCGCGAAAAGTCTACCCCGACTTCGCGGCGTCCGAGAGTGCGCCCCCGTCGCGTTCGAACGACGGCCGTTCACGTCGCCGTCAGTAGGTCGCGGCAGAGAGCAGCGATCCGTATTCCGCCGCCTTCTCGGGATGATTCCGCAATCCGAAGTAGGTGACCAGGCGCTCCAGGGCAGCCCGGGTCGGCCCGCTGCCGCTCTCCAGCGTCGCGTAACCCTCGAGAAGGAGCGGGCCGGCCTCATCGAGCCGTCCCATTGTCATCAAGCAGTGCCCGAGAGCGCTCTCGGCGGCACCCGTCCTCCACACGTCGTCTCCCACGCTCTTCCGGTAGATTTCGAGCGCTTCGCGCAGCGGCGCCTCGCATCGCTCCGGCGACTCCGTACCCAGGTAGTTGAAGCCCAGTCCATTCAAAACGTTGGCCGTACTCGGATGGTCGT
>CAZMXY010000238.1:0-3189 GCA_964570345.1 uncultured Rhodothermales bacterium | reverse complement strand
CCCAGGTAGTTGAAGCCCAGTCCATTCAAAACGTTGGCCGTACTCGGATGGTCGTCCGGCAGCGTACGCCGCAGAATCGAGAGGGCTTGGCGGTACGCTTCGTCGGCGCCATCGTAATCCTCCATCCTGTGCAACGTGATGCCAAGCTCAAAAAAGTCCAGTCCAAGGTATTGATGATCCGATCCGAGCAGGACTCGGTCGAGCTCGATGATCTCATGATAGAGTCCGGCCGCCTTCTCGTTCTCGCCCTTCTCACGGATCATCATCGCCAACTCGAACATGGCCGTCACCGTCAGAGGATGCTCGTCTCCGAGAACCCTTCGCCGCGCGGCAAGGGCCTCCTCCAGGAGCGGCTCGGCGGCATCGAAGTCCCCCTTCTCCCTCAACAACGTCCCCGTATTGAGCATGGACTCCGCCAGCGTCGGATGCCCTTCGCTCAGAAGCTTTCGATGCAGCGCGAGGGCTTCCCTGTAATAGGTCTCCGCACCGGCCAGATCCGACCGATAATGGTGGACGGTGCCGAGCCGCATCATCGTCGACGCCACCTCGAGATGCTCGTCGCCGAGTCGCGTCCGCTGAATGGCCAGCGCTTCCTGCAGCAGCCGTTCCGCTTCGTCGAACCGCCCTACGTCTCGGAGCAGCAAGGCAAAATCCCGCAGCAAGAGGGCCGTGGAGACGTCGTCTTCTCGTTCGGCGGAACGTAGAATGGAAAGTGCGCGCTCAAAATGCTTCTCCGCTTCATCGTAGTCGCCTTTCTGGTGCAGAACGGCGGCCAGACTGTGCAGGCTCTCCGCGACGTCCGGATGGTCGGCGCCCTGCACCTGCCGTCGGATGCGGAGCGCTTCGGCGACCAGGGGCAGCGATTCATCATACAGACCCAGGCTTCGATACACGTCGCCGACGACGTTCATCATGGCGGCGCGGACGCCCGGCTGCTCACTCAGTTCGCGCTGCACCTTGTCGGCGCCTCGTTCCAAGAAGTCGCGGACTCGGAGGGTATCCGGGCGCTGCGTTTCAGAAGCGAGAAGAGGATCGGATGCCGTGAATAGATCCTCGAGAAATGCGGCCACCTGCTCCGCCTTGCCCGCTTCGAGGAACGCCTGATCGCGCTCGCGAGCCGCAACGTTCGCCTGCCACGCCGTTCCGATCAGACCGGCCAGGAGGGATGACGCGACCAGCACCGCGGCCGCCACGCCCATGCGATGCCGCCTGACGAACTTCGAGATGCGGTACGAATGCGTGTTTGGTCGGGCGATCACCGGAAATCCGGCAAGATGTCGCTGGACGTCTTCCAGTAGCCGTCCGGCCGACGGATAACGGCGTTCGGGCTCCTTCCGCAGTGCTTTGAGGACGATGGTGTCGAGATCGCCCGCCAGTTGCTTCTCCAGCCGATCGATTGAAGTGGCTCGCCGGCGACCGACCTCCTCCGGCGTGACGGCGGTCGACTCCGCTTCGTCGTCGAGTTCTACGTCGCGGACGACCGTCGACGGCCGCTTCGGTTCCTCCTCGCAGACGATTCGTTCCATCTCGCGGGGCGAGGATGAACTCACGTGATACGGACGATGCCCCGTCAGCAGCTCATACAGGACGATTCCCAGAGCGTACACGTCGGTCGCCGTAGTGATCGGCTCGCCGCGCACCTGCTCCGGACTGGCATACTCCGGCGTCATCGCATGGGCTCCGATGCGGGTCAACGTCTCCGAGGCAGGCTGACGCGCCGCATCCAGCAGCTTGGCGATCCCGAAATCGAGGAGCTTGACCGCGCCCTGGTCCGACACCAGGATATTCGACGGCTTCAGGTCGCGATGTACGACGAAATTCTGGTGCGCGTATTGAACCGCCGCACAGACGTCGCAGAAGAGGTGGAGCCGGGCCCCGACGTCGAAGCGACGGACGTCGCAGTACCGGTTCAAGGGTTCTCCCTCCACGTACTCCATCGCGAAGTACGGCCGCCCGTCATCGGGCTTCCCGGTGGGCTCTCGAATGAATCCGCCGTCGTATAAACGGGCTATGTTCGGATGCACGAGCCGCGCGAGAATCTGACGCTCGTTCAGGAAGCGCTGCAAGAGGTGCTCGGCGCCCATTCCGCGCCTGAGTATTTTGAGCGCGACCTGCCGCTCGAACTGGCCGTCGGCCCGTTCGGCCAGATAGACGACACCCATCCCGCCATGACCGAGGGTTCGTATCACGCGATACGGCCCGACGCGCGCTCCCTCAATCGGGTCACCCGGAAACAAGGCGGCCATGGGCCCGACGAGTCGGCCGGCCATGTCGTCGAGAGGGCCCGGTGCAGCGTCCGCGCGAAGGAGGGAAGCGACCTCCTCCTGGAGCTCAGGATCCTGCGCGCACGCCGCGTCAAGATACGCTTCGACGGCGGGCCCTTCGTGCAGCAGGGCCGCCTCGAAAATTTCCTGAATCCGATGCCACCGCTCTGGTATCACTGCGGCGCCTCCTTCATCGTTCGTCCCTTCAAGACTCTGGAATCACTCCGGGAAGTCATCGTCAGACGCTTGGATCTCGGCTGAGCTCTCGGTTGAGCCATGCGCGCGCGAGCCGCCAATCTCGCTTCACCGTTGCGTTCGACACGCCCACGACGTTCGCGGCTTCCTCGATCGTCAACCCTGCGAAGAACCGGCACTCGACTACGCGTCCCTGCCGCTCATGCACGGCCTCCAGTCGCTCGAGCGCCTCGTGCAGCGCGAGAATCTCGTCCGCCTGCTGCTTCGTCACCGGCATCGCATCGTCGAGGGGGACTTTTTGCTGCCCGCCGCCGCGCCGCTGCGCTTTACGCCGAATGGCGTAGGTGACGAGAATATTGCGCATGGCCTGCGCCGCCACGGCAAAGAAGTGAGCTCGACCCTTGTACTGAATGGAATCGAGATCGACGAGCTTGAGATAGGCTTCGTGCACGAGCGCCGTCGTATTCAGCGTATGCCCGCGGCGTTCGCGGCGCAGGCGCCGATGCGCGACCTGTCGCAGCTCGTCGTACACGATGGGGAAGAGCCGGTCGAACGCCTCTTGATCACCTTCCGCCGACGACGCGAGGAGACGGGTTACTTCAGATCCACCGGGCATAGACGGCCTCGTCTGTATCCCTTTAATCTTGAAAACATAGCACGCCGATCCAAATCCTGCAAGGCGGCCGACGTCGACCACCGCGCCGTGTTGACCGTCGAGGAAAATACGCCG
>CAZMXY010000237.1:0-5215 GCA_964570345.1 uncultured Rhodothermales bacterium | reverse complement strand
GGCTAGCCCGTGTAGCGAATGCGATAAATCCGCCCCTTGAAGACGTCGCTAAGGTACACGGAACCGTCGGGACCTTCGACGACGTCGAGCGGATTTCCGCGGTCCTCGAACTGGTAAACGAGCAGGTCCTCGAATCCCGCCGTCGCCTGCGTACCGGAGCCGGCGACGTCGACGATCTGTACTCGCTTCGCGACGGAGCTGGGCCCCTGAGAATGCGTCGATCCGAAGAGGACCTGCAGCATTTTTCCCCGGTACCGCTCGGGAAACTGCGTCCCCTGATACACGAGCATGCCCGTCGGCGACACGACGCTCGACCACACGTGGATCGGATCTACGTAGCCCTCCGTGTGGCCCATCCCCGTCCAAAACGGCCATCCGTAGTTCGCGCCCCTCTCGACGACCTCCATTTCGTCGTTGTGCTCCGGGCCGTTGCACGTCGTTACGAGATCACCGTTCGGGAGAAACACGAGGTCAAAGCAGTTTCGGAAGCCGACGGCGTAGACGTACGAATCCGGAAACGGATTGTCGTCCGGCACCGAGCCGTCGCGGTTCATGCGAAGGATCTTCCCGAGGACGTCCGTCGAATCCTGGGCGCGATCGTCCAGGTACGCGTCACCGACGGAGACGTACAGCTTGTCGTCGGGGCCGAAGGCGAGACTTTCGATCTGATGTCCGGGCGCGCACGGGACGTCGTCCAGAAGCACGGTTCGATCCGTCCCCCTGTTTCCGGAGTCGGTGTACCGGACAACCCGACCGAGCGTCGCATCGTCGGTTCGATACGCGTAGGTGAAATAGACGTAGCGGTTCGCGTCGTAGTCCGGGTCGAAGGCGATACCGAGAAGACCGTTCTCTCCTTGCACGGGAAAGCCGCCGGAGACGTTCGTCTCGAGCTGGACGAAGGGATCCTCGAGCCGATTCCCCTCATCGAATACGATCACCCGGCCGGTCTGGAGCTCATTTACGAAGAGGCGCTCGGAGCCGTCCGGTGGAAACGCCATGGACGTGGGCAGATCCAGCTCGTCGGCAAATACGTCGACCGTAAAGCCGTCGGCCGTCGATATCGCCAGGGTCGGATTCGGATGGGGCGAGGGGTCGGGTTCCGACGTTGTCTCGCAGCCGAGTAGTGCAATGACAGCCGTCGCCACGAAAATCGGCGCCGCCGTGAGGAGTCCGATGCGCGCGCCTGACAAGAACATTCAGAGTCGACCTATAACGTCAGAATCAACGGCACGGGAGGCGCGGGCGGCGTCGGCGGGGAGGGCGGAAGTGGAGGCCGCTTCGCGCGGGCCGCCGCCGCGGCCTTGGCCGGGCGGGCATGAACGCGAACGTGCCGGCGTTCGCATTCCCTCACGTTCTTCGTCACGTCCGAGACGATGGTCTGGGCGATTCGGATGGGGTTGGTCGCGTCGCTGCGCACCTGCTGTGCGATGAGTGCAAATCCCACGGCGATCAATAGCACGCCGAGAATCCGCAGAAGGATATGCTGAACGTGATCCTCGTCTGCCGGCATGATGATTCTCCTCCTTCCTGCTTTCGTCAATCGGTGATCGTACAAAGATACGACGCCGGGCCGAACAGGTTACGCAGGGCCTCGAAAATTGCGCTTTCCCTGTTCGCCCTTCGCCGGACCAACGAGATAACGGAGGAGGCCTGGCGAATATTGTACGTCATTCTCCCTTATAGCACTTCCTAAAGCACTTCCGTTTGAAGATTCTCGCGAAGTACGTGCACGCCGGGTCGACGGCCGTGCTTCTCCTGGTACGCCGTCTCGATGGCACGACGAAGACGCTCTATGGCGGCCGTATGGACGAGACAGACGACGGATCCTCCAAATCCGCCGCCGGTCATCCGCGCTCCCAGCACGCCCTCAGTCCGCTGTGCGGTGGAGACGAGCGTGTCGACTTCCGGAATGCTTACGTCGAAGAGATCGCGCAGGCCGCCGTGGGACTCGTTCATGAGGTCCCCGAAGGCCGCGTTGTCCTCCGATCGGATCGCGTTTCTCGCTCGCTCGACGCGCGCGTTCTCTTCGACGACGAATCGCCCGCGACGGAGCAACCGGTCGTCCAGCACAATTCCCTCGTCTTCGAGCCATGCCGGATTGACCTCGCGCAGCGATTGAACCGACTTGCCGCCGGCGCGAATCGCACGAACCACCTGACGGCATTCTTCGCGGCGCTCGCCGTATTTCGAATCGACCAGTCCCCGTGAAACGCGGCTGTCGACCAGAACGAGAGAGAGTCCCGCATGGTCGAAACGGATCGGCACGTGCTCGTGCTCGAGCGACCGGCAATCGAGGAAGAGGGCGTGGCCCTCACGGCCGAGGCGGGAGCAGTACGGATCCATGATCCCGCATTGCACGCCCGCGTAGCGATGCTCGACGTTCCGGCTGAGGCGAATCGCATCGATCGGATCCAGATCGAACGCGAAGGCCGTTTGCAGGCCGAACACCACTGACACCGTAAGAGCTGCGGAAGAGCTCAAGCCGGCCCCGAGCGGCACGTCGCCGAAGATGAGCAGGTCGAATCCGCCCGAGATCAGCCCGCGTGCGCGGAGCTCCTCGACGGCCCCCACGACGTAGCTCGGCCACGACGCGCGGGCCGGAGCCGGGCGATCGGCCGCCACGTAATCGAAGCGCTCGCCGAAGTTCGCAGAGAAGAGACGCACGGACGCGCCGGGACGCACGGCCAAGCAAACGTAAACGCCGCGGTCGATCGTCATCGGCATCACGAGCCCCTCGTTGTAATCGGTGTGATCGCCGATCAGGTTCACGCGGCCCGGCGCACACACGACCACGTCGGCGTCGCCCCCTCCGAACGTCGTCCGGAATAGGCCTCGCAGCGCGTCGGCCGTCGATGCCGAATCGCGCTTCCCGCCAATCTGCTGCGGATTCATCTTCGCATTCATTCGACCTCGTGAACGGTCGCGGGAAAGTGACTGACCTGAAGATGACTGAGCGGAAAATGATTCACTGTAAATGACTCACCAGAAGATGACATACAGGAGCCCCGTAACGGCGACGATCGCCACGCCGATCCAACCGGCGTACGGCGCATGCTCTAAGTCGAGGTCCGAAACGGGCAGCGTCCTCGGCTGCGCGAGCGGCCGTGCGATGCGCATCGCGACCATGTATGCGGCGAGCACGACGAAGGTGATCATCATGTGATGCAGGAAGGCCACGTCCGGAAGGGTCCACAGAAGCGCGCCGTAGATCGGGACGCCGAGAAGCATGGCCCCGATCGCGGCCGAGGGCGGCGTCCGCTTCGAGAACAATCCGAAGAGAAACGCCGCCACGATGCCGGGCGAGATGAAGCCCCAGAACATCTGGATGTACTGGAAGACGCTGCCTGTCGCCCCGACTATGGGCGCCCAGAGACACCCCACGACGACGAGCGCGGCCGTGGCCACGCGTCCCACCGTCACAAAATGCCTCGGGTCGGCGACCCTTCGCTTCCAGTGCCGCTTGTACAGGTCGATCGTGAAAATCGTCGCGGCGGAGTTGAGCATCGAATCAAGCGAGCTCATGACGGCGCCGAAGAGCGCCGCGAACATGAGGCCGGTGAGGCCGGCCGGCAGGATCTCCCGAATCATCACCGGATAGGCCTGGTCCGCCATCGCGACGCGTTCCGGAAAAATTTCCGCCGCCATGATCCCGGGAAAGACGATCACGAAGGGGATCAGCAGCTTCAGGCCGGCGGCCAGGAAAATGCCGCGCTGGCCGTCGGCCAGGCTGCGCGCCCCGAGCGTCCGCTGCGTGATGAACTGGTTCATCCCCCAGTAGAACAGGTTGGGAATCCACAGCCCTCCGACGAAGACCGCCAACCACGGCATCTCGGGATGATTCCACGGCAGCACTACGTGGAGCTTGTCGGCCGCGGCCGCGGCGAACGGCGCGACTCCGCCCAACGCGGCGAAGCCAAGCACCATGATGAGGGCGCCGCCGAGCAGCAGCGCCACGCCCTGAATCAGGTCCGACCAGACGACCGCGCTGAGGCCGCCGTAGATCGTATACACCCCGGCCGTGACGCCGATCAGCCAGATGCCCGTAACGAGATCGATGGCGAAGATCGACTCGAGCGCGATCGCGCCCGCATAGAGCACCGAGGCCAGCGCGACGAAGACGTAGGCGATCATCATGAACGTCGCCATGATCGCACGCGCCGTGGCGTCGTATCGATACTCCAGGTATTCCGGCATCGTGTAGATCCCCGCCTTGAGAAATTTCGGCAGGAACCAGAGGGCGACGATGACGAGCGTCACGGCCGCCATCCATTCGTAGCTCGCGATCGCCAGCCCCAGCTCGTAGCCGCGGCCGGCCATCCCCACGAAGTGCTCCGTCGAGATGTTGGATGCGATCAGGGAGAAGCCGATGAGCCACCACGACAGCTTCCGCCCGGCGAGGAAGTAGTCTTCATCCGTCTTCTCGTGGCGCGAAACGTACAGCGACACGCCGATGACGAAGGCGAGAAACGCACAGAACGCGACGACGTCGAACCAGTGCAGCGTCATCGGGTCGTGAATGCAAAGATCGTCCTCGACCGATACGTCTCGTCCGGACGAAGGATGGTCGACGGGAAGCTCGGCTCGTTCGGCGAGTTCGGAAAGTGCTGCGTCTCGAGGCAGAAGCCGTGACGGTGCCCGTACACGACGCCGCCTTTACCGCTGAGGCTGCCGTCGAGAAAATTGCCGGAGTAGAACTGCATGCCGGGCTCCGTCGTGTAGACCTCCATCACGCGTCCGCTCGAGGGCTCGAAGACGCGCGCCGCGAACGACGGCTCGCCGGCGTCGATGCCCTCCCGATTCAACACGAAATTGTGGTCGTAACCCCCGCCGAACCCGATCTGCTCGTCGCCTTCCTCGTCGATGTGCTCGCCGATCGCCCTTGGATTGGTGAAGTCGAACGGCGTATCGCTCACCGGCCGCAGCTCGCCGGTTGGGATGAGCGTCTCGTCCACCGCCGTGAACGCGTCGGCGTTGATGGTCAATTCGTGCCCGAGGACGTCTCGTTTCCCTGCATCCGCGAGATTGAAATACGTGTGCTGCGTCAGGTTGACCGGCGTCGCCTCGTCCGTCGTCGCGACGTAGTCGACGATCAGCTCGTCGTTCTCAGTGAGCGTGTAGGTCACTTCGGCCGTCAGCGTGCCCGGATACCCCTCTTCGCCATCCGGGCTCGTGTAGGTGAAGGCGACCCCCGCGCCGGCGTCGCGCTCGACCGTCC
>CAZMXY010000236.1:0-5221 GCA_964570345.1 uncultured Rhodothermales bacterium | reverse complement strand
GCGGGATGGACGACGGCCAATCCGACCATCTACCGGGCCGGACTCGCGATGCAGACCGTGACACCGAACTGGAAACGTTGGAAGGTCACCCTCGCCGTCGGCGGAATCACGACGATTGCGGCCCTGTTCCCCGCACTGATGATGCGCCTGCTCGATTTCGTCGCCCTCTATGGACTGCTTCTCATGCCGATGGGGGCCGTGATTTTCGCCGATTTCTGGATCCTACCGCGGCTGGGCCTCCGCCAGAATTACGCCGAATGGAGGCGCCTGCTGTTCAGCTGGCCGGCGACGATTGCCTGGGTCGCGACGCTGGCGGCGTGCTGGGCGATCAATGCGATATGGGGTCTGGAGATCTTCTTCCTGGGCCTTCCCGGATGGTTCATCGCGACCGCGCTGTATACGGGGCTCAGTCTGGTACAGCAGAGGACGGACGCCACGGCGGTTGGAACGGAGCCCTCGGAGCGGCTCATCGGTGAAGGCGCGTAAATCGATAATCGGGGAAAGAACATGGGTGCCATCCTCAAAGCCGTGTCATTCGCAGGTCTGGGGCTCACGGTCGTGCCTGCCTTTCTCCTGTTTGCGGGAGTGATTTCCTGGTCCGTCCACGCGGCGCTGATGTTAGTCGGAACCCTCGTCTGGTTTGCGAGCGCGCCGTTCTGGATGCACGGTGAGGCGCCTCGAACCTCCCTTTGGAAGCGGCGGCGGCCGGTTTAACGTCGTGAGCGGTAACGACTCCCTCGAACTGTACAATCTGGAGGAGGACGTCGGCGAGGCGCGCAATGCGCCTACCCCCAGGCGAAGCAAGTCGCTGACGCCGTATGCTCGTTCGTCAGGAGCTGGACGGCGCGGCCGTACGTCATGCGAGTAAGTCGGCGGCGAGGCTCGAGGCCTGCGCTCACGAGCATCCGGCCGTAGCCGGAGCCTTCCACCGAATCAACGATGAGTTCGTTTCCGTTGAGATGATCGGCGGCCGCGTCGAGCAGGTCGGCGGCGTCCGAACGCTCCTGCACGACGAGGGGACCGAATTGCCAGGCGATCCGCCCCGGGCGCAGAACGCCGTAACCGTTACCTTCATCGAGCATGAAGACGATAGATTGATCTTCGCCAAAGAGGTGCTCTAATAAGAAGCCGCGATCCAGGCCGCACAGCTCGCGATCGAGGGATACTATCTCATCCAGGTCTTCGTCCCGCGCCGTGCGGACGACGCTCGATCGCGGCGCAGAGTGGGATGCATGATGAGACGCTCTCGCCCCCCGTATTATGCGGCGAGAGGCTCGACGAACCGCCGAGTTCGGGACGCCTTGCCATCGCACGATCGGTGCCAGATCGACGAAGCCTGCGCTCCGGTAGAGAGGTCGGCCGAGTTCGGTTGCGTCGAGACCTATCTCGTTCACGCCGAGACCGTGTAGTCTCGTCATCGTCTCCTCGAAAAGGTGACTGCCGATGCCCTGTCGCCGGTGGTCCGGGTGCACGAGCACCATTCCGATCCAGGCGAGCTCCCGTCCATACGTGACGAAAGTGGTCGTACCGACGAGCCCGTCGTTCGACCACGCGCCCAGACACCGGTTCGGCTCGAGGTCGAGGATGCGATGCCAGTCGTCCGAAATCTGATTCCATCCGGCCGCGTCGGAAAGTTCCAGCGCTTGAGGGACGTCCTCGTACCCGAAGGGTCGGATGATTATACCGGGCATCATCGTGCGGCGTTCAAGAATGCACCTCCGCATCCGGCTCTCTTACATGGTCTCGCCCCGGCCGCTTGAGGCGACGGTCGATCTCCGTGTGTTCGCCGGCGACGTTGAGTTTCTCTTCAGGATCCAGCCCCAAAATAGAAAAGCAGGGACTCATCCTGGTGCTCGCGGCCTGCCAGGCACGCGCGCTGGCCGCTCGTGACGACGGTCGAGAGGCCAGCACAGTGGCGGCACAAAATCCTTCGTTGGCCCCGATGGACCGTGCTATAACCGATTTGGGACCGACGGGACGAGATGGAGGCACATTGCATGCAACATTTTCGCTTTTCCGCCCCTCAAACTCTAAATTGCTTGCCTGAAAGAGGACGCTGAACGTGCGCCGGCGGGCGGAGCGCGATGCCCGGTCGATGACCACCGCCTCGCTCATCCCATACACATCCTTCAAAGATTCCTTGTGAAGGCAACGAGGTGAAGGCAATGAGCGTTGAGTGCTCCAGTCAGCGGGTTGGACTCCGCTCTCCCCGTTCCGGGCGAGCGGCGTGAGAAGGCGGCATTATTGCCGTGTGGCAAAAACGAACTGCCGGCAAGGCGTGAAAACGCTGCCATCATGGGAGCGCGCGTGACGTCCATGGTACCCTTACGCACCGAACGATGCGAGAGTCCGGAGCACGGCAGATCGCTCGTGCCGGCACCTGACGCCCTCACATCTCCCCGAACTACAGCGCCGGATCGGGCCATGTCGGATGAGAGACTCCTAACGGTTGAGCGCGACTGGGTCGAAGCAATTCAGGGGGGTGACGAACGTGCGTTCGAGGCGATGTTCCACGCACACTACCGGGATCTCTGTATGTATGCGGCATCCTATGTCTCCTCTTTCGACGCCGCGCGAGACATCGTTCAGGAGGTCTTCCTGAGGATATGGAAGCGCCGTGAAAATTGGAAGGTACGGGTTTCCCTGAAAGCCTACCTGTTCCGCGCCGTACGCAATCAGACCCTGAACTATCTAAAGCAAGAGAACTACAGGCGCGAAAAGGAGACCGGCCTGGACGGGGCCGCCCGGCTCTCGGTCCGGTCGAGTGAGGACGGTCTGCTGATGAACGAGCTCCTGGCCGCGTACCGCGAAGCCGTCACCGCACTGCCGGAGCGTCGGCGTACGGCGTTTGTGCTGAATCGTCAACACGGGTTCAGCTACGCGGAGATTGCTCTCGTCATGGACATTTCGGAGCGCACCGTGGAAACGCATATTGCAAAAGCCCTTGCGTCGCTCAAGCGCTCGCTCTACGCCGTTGGATGGAACGAATGAGACGGATACGTGATCTCCCCTTTTGTGTTGTCTTATAGGTGCGTATCACAATGACCCAACGTAAATGACGCGATTGAATAACAGGAAGGCAGCCCGTTACTTAAGCGGCAGAAGTACGCCGGAGGAGCGACGGTCATTTGACAGGTGGCTCGAAGAGGATCCCGAGCACCGGCGCACCTTCGAGACGGTCGCGGAGATCTGGCAAATGGCAGAGAATCCCACGATTGCTGCACCGCCGGACGAGGATTTCGTCCGCCGGGACTGGGAGCGCGTAGCGGCCGCGATTGGAGCGTCCGGAAAGGCAGAACGCGGGCGGGACCGGAGAGGAAGTGGGTCGGCCGATCGGGCCCCGACGGTTCGCCGCGTTCGACGCACGTCATCCGAGCGCCTTGCCTTCGCTGCGGCTTTGGTTGTCCTCGTGGCCGCCGGAATCTGGTTGGCGACGCAGTTCTCCGAGAAGCTCGGAGGCGCCGAACTGGCCGATCTTCGGGAGGTTTCGACCCCGCCGGGGCAACGCGCACGCATTCCGCTGGGCGACGGTACGATCGCTCACCTCAACGTCGCGAGCACGCTGCGCTATCCGGAGCCGTTCGTGAACGGCGAGCGAGCACTGATCCTGGACGGTGAAGCGTTCTTTGAGGTTGCCGAAGACGAATCGCGGCCCTTCGTCGTGCATGCGGCAGATGCCGTCGTCGAGGTCGTCGGGACGAAGTTCGCGGTGCGGGCCTACGACGACAGCGACGTCGTGGACGTCGTCGTCAGCGAGGGCCGGGTGGCCCTGCGGAACGACGGACCCGGTGACGGCGACGAGCTCGTGCTTTCCGCGCAGCAGAAGGGACGCGTCGCGGACGGAGTCGTCCATCGTATGGAGGGCTACGTCGACGTGCAGCGCGACCTGGCCTGGATGGAAAACCGGCTGATCTTTGCCGACGTCCCTCTTCGCGACGTCGCCGTCGAACTGCGGCGGTGGTACACCCTCGACGTCCGGATCGCGGACCCGGATATTGCCGAGCTGCACCTGACGGCCGAATTCCAGAGCGAACCGGTCCATGAAATTTTGAACGTTATCGCAGCATCCCTGGAAGTCTCATATGAACGCGATCAACAAACGGTCACCTTCTATCGGTAGATAATCCGCCCCACCCGCGGGCATTCACCACCCATTCCTTACCGCCTGAGGTATGCGGGACCTGAAGCACGCCGTCGAGCATTCGGAGCGTCTTCTCTCGTTGCCGAATAAAGACTGCCGGTCGTTCTGCCACGTGCGACGGGGTACCCCGCCGCGCCTGTACGGGACGTGGATGGCAGCTTTTGCGCTCTCGTTGATCACCGCGAGCGCGGCGGCTCAGGAACAGCCATCGGAGCCCGACGGCAGGTTGCTCAGCTATGCGCACGAAGTGGCGGAGTTTCAGCGGACGAGCGTCTATCAAAAGAACGCGGACGCGTTGAATCAGATAGTGGTCGTTCGCCTGAACGACGTCTCGCGGCGAGACGCATTAATGCATATCGCATCACTCGGCGGATTTCGCGTGTCTTTTTGTCGCGATCGAGTCCCTCTCGACGAGCCCGTTACGCTCCACCTCGGACGCGTGTCCGTCATGCGGGCCATGCACGAAGCGATCCGGGGAAGTAATCTCGGCTTGAAACTGTCGTACAGCGGTCAGTTTATCGTCGTGAATCGAGAAGATCCCGTCGTCGAAACTCCCGGCAGGCTCGGGAAAGCGGAATCCGGGCAGGTTCTCGGGCGGGTGACGGATGCGGAGACGTCCGCTCCACTCTCGGGCGCCTCGATCCGCTTGAGTGGAACGGCTTTCGGTGCGGCGACGGATCAAGACGGTAACTACCGCATTCCGTACGTCCCCGCCGGTGAGCAGGAACTCGTCGTCACTTTCGTCGGATACAAGCCGCTTCGCGTTCCCGTGATGGTTCCACCCGGCGAAAGCCTGCCTCAGGACACCGAACTTTCGCTCGACGTCATGGAAGGGCAGGAAGTGGTCATCACCGCGCAGGCCGAGGGACAGGTGGCGGCCATCAATCAGCAGCTGTCGTCGAACACGATCGTCAACGTCGTCTCGGATGCTCGCATTCAAGAGCTGCCGGACGTAAACGCAGCCGAGGCGCTCGGACGCCTGCCGGGCGTTTCGATCGTGCGCGACGCCGGCGAGGGGCAGAAGGTCGTGATTCGCGGGCTCTCCCCGAAGTTCAACAACGTACTGGTGAACAGACAACG
>CAZMXY010000235.1:0-5234 GCA_964570345.1 uncultured Rhodothermales bacterium | reverse complement strand
CGAGGGGCCGGACGGCGTCCTTGACGGCGCTCGCGAAGGCGCTCTCGTAGTCGACATGAGCACGATCAGTCCTTCCGTGACCAGGGATCTCGCTGAAAAGCTCACCCGTCGCGGCCTTCACATGCTCGATGCGCCCGTGAGCGGCGGGAGTGAAGGGGCCGAGAAGGGAACGCTGAGCATCATGATCGGAGGCCGCGAAGATCAGGTCGCGCGCGCCATGCCTTATTTCGAGGCGATGGGTCGGGCCATCACGCACGTCGGCGAAAACGGTGCCGGCCAATCCGTGAAGCTCGTGAATCAGATTCTCGTCGTCATCAACATGCTCGCGGTTTCGGAGGCGCTGACTTTCGCCGAGGCGGCAGGACTCAACGCGGACAAGATGCTTGCGGCCGTTTCCGAGGGTGCCGCGGGAAGCTGGATGCTGCGCAACCGTGGCCCCCAGTGCGTCGAGCGGGACTGGCGACCCGGTTTTACGATCGATCTACAGCAGAAGGATCTACGACTCGTTCTGGAGGCAGCCGACGAGATGGGGGTGCCGCTGCTGACGACCAGCACCTGTTTCCACTTCTATCGCGCACTACAGCGGCGGGGGCTCGGCGGCGAGGGAAACCACGCCTTGATCAAGGCGCTGGAGATGCTAGTTGATGGAAGGCCGGATGAAGGGGCGTCGAGAATTTAGGCCGGGAGAAGTACGTGCGCCGGCCGCTGCCTCTGCAGCGCGTTGCTCACTACAGACACGCGCCCAGGAACTCGCGTTTGACGCGCGACGGCCGGAGGATCGTCTCAAAGAACTCTTGCAGGTAGTCGACGGAGCGCTCTGCGTATTTTTCTTCGAGAAGAGGGAAGCTGGAAAAAAGGGCCAGTATTTCCTCTCGTCGTTCCTGAAAGCGCTCGAACACCGCCGCGAATTCTTCCTCCGTGCGGCAGAAGCCCATAAACCTGCGCTCGCGCACGGAGCGCAGATTAAGCTGGGCGTCCGGGACTGCATACGGCGTGTTGATGAGACCTGCCCAATCGAAATCGTACGGCACCGCGACGAGAGTGCCCGTCGAGTCGACGTAGATCATCTTGACGTTGTGACGCGTGCTGACGACCCAATCCGTGTTGCCGATCATGTACTGAAAGACCGAAAGAAGGGTCATCGTCTCGCGATGCGTCGCCTCCGGGTGAATCCTTACGGCACTTTCGACCAGGTTCGCACCGTTTCGTTCGGCCATCCGGTCTTCGTCTTCGATGAAGAACCCGTATTTGGTGACGGGCGCATCTCGACCGCGGCTGTCGACGTAGGTGATCTTGACGAGACGCGCGCGAAAACTCAGGTCGGTCAGCAGGTTGTAGGCTTTGTAGAGCAGATACTCCTGTAGCACGTACTGCTGAAAGCTGTTACTGCGATTCTGGCAATGCGTCACGAGCTTCAGCTTGTCCTGGCCTTCGAAAACGGTGCCCATGACTTGCTTCTTCTTGAGGTTGAGGCGCAGCGGCGGAATGTCGCAGTCAAGCCAGAGCAATCGGTAGTAGCCGCGCGTCTTGAGCTGCAGATCGAGAGCGACTACCTCGCCTGCATCGGATGCATACGTGAGCGTTCCCGGTTTGTAGTCCTGTTCTTCAGCCCGGTCCTTGAGCACGACGCCGAAGTCCATCGTGATGACCATCCTCAATGGCTTGTCGTCGGCAAAGAGCGAGCCGGCCGCCGGGTCAACGACCTGCGACTGCGCCGGCTCGGCGGCCGATGCGAACGCCATGACGAGCAGGGCGAACAGGAAGAGCGGATTTCGAACGGCGCGATGCATGGCCTCGAGCGAATGACCCATTGCGCCACCTCCGATCGGTCAGGTGTTAGCCGATATTGGAGAATCGGTCAGGACACCGCAACAAGCGAGAAACGCGAGCCGCATCAAACCTCCACGATGGCCACGACTACCAACAAACTGGGCCTTCGCGCAACCGACCGGACTATGATATTATCTGCTGCCCACGGGTCAAAGTCAATGAATCGATGCGAATGTCGGAACGTCCGATCTCAGCATAATCGGACGTTGGGCGATCTGACGCATTGCCCGTCCTCCTCAGGCAACAGGTTGAATGCGTCGGGTACCATCTGGCCGATCAAACCCTCGGTTGGTCATCGCCTCCTTTCCGGATCGACACGACGACGTCGGCATAACCGACCCGTTTCATTCGACCTATTGCCCAAAGGCCGCTACTTATGTAGGTTCTTGTAATATTCTGAACAGCCAACGGGCGTCGGTGTGCCAGGTACTACTCCCGTCGGTGCGCCGAACACTACTCCTCGAACCCCCGCGGACTATGCCGATCTTTAACCTCACCGTCAACGGACAACGGCATCAGGTGGATGTAGCTGCGAACACGCCCATTCTGTGGGTCCTGCGCGACCATCTGAATCTCGTCGGCGCCAAGTATGGATGCGGCGTCGCGCAGTGCGGCGCCTGTACGGTCCACCTGGACGGAACTGCCGTGCGCTCCTGCACCCTACCCGTCTCGAGGGTCGGAGACCGGCCGATCACGACCATCGAGGGCCTCTCGTCCGACACCAACCACCCGGTACAGGAGGCGTGGCTCGAGCATGATGCGCTACAGTGCGGCTACTGCCAGGCCGGTCAGATCATGAGCGCGGCCGCGCTGTTAGCGGAGAATCCGAATCCGAGCGGCGACGAGATCGACCAGGCCATGAACGGCAATCTCTGCCGGTGTGGTGCCTACCTGCGCATCCGTGCCGCAATCAAAACGGCCGCCGCCGGCATGGGGTGAGTCCCCCGCGTCGGGGCGCGTCGGGGCGCGTCGAGGCGAACCTCCGCGCCACGTGCGAGTCGTCGACCCTTTTCATCATGATGAGAGAATACGGTGGCAACGATTAAGACGACCATCAACAGGCGGTCCTTCCTTAAGGCCTCGGCGCTGGCCGGCGGCGGCATGATGCTGGGATTCAACTGGATGGCCGGCACCAGGCCGGCATCCGCCGCGCCTGACAGCGTGCCGGAAGACTGGTACGAGATTAACGCCTTCCTGAAGATCGCCGGCGACGGACAGGTGACGATCATGTCGCCGAATCCCGAAATCGGGCAGAACGTCAAAACCTCCATGCCCATGATCGTGGCCGAGGAGCTGGATGCGGATTGGGAGAACGTCGTGGTTGAGCAGGCGGGCCTCGATACCACGAGGTTTTCGCGGCAGGTGGCGGGCGGAAGCCAGTCGATCCGCCAGAGCTGGCAGGCGCTTCGCACGGCCGGCGCTACGGCGCGTCGGATGCTCCTTGAGGCCGCCGCGCTGCGGCTGGAGGTGCCGGTGGCGGAGCTGACGACCGCGGCCGGCGTCATCACGCATATGAGCAGCGGCCGGAGCCTCACCTACGGCGAGGTCGCCTCCGACGCCGCCTCCGTGGCGATTCCGGAAGAAGTTGAGCTGAAAGATCCCGGAGCATTCACCCTCATCGGAACGTCCAGACGAAATGTAGACGCTCCAAAGGTCGTCGGAGGTGAGCCGCTCTTCGGACTCGATACGCGTCGCGACGGCATGTTGATCGCGATGATCGAACATCCCCCCGCCTTCGGCATGCGGCTTCGGTCGCTCGATGCCGCGGAGGCCCGGGCGATGCCCGGCATTCGGGACGTGATCACGATCAACACGGCGACCGACGGCGGCGACTGGTCGACAGTCAATGCGTTTCCCGAGGTCGTGGCCGTCGTCGGCCGGTCGACGTGGGAGGTGATGCAGGCCAAAAAGGCCCTGCGGATCGAGTGGGAACCCGAAGGCGAGCTGGAAAGCAGCGACGGGCATGCGAGCGGGCTCGAGAGGTTGTTGCGAGAGGGACAAACCGAGCCCGGGCGACTCGACGGCGATCCGGAGGCCGCCTTCAAACGTGCGGCGACCGTCATCGAGCGAACCTACAGCGCACCCTTCCTGGCCCACAACACGATGGAGCCGATGAACTTCTTCGCGGACGTGAAGGACGGCCGGGCGGAGCTGATCGGGCCGGTACAGACGCCGGAGAGCATGCGAAAAGGCGTATCCCTCGTGCTCGGGCTGCCGGAAGAGAACGTCACGGTACATCTCACCCGCATGGGCGGCGGATTCGGGCGCCGGCTCTACGGCAACTTCGGCCTCGAGGCAGCGGCGATTTCACAGAAGGTGAAGGCGCCGGTGAAGCTGGTCTACTCGCGGGAAGACGATATGACGCAGGGCGCCTATCGACCGGCGTACAAAGCGCTCTATCGCGCGGCGCTGGATGAGGACAACGAGCTCATCGGCTTCCACGTGCGCGGAGCCGGCGTGCACGGCGGTCCCGTTTTTCCCGATCGTTTTCCTGCGGGCGCCGTCGAAAATTATCTGGCCGAGAACCTGACCCTCGACTCCGGCATCACGACGGCCGCCTGGCGCGCGCCGCGCTCGAACTTCATCGCCGGGGCCGAGCAGTCGTTCCTCGACGAGGTGGCGGAAGTAGCCGGCAAAGACCCCATTGACTTCCGACTTGAGCTGTTCGAACGAGCCATCCTGGCGCCGGTGGGCGATCCGCATGACTACGACGCCGCGCGCTATGCAGGCGTGCTCCGCCTCGTGCGCGAGAAATCCGGCTGGGATGCCCCGACGCCGGGCGTGCACCGCGGGGTCTCCGCCTATTTCAGCCACAACTCATACGTGGCCGAAGTGGTGGATGTCGTCGTGGAGGACGATTCGCCCCGTCTCAAGAAGGTCTGGTGCGCAGTAGACTGCGGGATCGTCGTCAACCCCGACGCCGCGCGCAACCAGGTCGAGGGCGGCGTCATCGACGGAATCGGGCACGCGATGTATGGCGAGCTGTCCTTCACGGACGGCCGCCCCGACCAGAACAACTTCGACCGCTACCGCCTCATCCGCATGTCCGAGGTCCCGGAAGAAATCGAGGTCTTCTTCGTCGACAACGGCATCGATCCAACGGGCATTGGCGAGCCCGGTTTGCCGCCGGCCCAGGGCGCGCTGGCGAATGCGCTGGCCCGGGCGACCGGCCGCCGCCTGTACGACCAGCCATTCATTCGCGCGCTGGAGGCGGTAGAGCTCGAAGCGCCGACAGGTTAGGCCGGATGATGGTCGACTGTGCATGCTCCGGCCCTTCTTTGTCCGCGTCGTGAACGGCCTCCAGCGTTACGCGACGCATGCCCGGCGCGTTACGCGACGGCGGCTTGGCCTCTTTACGCCGGACGTTCAGGGTTCGATGGCAGTCGGAGCCGTCAGATCGGCCG
>CAZMXY010000234.1:0-5247 GCA_964570345.1 uncultured Rhodothermales bacterium | reverse complement strand
GGTTCGCGGCGAACGTCCAAGACCTGAATCAGCAGGTAGCTCCCGTTATACCGGACGGGTTCTGAGATCTCGCCGACCGGCAAATCTTCAATGACCCGCATCAGCGTGGGGTTGACGTCGCGCCACGAAACGTACGGGCTTTCCAGGTCGTCCGGCCGGACGGACCGTTCCCGATGCAGGGCCGCGAATTCGGCCACGACTTCGGCAAAGCCGACGCGATCCGCGCGGGCTCGCAGCGCGCGAGCACGGTCCAACGTGGGCGATGGAACGTATCGGAGCTTGAACGCCACGTGATCCTTCTGCATCGCCGCGGCGACGTCATCCTCCGTCACCGAAATCCGGTCGTTCACGTATCGGTGAAAGACTTGCTCCACGAGCAGCTCAGCGCGCAAGTCTCTCATACGCAGACGCACGGACTCGTCCTCGTTCAATCCGCGGCGATACCCTTCTATCGCCAACAATTTCTCGTCGATCACCCGTTGGAGATACGCCAGGCCCGGATTCCCTCCCTGTCGCAAGTGAGGAAAGCCCAGCTCGTAATTCATGACGAAGTCGCTCGCGTAGATGGGTTCGCCCGCGACGGTGGCCACGATCGGCTCCGTCTTTTCCGGCGAAGCGCAGCCGGCGGCAACGATCGACAAGACGAAAAAGGCGAGATGTCGCGGTCGGATCATGCGCTCAGCGAATTACGGTCACCGCTTGATGTTGACGATGCCCACCCGCAGCGACTACGATAAAGTAGGTACCCGAGGCCTCGCGGCCCGCGTCCCACTCCGTCTCGTATGACCCTCGGATCTGTGTGGCTTCGACGAGCGTCGCGACGGACCGTCCCAGAGTGTCCATCACCCGTACGCTGACGTCCGCGGTCTGCTCGACGTCGTACTCGACGTGTAGTCGATCGACGACGGGATTGGGATATGCGCCCAGGCGGACGCCACCGGGCCGATCGTCCGGACTGTCGACCGACGTCGACGGAGGAAGCACGCCGGTGCGATCCACGCCGTACACGAAGGGATAGAAGCTCGTCCACTCGACGTTTCGTTGGTAGAAGTCCGTTCCCGACTCCGAGTTCGTCCACAACGTCCCGTCACGGGTGAAGGACAGATCTTCGATGCCGTGCGGAAACGTAAGGCTAGCTTCCCACGACGGAATCGAGTTCGGATCAAGGTCCTGGCGCCGGAAGCGAAGGACTTCGCCCTCGGAGTCGTTCCGGTTACGCGACATGAACACGTACGTGGTGCCGTCCTGCATGAACAGGTCGACCCCCTGAATGCGCCGCGGAATCGGGAAGATGGCCGGATGGGCGCTCCGATTGAGGCGACCCGAGGCGTCGAGCGGATAACCGTAAAGGTACGGCTGCTGCTCACCGGCCGTTCGGTAGTCACCTACCCATAACGTGTCGGCGAACTCGGATACGAATGACGATTTGCTCTGCACGCTCATCGACCCGGCGACGTCGGGCTGCAGATCCACGTAGCGCGCACTTTCGTCCTCGTAGGGAGGAATGGGATATCGTTCCAGATAGCCCGCAGAAGAGACGTAGAGCGCATCTCCGGCGATGGCTATGCCTCCGGCATGCGACGTCTCGAGCTGTCCCGTCAGCCGAAACGTACGTCGAACCGCTACCGATTCGGCGTCGATCTCCGCCACGACAGACCGTTGCAGTCGTAAACGATCGTCCCGCGTCCGATGATAGTACGCCACGTAGATCCACTGCGCGGCCCCGCTCTCGTCACTCACGACCGCCGTCCCCTGGGGTATGAATTCGTCGTTGACGTGCGGTAGAAAGGCCTTTTGGACTATCGGCGTTTCGTAGCGGTCGATCCGCTGGTCCATCGGAAGATGAAAGCCGTCGAGCTCGTAATCGTGAAAATCGGGGAGGCCGAAGTAGGTACTGCCGTCGAACGGAGGCGGCGTTGCGAGGTATTCGTCGCGAGCGACGTAGTCCCTCACGACGGCTGCATAGACGAGACCGGTGATCGTACCGGAGAGCTCGGGTGCGTCGTCGGTGCCCGTCGCTTCGGTTGCAACGAAGAAGGGATGGCGAACGCCGTAAGGCGTGGGGATTGTGATGGACGTCGTGGATTCGTTTTGGAGCCGACCGTTCAGGTAGATCGAGAGCGCGAGCGATCCGGAACTCGCGTAGGCGGCCGTCGCGGCGAGCCACGTGTCACGGTTCTCGGCCACGGCCGTGCCGCCGTCCACGCGATAGATTTCTCCTTCGACGACGAGTTCGAAGAAAGGCATGCCGTCTTGGAGCCCGAGTGTGAATCCGTCACCGTCCCCTACTCGATTCGTCAAAAGCGGCTGCACGCCGCCCACGTCGAGGACGCGAATCCAGATCTCCGCCGTAACGTTCGGGCCGAACGGCTGATCCGAGTCCTCCGCATCGTCTTCCCAAAGCACCGACTCGGGCCCGTCGAATTCCGCGGTCCATGCCGGATCGTAACCCCATCCGCCGGGTCCTCGCGCCGTCAGCTCTCGCGGATCCAGAAACGGGCCGATTTCGACGTTTCGGAGGTTCACGATCGAAGACAGAGCTTCAACGTTTGGAAGATACCGGAAGATGACCCCGGCTGCATCCGCGGCGCCCACGCACAGGAGTGCGAGAGTTATCGCGGCACAGCCCACTCCGTACTTCGCGCACATCACGGATTTGCTAAATCGGGAGAACGAGAACGACGCTTCGATAACGAGGTCGGGTCGACCGGCCGCCGTCGCTTTCGAACGACGGCCGGCCTCCCGATGCTTCAACTGACATCATTTGACGAGAATCATCTTCCGGACGAGATGCACGTCGGCCGCCTTGAGCACGTAGAAATAGACGCCGCTCGCAAATCGGTCAGCCTGAAACTCGATCGAGTAGGTCCCCGCCGTCAGCGGCCTGTCCACCAGTACGCTCACTCGCTGCCCCAGCACGTTGTACACCGCAATGTTCACGTCCGAGGCGCGCGGCACGGCGTAATGGATCGTCGTCGACGGATTGAAGGGATTCGGATAGTTCTGCGAAAGCACGAACTTCTCCGGAAGCTCCGTCTCCTCGTCCGTATCGACTAACGTTGAGGCTTCGATCCACGTCGGGGCCGTCGCGGGATCGGGATTGCCTTCGCCGTCGAATCCTCCCAGGGATCCCGTGAACCCGTTCCCGGTGGCGTCTTCCGTGACTTCGCCCTCACCCTCGTCGAAGTGCCAGAGGGCCAGCGTGTGCTGGTCGGCCTCGTAGGGTTCGGTCGGTTTTTCGAAACTCTCCGTATAGCGCTCGATTACGGAGACCCGTACTTCGTCGATCATCCCACGGAAGGTTTCGAATCGATCGTTCCACAGGTCGGCCGCGCCGCCGCCGAGGCCCATCTGCATCTCACCGCCGAGGAGGGGTACCTGCGACGGCGTCTCTGCGACCTTCTCGCCGTCGATGAACATCCTCATGTCGCTCTCGGTGTTCCACGTTACGGCGACGTGATACCAGCGCGGATGGAATTCCGTTCGGATGTTGTCGTTCTGATACAGGTTGGTCGTGTTTTGCCCGTCTTGCATGAAGAAGAGCAGCCGGCCGTCCCCGCGTTCCCACGCGATGCCGAGGTCACCCGGATTGTTTCCTCCGAAATTCTTCGAGATCAGGTAGGTCCAATCCGGATCGTGCGTGTCGTTCGTGATCAGGGAATCGGGGCGGAACCACGCTTCGATCGTCCCCTGGTTCATCTCGAGCGGAAAGAGCTGCGGGGCCTCTCGAACTTCGACGCGATCGCGCTCCCACCAGTTGTAGTGGAGGACGTAGCCGGTGCCCCAGGGATGAGGAACGTCCTCGAACTCATCGAGACCGCCCAGCCCGTCGATCGTCGTCGCCGGCGAATACGGCTCGGAGCTCACCGACAGGTGCTCCACGAAGGGATCCTCGGCCAGGAAGTTGCCGTCCGGACTGCGGGTTATCGAATTGTCTTGATCCGCAGCCGCCTCCGTGTCGAGAGCGAACTCCCATTCGATCTCGTCTTCTCCGCTCACGACGGGCACGTCTCCGCCCGCGGCCGATCCGAATGCGACGTAGGCGTCGTAGGAACCGTCGCTGCTTACGAGCAAGGCATAGTCGCCGGTTTCGTCCAACCCGTCGCCGAGACTACCGTCGGCCGAGAACACGCGCGTCTGCAAGGGATCTTCGTCGTACCCCGGCACCAGGGAGACGTCCCCGCCTCCAAAAACGGCCACTATC
This sequence comes from uncultured Rhodothermales bacterium, assembly GCA_964570345.1. Lineage (GTDB taxonomy): Bacteria > Bacteroidota > Rhodothermia > Rhodothermales > VXPQ01 > CAZMXY01. Next base: position 1,043 of record CAZMXY010000234.1, on the reverse strand, counting down.
TTCTGCGGCGGAACGACGTACCCGTTCGGAAAGGTGAACGTAAGTCCGCCGGGGTCGCCGACGCTCCAACCGGATAGGTCGACGGGCGACGCCTCACTCGTGTTGATGAGCTCAATGAACTGATCCTGCAAGGCATCCGCCGTTCCGTCGCCGTTAGCATCGCTCGCGGCGTCGGCTAGTACTTCATTGATCACGACGGTGATCGGCGGTTGCGGCGGCGGCAGGCTCGTCCGGCCGTCCGTAGTCGCCGCCGGGGAGAACGCGTTCGAGCTGACTTCGAGGTGCTGGACGAAGGGGTCGAGCACGTTCACGTTTCCGTCGGGAAATCGCGTCACGGAGTTGTCGGCGTTCGCCGGGGCCGAAATGTCGATCTCGATCTCGAATTCGGTCCCCTCGGGCATCGTGCCCGGCGCGGGTCCGCCCGTATTGGCCAGGCTCCCGTAGGCCAGGTACGTATCGTACGTACCGTCGTCCGAGAGTAATACGACGATGTCGCCGCCGTTGGCCAGGCCGTTCCCCACCGAGCTGTCGGCCTGAAACACGCGCGTCGTCAGTGGATCGGGATCGTAACCCGGTACGTTCGATACGTCACCGCCTCCGAAGACGGCGATGATGTCGCGTGGCTGAAGGACGTAGCCCTCCGGGAACGTAAATCCGATCCCCTCGTCGTCACCGAGCTGCCACCCGCCGATGTCGACGGGCTCGTCACTCACGTTTGCGAGCTCGACGAATTCGTCTTCGGCCGCATCGCGCGTGCCGTCGAGATTCGCGTCGCCGGGCGCGTCGAGCGGCGGATCGGCCAGCACCTCATTGATGATGACCGAAAGCGGCGGCAACGGCTTCGGTATCTGATCGTTTCCCGTCGCGGTTCGACCGGGCGAGAAGGCGTCCGCACTCACCGTAGTATGATGAACGAACGGGTCCGGAACGTTCGTATTGCCGTCGGGGCTGCGCGTGACCGATACGTTCTCGTTGGCGGCCACGTGGACGTTCACGGCGTACTCGAAATCGATCCCGGAGACGGCGTCGGTCGTCGGCGGGCC
>CAZMXY010000233.1:0-5273 GCA_964570345.1 uncultured Rhodothermales bacterium | reverse complement strand
AAAGGAATTCGGAAGCGGTTAGGAGGAGCTGAACCAGCAGCAGTGTGAGGCCAAACGCCAGAAGGCTGACGAGGACGGCTTCGCTGAGAAATTGGCCCGCAACCTGGGTCCGCCGTGCGCCCAGGGACTTTCTCACGCCGACCTCTTGGCCCGCTGCATCGAGCGCGCCGTAGCCAGGTTCGTGTAATTGATTGCCGCCATCAGCAGAATGAAAAAGGCGACAGCCCCGAAGATGAAAAGGTAGCGGATGTCGCCTTCGGGCTGAATGGCGCCGGATCCTCGGATTTCCATGAACCAGTGGGAACGATAAGACGTCGAAGAGCGACGCGTCCGCATAGAAGAAGTGCTCCTCCCGAATGGCTTCACCCTCGTACAGCACCACCTCAGAACTGCGGTGCATACGGACGAGGTGCTCCACCTCCGGAAACCCCTCCGATTTGCTGGGCGGTATAGGCGGGAATGTGGGAGGATCCGCCGAACCTGCCGTAGCTCATCACGGGCCGATAGATGCGCTCCGCATACTTATGGAAGCGATCATAGCTGAGCTCGTGCCGAATGAAGAGGCTAATCAACAGAACGACCGTGATTCCGACAGCAAGCCCCGCGACGTTGATAAGGGCGTAGTCCTTCTGCCGCCGAAGATTCCGGAAGGCTATAACGACGTAGCTCTTCAGCATGGAGAGTCCCCAGTTTGGAGGAGTCCGCCACCGCTTCCTGCGACGAAGACACCAGCCCCTCTCAATAGGTCGTAAATTCTTCGCGATGGCGAGCTTCGGCGATCACTCGTACCGCAGGCTATTGACGGGGTCCGCCACGGCGGCTTTGATAGACTGATAGCTTACCGTCAGTACGGCGGCCATGAAGACGAGGACGCCGGACAGTAGGAAAAGGCTGGGACTCAGGGGGACGTGGTACGCGAAGTGCTGCAACCATCGGCTTGTTGCGACCCACGCTATCGGTGCTGCCAGGATTACCGCGATTACCGCGAGGCGAACGTACTCTCTGGAAACCAACAAGGCGATTCCGGTGACTGACGCCCCAAGTACTTTGCGAATGCCGATCTCTTTCGTCCGTCCCGACGCGGACAGGGCGGCCATTCCCAGCAGCCCGAGGCAGGCAATCAGAATGGCAAAGCCGGCCGCATAGGTGACTATTTGCCCCCACCGCTCTTCCGCCTGATACTGGCGGCCTAGATCCGCATCAAGGAAGCTGTAAGCGAAGGGTACGTCCGGAGCGACTTTCTGCCACGCAACCCCAAGGGCCGCGAGTGTTGCAGGGATGTCGTTCGGGCTGATACGGACCAGAAGGTGGCGCTTATGAATTTGCTGATTGACCGTTTCGTTCAACGTCAACATCACGGGTTGAACTGGAAAGTGCAGCGGCCTGGTATGAAAGTCTTTCACCACCCCGATCACGACTGGATTCGGGATGCTATCGAGGAGCGTGTGCTCGACGAGGCCTGTCAACGACTGCCCGACCGGTTCCGTCCACCCGAACCGGTGCGCTAGGGTCTCATTGATGAGGACGGCCTGAACCCGGTCGCTCTCGAGGCTCGGGTCAAACCTCCTGCCCTCTACAATCGTCAAGCCGAGCACATCCAGAAAACTGGCGTCCACGGCATCCAACGCCACGTTTTCGTGATAGCCGGCTGCAAGATGACGCTGTATGCTTGCAGGCGAAAGCTGCAGAGCGGGGGGACGGCTCACGGCGGTCATCCCCACGATGTCGCTCCGGGTGCCGAGTTCATTACGATAGTCGTGAAAGACTCTCCTGGCGTCTGCTGCCTGCGTGAAGATTGACCCCATCTCCGATGAGGGGATGACCACCACCTGCTCTTTATCAAATCCCGGGTTCTGAGTGTGTAGGTAATGCAACTGGTTAAGTATGACCAGTGCCCCAGTGATAAGAAATACCGAGAGCCCGAATTGCACGACGACAAGGACTTTCGTGAGGACATTGGAGCCGCCCAGCTTGAGCGTGTGCTTCAGTGTCTCCACTGGCTTTACGCGGGAGAGCACGAGCGCCGGGTAGCTGCCAGCCGTGAGCCCGGTGACAAGCACCAAGGCGAAGAGCGCCGGAATGGTGAGGGCATCGCCGAAAAAGTCGAAATGCAGCTCCTTCGACGCGATGACGTTGAAAGCTGGCAGAAAAGCTCTCGCCAGGACCAAGCCGAGCACCAGGGCTAACAGAGAAAGCAGCAACGCTTCGCCCCAGAACTGACCCATGAGCTGGGTCCGACGGGCTCCTACGATCTTCCTTACGGCAATTTCACGCCCCCTGCCAGCCGAGCGCCCTATCGCGAGCGTCATGAAGTTGATGCAGGCGACGACCATCACTAATAGCGCCATACCGCCCAGCAGGTAGGAATGCAGCGGGTCGCCGGCCGGAATCAGCCCGCCTATCGTCCAGGTATTCAGGTGAGTGTCGACGATCGGCTCCAGAAGAAACCGTACCGGTGGTCGGCCCTCCCGCTCCTCAACCGCTTCCCACGGATAATGGAGCTGCCGGAAAGAAACCAGCTTCTCTTCCACATCCGCTCGCTGCGTGCGGCGGGCAAGACGAATGTACGTGATCGTGCGCACTCTGCGCCAATCGTCTACGTCCCACCCGGCCTCCAGGGGCAGTTTATCGATCGGCACAAGCAGGTCAAATCGGATGGATGAGTTGCCGGGAACCGGGCGGGCGATTCCGGTCACTGTAAAGTCTTCGAACCGGTCACCCAGTCGAATGCTCAGCCGCTTTCCGATAGGGCCTTCCTCGCCGAAGTACTTCCCTGCAGCGGCTTCGCTGAGCACTACCGCGTTCAAGTCGGAAAGCGCTGTCGCGGGATCGCCGTGTAGCAGCGGAAAGGTAAAAACGCTGAAGACGGACGAGTCGGCAAAGAGGATATTTTCCTGAAAGAGTTCTGTCTCGCGGCGGACGACGTAGGGTGCCTCGTAGAATCGCACATAGGCCTCAACCTCAGGCAGTTCCGCTTTCAGGGCCGGGCCGAGGGGTACCGGCTGATACGGGTAGGTCCCGGTGAAGTCTCCGTCCGCATCAAAAGAGGGATGGCTAACCCGATAAATCCGGTCGTGGTCGACGTGAAAGCGGTCGAAGGTAAGTTCGTCGCGTACAAAGAGGAAGATGAGCGTGCAAATAGCCAGCCCTACGGCCAGGCCGAAGACGTTGATGAATGCGTAGAGCTTCTGCCTTTTGAGGTTGCGGAGCGCAATCTTAAAATAGTTCTTTAGCATCGCGAGTCTCCCGCTGTCCCGCCAGGCAGAGATTGCTTCCTAAAATCATAACGCCTACTCATATCGCAGGCTCTCCACCGGATCGGCCAGCGCCGCACGAAGCGTCTGATAGCTCACGGTCAACATGGCGATCGCCAGTGCCAGGATCGCCGCCAGGATGAACATCCACGCGTCGATCTGGACGCGATACTCGAAATTGTCTAGGAAGTCGTTCACCGCGAGATAAGCCAGCGGGGCCGCCAGCACGAAGCCGATCATCACCAGCTTCGTAAACTCGCCGGAGAGCAGGAGCACCAGGCGCGATACCGATGCACCGAGCACCTTGCGCACGCCGATCTCCTTCGTCCGCTGCTCAGTCGCGAAAGAGGCCAAGGCGAAGAGCCCGAGGCAGGATATCAGAATGGCGACGACGGCGAAGACGTTCGCCAGCTTCCCCATCACCACGACGCCCCGGTACATCTCCGCGAATTCCTTGTCCATAAAGCCGATCTCGAGCGGATAGCCGGGATTGAACTTCTTGTATACGGACTCCAGGCTCTCGAGCCCTGCTCGCGTCTGCCCATCGTTCATTCGCACCCACAATCGCCCGGTCTCCTCCGGATCAAGCCGGATGATCGTCGGCTCGATGGGCGCCGAAAGACTGGTCATGTGGAAATCCTTCACGACGCCGATGACCTGTCCCTTCTGACCCCAGAATTCCAGGGTTTCGCCAATGGGGTTCTCTTTCCCCAACGCGATGGCCGTTCTTTCGTTGATGATGTAATTGGCCGTGTCTGTGGCGAAAGCCTCCGAAAAGGAGCGGCCGGCGATCAGCTCCATCCGCATCATTTCGACGAAGTCGAAGTCGACGTTAATGATGTGGAAGAGCGTATTGTCGTCCGGATCCTTGCCCTCCCAGGTCGGATCCGTCGTCGAATTGTCGACACTGAGCGGATTCCCGCTCGAGGCTGATACGCTCTCGACACCCGGCATCTTGAGCAATTCCTGCTTGAAGGCGCCGTACTGCTCCTGCACGGCGCCTTCGCGCTTGACAGAGACGAGATTGCCCCGGTCCAAGCCGAGGTCCTTGTTCATGATATACTGTATCTGCAGGTATACGGCCGCCGTGCCCACGATGAGGAGCGTGGAGAGGGCGAATTGGAAGACGACCAATCCCTTCCGCGTTCGAGCTGTCCCCCGGCGACGGCTGGATGTGGCGCGGAGAATATGAACGGGATTGAGGGAGGCCAGGTGGAGTGCAGGATAGCTCCCCGAGATGAGAGCAGTAAGAAGCGCAATTCCGATGGCCGCCAGAACAAATCGCAAGTCAAGATCAAGCGGCCCGATTTGTTTTCCCGTGATCGTGTTCAAAACAGGCAGGATCAACAGGACAAGGGCCATGGCCATGAGGAAGGCGAGAGTGGCCATAAGCAGGGACTCCGTCAAAAACTGCCGAATTAACGAAGCCTGGCCGGCGCCGATGGCCCTTCGCACGCCGATCTCCTTCGCGCGCTGGGCCGAGCGCGCCGTCGCGAGATTCATGAAATTGATACTGGCAATCAGGACGAGAAAGACCGCCACCACGACGAAAATGCGGATCAGATCGATGCGGCCACCGTGCAGTCTGCCGTCCCGGTAATCCGAGTAAAGATGGATCTCGTCGAGCGGCTTGAGAAATACGGTGGCGTCGCCCATTCCCTGGTTCCGATTGATCAGATCCGCGACCCTGGCATTGAGCTCCTCCGCCGAAGCGCCTGATTTGAGCTTCACATAGATCTGCATGTTGTTATTGCCCCACGTCTCCAACCACGTGTTTCGCTCGAGGAAATCGTCGACGGCGACGACGTAGTCGAAGCGGAGCGTGGAATGCTCGGGTACGTCCTCGAAGATGCCCGTGATGCGAAAGTCCTTGCGGTGATCGATGGTAATGACCTCGCCCAGCACATTCCCCCAGGCGCGCCAGTCTTCGCCGAAGAACTTCCGCGCCAGCTTGTCCGAGATCGCGATCGCGTCCGGACTGCTGAGGACGGTCGCGGGATCTCCCTCGAGGAGCGGAAA
>CAZMXY010000232.1:0-5277 GCA_964570345.1 uncultured Rhodothermales bacterium | reverse complement strand
TTTTGGTATTGCCTCAATCTCCTTCGGCCATTCGACGTTCGTCGAGAAAGCGCAGGAAGCGATCGACGTGAGGGCCTCCGTATCGTGCCGTTATCGTGCCCGGATCGTCGAAGTCGATCTGCACGACGATGAGATGATCACACATCGGGCATTGAATCATGAGTTGCCGGCTACTGCCTTCGAGCCGTGCCAGCGAGGGAAAGAAAGTACGCGTCGCGGCACAATTGGGGCACACCCACTCCTCTCCGTCAAGCGACGTCGTGTCCAGCTCCACGGGACGCCAGGGGCTGAGAAAGAGCAGCTTTTCGGCTGAGAGATATCCGATACTCTGGTGGCTCAAGTCGCGCTCGCCGAAACAGCGAATGGTAATCAAAGGCGGCGAATCTTGATGCTCCGAAACCAAACGTCGTCGCCGTGATCCTGAAGTACGACGTGGCCTCGGCGACGGGTCGCAAATCCGTCGACATCGTGATATTTGCTGCGCGCCAGGAGTGAATCGAACTCAGTGCTCGAAAGGTCATACCTGAGAACGAGTTTGCCATTCAGCCAGTGCTCGCCCCGATTCCCGCTGAACACGACGCGCGACTGATTGAAGGTACCCACACGTCGCAGCGTCTTATCGCCGTCTGGAGGGATCATGTCGTAGAGAGCCGCGGCGGTGCGAGTCGGTCCGTTCAGGGCATCGGGATGTCGATCGTCATCCAGTATTTGGTATTCGAACCCCAGCGCGGCATGTTTAGGCGCAGAGCTCATCGACATGTCCTCGGACACGTTGTACTTGATTCCGCTGTTTCCACCCGGCGACACCATCCATTCCAAGTAGAGCTCGAAGTCGTCATACACTTCTGTCGTTAGTATGTCACCGCCTTCGAGCGGCTGGCCGTCGGGTGCGGTTGGGACGTCTCCGCTCGCAACCTTTCGTATGGTGCCGTCCTCGATTACCCAGTGTCCGTCAGGAATCTCGTCACGACCCAGGCCCCGCCAGCCGTCGAAGCTCACTCCGTCGAAAAGCAATTCCCAGCCTCCCTCCTGCTCCGCCGTCGTCAAGGTATTGGGTGGGTCCGTATTCGCGATTGTCGAAGCCGGCGTGGAGCATCCACTGCTCAACGTAAGCCCGAGCAGGAGCATGACGGCGTTCCGTGACGCTCGGCACGTAAGGTTTTCAGGCATGAGTACGTTCTCTGTTAAGCCGAGCTCATTCATTGAGGCTCCTAAAGGTTGCAGTATCGATTTCACGGTCTCACGTGACCGTGCCCAATGCCGATCCATTTGTAGGTCGTCAACTCGCTCAGGCCCATCGGACCACGTGCATGCAGCTTCTGCGTGCTAACCGCTACTTCCGCTCCGAGTCCGAACTGCCCTCCGTCGGTGAAGCGCGTACTCGCGTTGACGTATACGGCGGCCGAATTGACGCGGTCGACGAACGCGTTGGCATGATCCCAGTCGTTCGTCAAGATGCTGTCTGAATGTTCGGTGCTGTGCTCGTGTATGTGATCGATGGCTTCGTCGATGTCGGTCACGACCTTCACGCCGAGAACTAGACTCAGCCATTCTCGATCGAAGTCGTCCGGACCGGCGGGGACGACCGAAGCGCCATCGACGGTTTTCAGGATCTCGAATGCCGTTCCCGACGCCCGAAACTCGACGTTCTCCGCCGAGAGGCGGCGCGCGACGTCGGGTAGCACGCGCTCTGCCACACGCTGATGCACGAGGAGCGTGTCGAGCGCGTTGCAAACGCTGGGCCGCTGTACTTTGGCGTTCTCGACGATATCGACGGCACGCTTCAGATCAGCCGTTTCGTCGACGAAGATATGGCAGATTCCGATCCCGCCCGTTATGACCGGAATCGTGCTTTTCTCTCTACAGAGACGATGGAGGCCGGCGCCTCCACGCGGGACGATCATGTCGACGTATCGATCGAGTCGCAATAGCTCGGTCACGATTGCCCTATCCGGGTTCTCGACGTATTGTACCGCGTCTTCCGGAATGTCCACGCGTGCAAGGGCACGTCGGATGACCCGAACGAGCGCAAGATTGCTTCTCAGCGTCTCTGTCCCGCCCCGAAGAATGACGGCGTTCCCGGTTTTGAGGCAGAGCGCGGCGATGTCGATCGTAACGTTGGGGCGGGCCTCGTAGATCACGCCGACGACGCCAAGCGGAATGCGCCGTTTCGTAAGGCGAAGACCGTTTGGAAGTACTTTGCCGTCGAATTCCGCCCCGATTGGATCCGGGAGCTCTACGACGGCCCGTGTATCCACAGCCAGAGCTCGAACTCTAGCCTCGTTGAGAAGGAGTCGATCCAGAAGCGCATCACTCAGGCCCTTCGCGCGGGCGGCATTCACGTCAAACGAGTTCTCTTCCAGAATGTCTTCCGCGCGTTCATCGATCGCATCCGCGATGGCGAGCAAGGCTTCGTTCTTCCGGTCGGAGCGCAACGAGGCAAGACGGCGGCTGGCCCTTCGGGCCGCTGTTCCCATTTGTACGAGCGACGTCGTTTCGATAACATCCATCGACCCAGCGTTCCTTATCGTGATTACAGTAATATGAGATCGTCTCGGTGAACGACGACCGGACCGTAGCCATAACCGAGTATCGCAGGAATTCGATCCGAATGACAGCCTTTGATTCGACGAACGTCGTGACTGTCATAACGGGTAATCCCGCGAGCCAGATCCTCCTTCTCCGGTCCGAACATCTTGACGACGTCTCCGCGCTCGAACTCGCCCTCTACCTGGATCACGCCTGCGGGCAACAGGCTGCCGCCTCCTCGGCGTAGAGCGTGCGAGGCACCCGCGTCCACGATGATTCGGCCGGATGGCACGACGCCGCCGAATATCCAACGTTTTCGGCTCTCCAGATGCGTTTGGGTCGCGCGGAACCGTGTTCCGGCATTGTCGCCACGGACGATGCGCCGGATGACGTCAGGGGCACTTCCCGCAGCGATGACCACGTCCGCTCCCGCCCTTCTTGCGACGTCCGCCGCCTCAAGCTTCGTCTTCATGCCGCCGACCCCGAGGCCGGTAGCCGTTCCGCCCGCCAGCTTTCTGAGGGCATCGTCCACGTCTCGAACTTCGGCGATTAGTTCCGCGTCGGGGTTCTGACGCGGATCGGCGGTAAAAAGCCCGGCTTGATCCGTCAAAAGAATGAGTAAATCCGCCTTCGCGAGCAGCACGCACAGGGCGGAGAGATTGTCGTTGTCTCCGACTTTTATTTCGGCGGTGGCTACCGCGTCGTTTTCGTTAACGATCGGAACGATACGATGCTCGAGCAGAGTCTGCAGCGTGTCCCGCGCATTCAAGAAGCGGTGTCGGTTCTCGAAATCGGACCTCGTCAGCAGCATTTGTCCGACATTTATGCCGTAGATATCGAACAAGCGCTCCCACGTCTCCATCAATCTACTCTGACCGACGGCGGCAAGCATCTGCTTGACGCTGAGCGACTCGGGAGCCGCGTTAAAGCCCAGACGCTCGCGACCAGCCGCTATGGCTCCGGACGTGCAGAGAATGAACTCCAGTCCGTCCTCGTGGAGTGCGGCAAGCTGGCGAACGAGCTCCATCATGTGCGCTCTATTGAGGCGAGGCGTACCACCCGTCAGGACACTAGTCCCGAGTTTGACGACCACCCTGCTCGCCATCACGAAGCCTCTTCCCAACGCTTGGACCGCTCGACTGCACGAATCCATCCCCCGAGCATGCGCGCCGCGACGGCCTCATCCAGCTCGGGCTTGAACCGCTTCTCAACGCTCCACTGCCGTGAAATCGTTTCCACGTCGTCCCAATATCCGACGGCGAGGCCGGCGAGGTAGGCTGCACCGAGGCTGGTCGTCTCGCGTACGGCCGGACGAACGACCGAAACACCGAGTAGATCGGACTGGAACTGCATCAACAAATCGTTCGCGGTGGCTCCTCCGTCTACTCGCAGTTCTTTGACTTCGATTCCCGAGTCGGCTTCCATGGCGCGAATGACGTCGACAGTCTGGAAGGCGATGCTCTCCAGTGAGGCTCGAGCAAGGTGTCCCGACGTCGTTCCGCGCGTCAAGCCGACTATGGTTCCGCGCGCATACTGATCCCAGTGCGGAGCACCCAGTCCAGTGAAGGCAGGAACGAAATAAACGCCGTCGTTTCCGTCCACTTGCCGGGCCAACGCTTCCACGTCGGACGACGCCTCAATCAAGCCGAGGCCGTCGCGCAGCCATTGGACGACAGCCCCTGCCACGAATATGCTGCCTTCGAGCGCATAGTCTACCTTCCCGTCCAGATCCCACGCGATCGTAGTGACCAGGTTGTTCTGGGAGTACACGAGATCCTCGCCCGTATTCATGAGCATGAAGCATCCGGTGCCGTACGTGTTCTTTACCATTCCGGGCGTCGTACACACCTGGCCGAAAAGTGCGGCTTGTTGATCCCCCGCGATACCGGCGATGGGTACCGATTTTCCGATTACGTTCGGTTGCGTTTGGGCATACACTTCACTCGAGGATCGAACCTCGGGCAGCATCGAACGCGGTACGTCGAGAAGCGACAGGAGTTCGTCGTCCCAGGTGTGATCGCGGATGTTGTACAGCATGGTGCGCGAAGCATTGGTCGCATCCGTCACGTGCGTTGCGCCGCCCGTCAATTTCCAGATGAGCCACGAATCCACGGTGCCGAAGGCAAGCTCTCCGTTATCGGCTTTCTGGCGGGCACCTTCCACGTTCTCGAGAATCCACTGCACTTTCGTACCCGAGAAATAGGCATCGATGACCAGTCCCGTCAGCCGGCGGATCAAGGCTTCGTGCCCGTTCCGCTTCAACTCGTCGCAGATCCCTGACGTCCGGCGATCTTGCCACACGATCGCATTATAGACGGGAATGCCCGTTCGTCGATCCCAAACGAGGGCGGTCTCCCGTTGATTCGTAATCCCGATAGCTGCCACGTCCTCCGCGCCGATACCTGCGGATTCAAGCACCTCCCTCGCCACCTCCAACTGCGAAGACCATATTTCTTCCGGATCGTGCTCGACCCATCCCGGTTTCGGATATATTTGACGGAATTCGCGCTGCACTACCGCTCGGATGGCTCCTGAGGCGTCAAACACGATGGCTCGAGAACTGGTCGTCCCTTGATCCAGGGCTAAGACGTATTTCATCTAACAGAGGTTTGTTCTGACGTTGATTCAAGTGGTGTACGTGGGCGGGCAGCAGGCGCTCGGTGTCGGCCGCGGCCGGTCGTTCGCGCCTGAAAGTACCGGGAGCGGGACTCGAACCCGCACGGGCCTTTCGGCCCAACGGATTTTAAG
>CAZMXY010000231.1:0-5286 GCA_964570345.1 uncultured Rhodothermales bacterium | reverse complement strand
CGGCTGGTCGTCGAGGAAGCCGTGCAGCGAGGTCATTTGCCCGTCCTGAGTGGACGCTCGGCCGACAGGCTGCGTTCGCTCGCGGAGACATTCGGACTCGAATACGTTGTGTGCGACCTTCGGGAATCGGAGCGCCTCGCGGAGATCGTCGCCGGGTTCGACCTCGTATGCCATCTGGCCGGGCCGTACGCCCGGACCTACGAACCGATAGTTCGCGCGTGCCTCGACGGCTCGACGAGCTATCTGGATTTAACCGGCGAAATCTCGGTGCTCCGGGCGATGGAGGCGTTTCGCAGCGAAGCCGAAGACCGGGGCGTCGCGCTGATCCCGGCCGCCGGCTTCGTCGCCACATCCACCGACTGCTGCGCCCGCTACGTCGCCGAGAAGCTCTCGAATCCTGTGCGCCTGCATGTGGCCGTGGCGTCATCGGCGAAGCTCAGCCCGGGTACGGCGAAATCCATCCTCCAGATGCTGGCGGATGGGATTCTGATGCGAACGAACGGCGAGCTCGTCCGCCGGCCGCTCGGCCACGGCGCTCGGAGGGTTACGTTTGTCGATACGGGTGGGCCGGACCTTGCCGATCGGCACCGGACGGATCATCTCGGTCGAGATCGGGCGGTCATTCCGGCCTCGCTGGCGGACCTGGTCACCGCGTACCGCAGCACCGGCATTCCCAACATCACGACCTACGTCGCTGTGCCCGCCGTCATCATCCCGCTCGCCAGGGCGCTGGGGCCGGTCGTTGAGAAACTGTTCGCCCTGCCGGCGCTGCAAACCTTCTTGAGCGCGCTGGTGGAGCGCTTCGTGCACGGCCCCGACGCGGAGGACCGCCGAACGGGGCGCTCGCTCATCTGGGTGTGCGCGACCGACGAGGCGGGCGCCGTGGCCGAAGTGTGGCTCGAAACCACGGGATCGTATCCGTTCACCGCACACGCCGTCGTGCGCGCCGCCGAATGCATTCTAAGCGACCGTCCGACCGGCCTCTTGACCCCCGCCCAGGCCTTCGGATCCGATTTCGTGCTGGAAATCCCCGGGACGGTGCGGCGGGAGGCGTTCAGGTAGGTCTGGGAGTTGGGGTTTCAATTGTGAGAAGACGCGAAGCATTCATCGTCGTCTCCTGAGGCCGTGTCTGTTCTCTCGCTTAGTGGGAACGGATGCGTGGTGACTGCTCATCGCCTTTCCTAGATTCATTTCAGTGGCGTGACGCTAAACCTTTAAGTGTAGCCGGACGGAAGTGCGAAAGCGTACCAGGTCCGGCCGGTCGGCCCGCACTCTGCGATACAGATCGCCGTTGGCCGCGGCAAGCCCCCGCGCCTCCGGCTCAGATTGCCTTAATTACCGATGATCGGCTCCTGCCTCTACCGTCTCATGGTGATCCGTGCGAGAGGTCTTCCAGAGATCAGGCATGTAGTAGCTCAGGAGCAGCAGAACGCCCCCAAAGCCGAGGAACAGGAGGATCCGCCAGAGGGGATCGAGCGCGGCAAGATCGAACACGAGCAATTTCCCCACCGAGGCCAGGATCGTCAGAAGACCGGCGAGACGAACCGCGTCGATGCGCCGGTGCAGCCCGAGGACGAAAAGTATAACGGCATATGAAATCCATCCTATGGTCGCAATGCCCTCTCCCGCCGCCAGCGCGCCGAACTCGCTCAGCATCCAGACGAGAAAGAGGACGTGGGCGGCGAGGAGCAAGGACCGCTTCAGGGGTCCCGACTCGAGCGTCAGCGCATAAACGGCGTACGCCGCAATGGAGGCGAGTCCCGCGAGTGCCGCCACGTTGAATACCGGCACAAGTGCCGGCACGACCTGGGACCCTCTCGACGCCACGTGTTCGAGGAAGAGAAGCATGGACGCGAGAAACAGCAACGATCCTACAGTACCCAGAGCGGCATCACGCAGCTTTCGACTCGCGAGATCGATAACGACAGCTTCTAACGCGAGTACGGGGACGAGCCATGGCCTGTCCCAGAGGACGAAAAGGCCGACGGTGAGTAGAGCAGCCGCCGCGAGGCGATGTCTCTGCACCAGGAGATTCGGCCTTCGGTTTTGTTCGATAGGTTCCGCGCGCTGGGTCGGAAACGACCTCCTCTCAAGCGCGACCGAGGCCGCCGCGTAGGCGGCTGCCAGGGCCACCGAGAGCCATCCAGTGACGGCAGCAGGCCACGGCGAGACCACCTGGAAGAGGACGAGCACGACGAGCGGGGTCAGTACGGAAAGCGAAAGCGCCGGACGCCGCATAAATCCGGTGCCTGAAGCGATCGTCAGGTCGGGAGGAGCATCGCGTTTGGGAGCTTGCTCGCGAAGCAACTCGCGCAGAACAGGGCACCATCCGAAGGCCATCCAGTAGACGATGATGCCGGCCTGGAACGCGAGTCGTTCGAGTCCGGTGACCTCGCCTCCGGACGACGTGGCCGCGTGGCCGAGAAGCAGGACGAGCGCGGCACCCGCGGCGGCCGTAAACAACGGAAGACGCCATTCTCGGTGCATGTACGTTGCCGTGGCCCCGATCACGATCAGAGACACGTAGGCCGAGAGGCCGATCAGATCGGGATTTTCGGCGGGCACCAGGAAGGGAGTCGCCAGTCCGCCGATCGTGGCGATCACCGTCAACGGTTCTTCCCGCTGGTAGACGGAGAGGAGGAAACCGAGCACCGTCACGCCGACCATGTAGTTGAACGCGGTGGGCGCGCCGATCAAATGGTATAGCGCGAAGGCGGCGAAAATGCTGCCATAGAGGATCGCTACGCCGCCGCCGTTCAAGACCGCCGCCAGACGAGGCCGCCGCGGCGCGATTCGCACGCCGGTGATCAACAGGTACACCCCGAGACCGGCGCCGAAGGCTACGCGGACGGTCTCGGTGATCCACCCCTGATCAACCGAATACTTGAAAAGAAATCCGACTCCCAGTAGGAGTAGTCCGATTCCGAGCCGGTTGAGCAGCGCTTCGCTGTTTCCGGCGAAAAGCGCCTTCAGGCGATCCGCTACACTGACGGAAGGTCCGGTCGATGGCGACGGGTCAACGGAAGGTCCGGTCGATGGCGACGGGTCAACGGAAGGTCCGGTCGATGGCGACGGGTCAACGGAAGGTCCGGTCGATGGCGAGGGGTCCATGCGAGGTCCCGTCGATGTGGACCCGGCAGGTCTCGTCGATGGCGACGCGGCCACGGTAGAGCTTCCGGGCGGCGATGCGGCGTCGAGAGGCCTCGTTAACGCGTACACCTCCGTGGCAGGTTTCCGAACGGCGCCGGGCGCCGAGCGCGGTGGAAGATTGCTTGCCGGGGAAATAGCTTCGTCGACCAGTAGCTGCAGCTCGCGCACGCTCGCTTCCAGCTTTTCGATGCGTCGGTACAGGGCTTCGTCTCGCTGCTGATCCATACGAGTTCCTCGCGATCGTGCTCGATTGTTCATCAGACCGTCCGCCGGCCCTATTGTCTCCGGCCGGCGATGACGCCACCGACCACACCCCCGCGTCCCGCTCTCCGCGGCGCTCGAATATACGTCCGCGCGATGCACGGCGTCGAGAGCAATGCAGTACGGTTCCCGTGCTTGCGCCGGCTCAGTCTGATCACCACGAGAAGGCGGGCGGCCTCCGTGGCCGGATGCCGCCGGTGTCTAACGACGCGGTACGTTCACGTCAAGGTTCCGCATCCTTCGCCAACGGTACGACCGAAGCCGTACCGCGAGGTCGACCGGATCCGCCTCTAGCGAAGCGGCTCGAACGGTGGAGTAAGGTCGGATCGGTCGAGGCGTGCTCGATCCGGCGCAATGCGTCAAGTACGCGCCGGGCATCAATCGTCTCCTTCCCGTGATCGAACGCCTCGCCCCCAGGCTCCCCTGACGTCACTTTCCCTCTCCCGAGACGCTGACCCCAGTGGTAGTGAGCGATTCCGATCACTCGTACCGCAGCGTCTCCACCGGGTCGACAAGCGCCGCGGGGTGGAGGCCTGGGAAGTGCACTTTGCGCGCGTCGTGTCTTCTGCGGAGAAGCGTTGGGACGCTGGATCTTAGCGCCTTTGCCGGTGCGAACCGGTGTAGGCGGGCGCGTTCCCGATATCCCACGCCAGCGCCGCCGCGCCGAGCACACCTGCGTGACCACCCAGCTCGGAGCACACGATCGGCACCGAGGTGCCCCTCGGGTGGTGGAATATATGCGCGTCCACGTGGGCCTGCACGGCATCCAGAAAATGGTCGGCCGTCTGTGCGGCGCCTCCGCCGAGAATGATGATCTCGGGCGCGTACATGTGCACGACGCTCACGAGGAACCAGCCCAGGTTGCGCGCCCAGCGCTCGAGCGCATCGCGGCAAAGGGCGTCACCCTCCTCGACCGCGCGGATCACCGCCTCAAAGTCGATGCTGTGAGGATCCCGGAAATAGGCGTCGTTGAGAACGGACGGCAGCCCGCGCTGCAGCCCGTCGCGCACCATCATGGCGAGCGTCGTGGCCGAACAGAGGAGGTTCGCCGTGCCTCGCGCCCGCGTAATGTCGAGACGGCTGTTCGTGGCCTCCTGCACGATGTGGCTCGCCTGTGTCCCGAACTGAAGATGTGGATCGCGGAGGATCATGCCGTCGAGCATCACGCCCGAGCCGACGCCGCTTCCGAGGGTGATGGTGACGGCCCACTTGCGGTCCTTTGCGAGACCATAGCGGGATTCGGCCACGATCGAAAGGCGCCCGTCGTTGTCGGCCACGACCGGTACGCCCGTGGCCTCTCGCAGGCGCGGGACGATGGGAAATCCTTCGATCCTCAGCTTGCCGGGAAGCAGGACGCTGCCTGCAGCGGGGTCGACGGCGCCTGGGAAGCCCAGCCCGATCGCAACGGGCCGGCCGCCGCGTGCACGGACGATCCGATCCACCTCCTCCTGAAGCGCCCGGAGCACCTCCTCGGGTCCGAGGGAGTAGCCCGACGGACGCGTGCCGAGCTCCGCCGCCTCGCCGTCGCGCGTCACCGCGCCGCTCTTGATCCGGGCTCCGCCGACGTCGAGGCCGATGACGTATTCCAGGTCGGGCATGGGCTGTGTGATGCGGGGTCGAGGCTGCAGAATCGGTGCCGTGAGCTCGGTGCTGTGGAATCTACAGGAATCTACTTATACAGATGCGCGAGGCTCTTCCGATACGCCTCGTAGAAGCGATCGAGCTGCTCTTCGGCGCTCGTGTCGCCAACGAACTGATGACTGGGCAGCACCTCGGGCTTGATCCCCCGTTCGAGCAGCCGTTCGGCCACCTCCACGCGCAGCATGTTGATGAGCATCCCGCCCGTGATGGTCGACGTCGGACCCGTGCGCCACT
>CAZMXY010000230.1:0-5291 GCA_964570345.1 uncultured Rhodothermales bacterium | reverse complement strand
GTTTCGGTGTTCGCTCTACTTCGACAACGATCAACTCGCGATCTCCGTCCGCGCCATTACGAACGAGGTCCGCCCTCTCAAGACGATAGCCTTTCATCCGATCATCGAACGAGGGCTGATGTTTCGCTACGAACGCGACGGCCTCACGCTCATCACCGGCGTCACCGGCTCCGGTAAGAGCACGACGATGGACTCGATCGTCGACGCCAACAACAAGGACAGCGCGGCGCACATCGTCGTCATCGGTCAGCCGATCGAGTACATGCACGATTCCAAACGATGCATCGTGCGGCATCGTGAGGTCGGGAAAGACGTCGGATCCTTCAAGGATGGGATCGTCCAGGCCCTCCGACAAGACCCCGACATCGTGGTGATCGGTGAGATGCGCGATCCGACGACGATCTCCTCGGCTTTGGAGATCACCGACTCGGGTCACAAGGTGTTTTCGACGCTGCATACCAGCTCGGCTGTGGAAAGCATCGACCGAATCATTGCGGAATATCCACCACATGAGCAGGAGCGCGTGCGAAACCGATTGGCCGACGTGCTGCGCTGCGTAATATCCCAGAAACTCTGTCCGAAGATCGGCGGAGGGCGCGTGCTGGCGAAAGAAGTGCTCTGGATGCTGCCCTCGGCTCGAGCCGCCATCAAGAACGACAACACGTCGGAAATCTACCAGATGATGTGGGAAGGCGGTTCGCACGGTCAGATCACGATGGAGCAGGACCTGTTCCGCATGGTGCGGCAGCGCCTGATCACGCCCGACACGGCCATGAATTACGCGAACAACAAACGTCGTCTACAGCAGCTCTTGTCGTAAATCGACAGCGAGCCTGTTCTCCTTGCGCAGATGAAGGAAGCCACCCCATGAGAAAGCACAGTAAATCAGCCGAACGCGTGCTCGGCGTTGCCGCCACAGGGCGGGCGGTGCATGCCGTCTTGATCGAAAATGGGCCCGACGGGCCCGCGGTCGTGCGCCGCTTCTCCCGGCAGCGCACCGTGACGGCCGCCGGATACGATGACACGGCCGCCAAACCGGCCACCGCATCGAAGGAACAGTTCGGCAATGCCGGAAGCGATGATTTCACGATCGAGTTCGGCGACGGGAGCAGTTCCTCGTCGAATGCGAACCTCTTCCTCTCCTCCGAATTCGGGGGCGTCGAAGAGGCCGACGCCGACGAGGCCGCCGGCCACGTCGCCACGTACGAGCTCGAGCTGAGCGACATTCTTTCCGAGGCATCGGACGCCGGATACGGCCAGGCGGATCTCGCCCTCAGCCTGAGTGCGGCCGACGTGACGTTTCAGGAAATCCGGGTTCCGGCGAGGAAGAAGCAGCACAAGTACGACAAAGCGACCCTCGTAGACGCGCTCACGGTCCAGTACAAAGGCCTGTTCGACGACGAGCGGGTCGCCTTCATGCCGATGACGCAGGGCGACGAAGCCGAGAAGCGGTTTCTCGCCGTCTTTCCGAAAATCATAGATCCCGCCTCGGCGACGCTGACTGCGCTCCGAGACGGAAACGAGCGGATCCCGCACGTCGGGCTCATCGACTCCGAGGTGCCCGCACTGGTCGGACTCGCCCGCATCGCCTCGAAGGCATTTTCGGCGAACCAGGCCGACGGGTCCGCGAAAGCACCAGTCAAAACGCTCGAAGATCAGCCCGATGCGCTCGACGACTTCGGAGCCGGCGACGACGAATCGACCCAGCCTTCGGACGGGACCATCCACACGCTCGTCGTTCGTGCGGGG
The DNA here is from genome assembly GCA_964570345.1 of uncultured Rhodothermales bacterium. Classification (GTDB taxonomy): domain Bacteria; phylum Bacteroidota; class Rhodothermia; order Rhodothermales; family VXPQ01; genus CAZMXY01. Next base: position 3,542 of record CAZMXY010000230.1, on the reverse strand, counting down.
GCTGAGGACACGCTCGTTCTGTTCATGCACGGAGACACCGTGCATCATTGTGAAAGCCTGCGGTCCCTGACGGCCTTCGACGCTCCGGAGACGATCTGCAGCCGCGTCCTTCTGCAGCAGGACGAGCACGGGATGGGCGACGTTCACCACGTCCTCGTATTGAGCGAGGAACGCGAGGCGGAGCTCGCCGACACCTTCGGCATGTTTTTCCCCGACGCCGTCGTGGAGCAAATTCGCCTCTACGTACCGAGTGCGGGTCCGGAGTCGGAAGACGCGGCGACGGCGGTGGTCTCGGCTACGGCCGCGGCGCTGCGCGTCCTTGACGACCCGTACTATGCGTGGGCTTTCGAGTCGATCAATTTCCTCCCGAAGAAGCTCCTCAGGCGGAAGGTTCGCCTACCGATCACGTGGCACGTCGTCGGGATGAGCGCGCTCATCGTGGTAACGACGGTGTTCTTCCTGGCCCGGTACACGAGCGCCGAATCGAAAATCGACGCCTACCGAGGCCGACTGCAGGACGTCGCGCCGGAGGAAGTCGGATCCGACATCCATCTGCTCCAGGCCCGCATCGACAGCATGCAGCAGATGTACGCGACCTACACTCGGGCCCTCGAAGTACTCGACACGCTGCTCATCGGAAGCGACAGATGGAGCCGGTTTCTAGAGAAGACCTCCAAGGAGGCGACGGCCGTCCGCGGCTTGTGGATCGAAACGTTCAAGCCGGCGCCGAACAGCGTCAACATCACGGGCAACTCCACGTCGCGCGACAAGGTCGTGAATTTCGCGGAACGTGTCGACGCGACGATTGAATCGCTCGTCTTCTCCGAGATCCGCGAGTGGCCCGTCTACGCCTTTAGCATGAAAATACCGATGGCCGATTCGCTCCCGGAGGCGGCCACCTATCTACGCGCTCAGGTAAAACTCGACGATGCGCCTGAGGGCGCCGCCGCCCCGAGTCGTCCGGGCCGCAACGAACACGCAGCCGCCACCGCCAGGAGGTGAGTCAATGATGAAGATTGGAATCAATACGTGGATAATGGCCATCTGCTGGATGCTCGTCACGACGCTCGGCGTCTACCTGACGTTCTACGAGCAGCCCGCCGCCCTCGAACACCTCGAGAAGGCCGAGCAGGTCTCGAAGATGAAGCAGGCCGAGCTGGCGTCCCTTCGAACCGAAGAGGCGTCGTTCTCGCACATGGCCGACGACGTCGCGCGTAAATGGCGCGCACGCTACAAGGTCATCCCCAAATCGCTCAGGACGTCCGACGTCGTCGGATACCTGAATGAGCTTACGACGAGCGGTTTCAAGAACTTCGACGTGACCCTCGGCGGAGAGCAGCGAACCGCCGATTACAGCTACTACGTCTTCAACGTCTCCGGAAGAGCCTACTACAACAGCCTCTACGAGTTCATCTGGGACCTGGAGAACAATCGCAACTTCTATCGACTGCACAACCTTTCGCTCGATCACATCGACCTCGTCACGCGCGACAAGGAATTGGAGACCGAAAGACTGCAGGTGATGGTATCGTTTACCGGCCGTCTCGAGGCCTATTTCAACGGCATCGACGGGGCGAGTGCACCGCGCGTGCTGGACGAACAGTTCTACGCGGAACAGAGCATCACGGTCGCCCAGAACGACGATCTGCCGCCTGTGCCGCGGGAGCTCTTGCCCGACCTGAAGCCGGCGACGAACCCGTTCTTTCCGGCCATCATGGAGCAAATTCCCCCGAACACGTACGGGCTCATCGAGATCGAGGCGGCGCAGCTCGTCTCCATCGTAGGCGACAAGGCCGTTTTCCGAGACGAGAAAGGCCTCCGTTCCGTGGGTGTCGGTGACAACGTGTACCTCGGTGTGATCACCGTGGTCGATCCCGCCGAGGGCCGCGTCGTCGCGCGCCTGAACAAAGGTGGAATTTACGACGAGGTAATCCGCGATCTCGACACCGAAGAAAGATATCGTCAGGCCCAGGGGCCGACGCGCCTTTCTCCGCTCAACTAATTCTCGGTCACAACTAGCTCTCCCGATCCAACAAACGGATTCGTACAATGACCACTAAGCGCATCACAGCGATCGCCCTCGCAGCGGTCCTATTCCAGCTTCTTTTTACGCTCCTGTCTCCGGTGGACGTTCATGCCCAGGACAGGCCGACGCAACGGCAGTTGCGCACCTACGTCCCGCCGGATCAGTTGGTATCCTTTCTGCCGTCGACCCCTTTCAACGTGTTCGTCGACTTCCTGAATCCGATTTTCGATCGGGTGACCGGAAAGTCGATCGTGGATCCCACGAGCGCGGATTTCGCGATCGGTATCTCGATCGGCGGGATGCATTTCATGGATGCCCTTGAGCTCGTCCTTGACTACCACGACCTGGCGTACCGCGAGACGGACAAGTATTTCATCGTACAGGATGCGGTGCGTATCGAGACGATCGCCGACGCCGGCGAGGCGCGCGGACAGACCACGCGCCGGGCTTCGGAGGCGAGCGCGGCGCCGGCCTCCGTCTCGTCCCGCGAGATCCAGATCAACGCGATTCTCTTCGAGCTCAACGTGACACGGGCACGAGAGCTCGGCGTCGACTGGAACGTGTTCTTCGGCCAGCAGCAGGGCGGCCAGGGGTCCGGCGGCGGAGGCGGCGTAGGAGGCGGCGGGAGCGGCTCCGGATCGCAGGAGATCCCACGCTTCCGGCTCAAGACGAAAGACTTCTTCGATCAGTTCAGCGACATTCTGGACGCCCCGGACGAGATCGAGCTGTCGACCCTCACGCGGCTCTTCCGTTTGATGGAGAACGAAGGGATCGGTGAAACGATCGCGAACCCGCAGGTGACGGTGCAGAGCGGCGAACAGGGTCGCATCCAGATCGGATCCGACATACCTATCCAGATCCGCGACTTCTCCGGCAATACGGTGACGCAGTTTTTCTCCACCGGGATCATCGTGGACGTCGTACCCACGCTCATTACGCAGCCGGTCGCCGACACGTTGAACGCACCCAAGCTCGACTTCATCCACCTGAACGTCAAAGTCGAAAAATCCGCGGGCCGGCCCACGCTCTCGGGCATCGTGATCGACCGCAACGACGCGACGACGCAGGTCCTCCTTCTCGATCGCGAGCAGACCGTCATCGGCGGTCTTTACTCGACGGAAGAGTCCGTTTCTCGCCGGGGCATTCCCGTGCTGAAGGACCTCCCATGGTGGTTCTTCGGTCTGCGCTATCTCTTCGGCGTCGATCAGACGACCGTCTCACAGAAGGAACTCCTCATCGTCCTCCAGGCCGACGTCTTGAATTCACTGCAGGATCGCGCCTCGCGGCCGTTCGATCGCCAGGGCCAGCTTGAGAAGCGACGTGACAACATCGAGAACGTGCTGCGCCGGTCCGGTTTCGAGACGGAGGCCGACGCGATTCGAAAACGGTAAAACGTCCGGACGTTCAGACGTTGGGGCGGAGCGACGGGTTGGAGCTACCGCGCGCTCGTTCCGGACGGTTTCTCTCGCTGACGGTCGCCCCCGGGCGGCGTCGAGAGTGCACGTGGCGTCGAATG
>CAZMXY010000229.1:0-5307 GCA_964570345.1 uncultured Rhodothermales bacterium | reverse complement strand
GACGGCGTATTCGGCGAACCCGCCGTCGATAGTATATCCGGTAAAGCGCGCGTCGTCGCAGAGGTTTTCGCGTTCGCTGCGGCAGTAGCGGCATCGACCGCACGTGGCGCCGAGCCACGGCACCCCCACTCGCTCGCCGATTTCGAACCGGTGTGCGCCTGCGCCGCGATCCGCTATGGTGCCGACGATTTGGTGGCCGAGAATGAGCGGCAGCTTCGGCTCGGGTAGCTCGCCGTCGACGATGTGGAGGTCCGTCCGGCAGACGCCGCAAGCCTGAATGCGCAGCCGGGCCTGGCCGGGACCCGGATCGGGTACGGGGATCGTCCGCAGTTCCAGTGGGCGTCCGGGTGCAGAAAGCACCATGGCTTTCATCGTGTGCGGCGTTTCCATCGGCCCTTCCCGTTCGTCGGAGGCATGCATGCGCTGGTCGCTCCAGTCGCCCGTGCGCCGGCCGTAATCGTTTCGGAGTCGCGGTTCCCGGTTTCTGAACGCCTCGCGTGCTCGGTCTGGAAGACGGTACGACGCGGCGCCGGAAACGTGCGGCGCGGAGGCTTCCTTCGGGTTCGGGTGCGTCGGATCGCGGAGGGAATGCGGGCGCCGATGCTATGCCAGGAGCGAATGAACGACCTTCCCGTGCACGTCCGTCAGGCGGAAGCGACGCCCCTCGTGACGGAAGGTGAGCTGCTCGTGGTCGATCCCGAGGAGGTAGAGGAGCGTGGCCTGAAAGTCGTGGACGTGAACGGGGTCCCGTACGATACTGTAGCCGAACGCATCCGTCTCGCCGTAGGTGAATCCCCGTTTGACGCCGCCGCCGGCGACCCAGATCGTGAAGCAGCGCGGATGGTGGTCCCGCCCGTAGTTGTCGGCCGTGAGTTTTCCCTGTGAGTAGTTCGTCCGTCCGAATTCGCCGCCCCAAATCACGAGAGTGTCGTCGAGGAGGCCGCGCTGCTTCAGGTCCAGTACGAGGGCGGCGGAGGCCTGGTCCGTCGAATTGCACATGATGCGGATGTCGGCCGGGAGGTTGCCGTGCTGATCCCAGCCTTGATGGTAGAGCTGAATGAAGCGGACGTCGCGCTCGGCGAGACGGCGGGCCAACAGGCAGTTCGCGGCAAACGTGCCCGGCACGCGCGCCTCAGGTCCATAAAGGTCGAAGATATAATCGGGCTCGTCCGAGAGATCCATGGCCGCGGGAACGGACGTCTGCATTCGGTAGGCCATTTCGTACTGCGCGATGCGAGCGTCGATCTCCGGGTCCAGTATCCGCGCGTGCTGCTCCTGATGCAGGTCGCGGAGCACGTCGAGCATTCTGCGGCGCGTCGTCTTGTCGATGCCGTTCGGATCGCTGAGGTAAAGCACGGGGTCGCGACCGCTGCGGAACGGGACGCCCTGGTGCTGGGACGGCAGGAAGCCGCTGCCCCACAGCCACGAGTAGAGAGGCTGGTCGCCACCCCGTCCGCGCGAGAGCAGCACGACGAAAGCAGGCAGGTTCTCATTCTCTGAGCCCAGTCCATAGCTTAGCCAGGCACCGATGGACGGGCGGCCGCCTTGCTGAGCTCCCGTCTGGAAGAACGTCACGGCCGGATCGTGATTGATGGCTTCCGTCTGCATCGAGCGGATGAAGCACAGCTCGTCGACGATCTGTGCGGTATACGGCATCAGGTCGCTCACCCAGGCCCCGCTTTTTCCATGCCGGGCGAACGTGACCTGCGGGCCTGCGAGCGGAAACGACTTCTGGTGCGCCGTCATTCCGGTCAGCCGTTGACCGGCGCGGATCGAGTCGGGAAGCTCTTCCCCGTTCATATGCTGGAGTTGCGGCTTGTAGTCGAACAACTCGAGCTGCGAAGGGCCGCCGCTCTGGAAGAGATAGATGATGCGTCGAGCGCGCGGCACGAAATGCGGTGCCTTCAGCGCTCGGTCCGCGGAGGCCGACGGCCCTCGTCCACTCCCTCCAAGCACCGAGAAGGGTCCCAACAACGAGGCGAGCGCGGCAGTGCCGATTCCCAGACTGGTCTTCGACAGGAAGTGCCGGCGGGTGCAGTCGTATTTCAGATCTTCTAGCTCCTTCATCGCTTGGTCACGGTTTCGTCAAAATTCATGATTGTCGAGGCGACGACCGCCAGGGCCGCCGTCTCGGCGGGGTCCAGCGCCCGGTCTCGCGGATGCTCGCCGACGCCGAGAAGGTCGAGCGCCCGCTTCGGGGCTTCATTAAAGTCGTCGCGCTCGGATTCGAAAAGCGCCGTAAGCTTCGCCGCCTCCTCCTGACGAGGGTGCCGGCCGGTCAGGAGGCGAAAGCCGAAAGCGATGCGCTCCTCCGGCGTGTCGCCGCCGTCGCGGAGCATACGTTCGGCCAGCATCCGGGCCGCCTCGACATATTGTGGATCATTGAGCAGGATGAGCGCCTGCAGCGGCGTTCCGGTTCGCTGGCGCTTCACGGTGCAGTAGAGACGTTCGGCCGCATCGAAGCTGGTCATCGACGGCGGCGGGCTCGTCCGCTTCCAGATGGTGTACAGACTGCGCCTGTAGAGTTTGTCGCCGTGGTCCTGCTCGTAGACCGTCGCGTTGCGCGTCGCCAGCTCTTCCCAGAGGCCTTCCGGCTGGTAGGGCTTCACGCTCGGCCCTCCGACCTCCCGCACGAGCAGGCCGCCCGCCGCCAGGGCATTATCGCGGATTTGCTCCGCCGAAAGGCGGTGACTCGGTCCTCGTGCCAGGCGGACGTTATCCGGATCAAGTTCACGATCGGCGGCGGGTATGATGGACGACTGACGGTATGTCGACGACAATACGATCTGCCGGAGCATCGCCTGTACGTCCCAGCCCGATTCGGTGAAACGGACGGCCAGCCAGTCGAGCAGCTCCGGGTGCGAGGGTAGATCGCCCTGGCTGCCGAAGTCGCCCGGCGTGGCTACGAGGCCGCGGCCGAAGCAATGCTGCCAGAGCCGATTGACGGCAACGCGGGCGGTCAGGGGGTGTTGCGGGTCGAAAAGCCAGCGCGCCAGACCGAGCCGGTTCTTCGGCAGGTCGTCCGGGAAGGCACCGAGCACGGCAGGCGTGCCCGCCACGACGCGCTCGGTGGGCTCGTCGTAGGCACCGCGCCGGAGGACGTGTGTCGGACGTCGATCGCCGCTCCGCTCTCGCATGACCATCACCTCGGTAAGGCCGCTCAAAATCTCGTTCTCTTCCCCGCGCAGCTTCGTAAGCCGAGAAAATTCCGCCCGATAAGATGGAGCCACCCGGCGGACGAAATAGTCGCGGAGGCCGTGCTGCTGCGCCGACGTCCGCTCCGCGTCGGGCACGGTGGCGATGCTGCCTAGCGGATCGTCATCGCCGAACAGCCAGGCCACCTCGACGGCCGTCAGTTCCGAGCCGTAAACGCGAAATTCGTCGACGACGACGCCCTCCAGCGTCTCTTCGAAACGCTTGCCTATGCGCAGTGTCTCGGAACTCCAGTTGTTGCCCTTCCCGTCGTGCAAGATGCTGCGCTGTAGATGGTCGGTGACGGTGCGCGTCGGCAGGGAGCGGCCGTTCAGGAACGCGCGAAGGCCGCCGGCTCGGCTCGATCCGTCGTATGTCAAGACCAGGTGGTGCCATTCATGGGCGGGTACGGGTTCGAGCGTCTCGATCTTGATGCTGTTGTCCGGCGCCACGTGGTTGAGGCTCGCCGTGAGCGTGCCGTCTCGCCGGAGCATGACGTCGTATCCACGATTGCCGTTGGCGAGCCCGCCCGATCGGCTAAACAGAGGCCCGTCGACGCTATCCGCATCTATCTTCAGCCAGACGCTGATGGAGAACGGCTCATTTCGTTCGAAAAAGGCGACGTCCTCCCCCAGGTCGATGTAGCTGTTTCCGACCAGCCGCCGGCCGGCGCCGTGCCGGCCCGTGACGCGCTGCGGCACACGGTCCTGGTCTCCGCCGAGAACTGCCGGCCGATTTGGATAGGCGAGGTTGGCGAACTCGAGATCGCCCAAGTCGTCGAGCGGGTAGTGACCTATGAGGCCGGGAGGGCGCAACCGGGTATCGATGCGGCCGGATTCAAGCCGGGAGAGCCAGTCGGCGTAACGGTCGTCGAAGGCTGCGTTGTCCGTCGACACCGCGACTTCCTGTGCCCGGATCTGATCGCGTAATCCGGCAAGCGTTCGGCCTGCGGCGCTGTCAACCAGGATGACGGTGGGACTCGGCACGCCCGAATACGGAATGTTGCCGGCCTCGTTGACGTTGTTGAAGAAGTCGTAGACCTGATAATACTCTTGCTGCAGGATGGGGTCATACTTGTGATCGTGGCAGCGCGCACATTCGAGCGTGAGCCCAAGGAAGGCCCGCCCGAACGTATTGACGCGGTCGGCGACGTACTCCGCGCGGTACTCCTCGTCCACGACACCCCCTTCCTGGCTCTGCATGTGGTTCCGATTGAAACCGGTCGCCAGAATCTGCTCTTGCGTGGCCCCAGGCAGCAAGTCGCCGGCGAGCTGCCAGGTGACGAACTCATCGTAGGGCATGTTGTCGTTGAACGCGCGAATCACCCAGTCCCGCCATGGCCACATCTCGCGCATCCCGTCGTCCTGATAGCCATGACTGTCCGCGTACCGCGCCAGGTCGAGCCAGTCGGTCGCCATGTGCTCGCCGTACGACGGACTCGCAAGCAGCCGATCGACGACTCGATCGTACGCCGCCGCCGATTCGTCCGCGAGGAAGGCGTCGATCTCGGCGGGCGCTGGCGGCAGGCCGGTCAGGTCGAATCGGACTCGGCGGAGCCAGATCTCCTTCGATGCTTCCGGCGCAGGCGAGAGGCCGCGCTCCTCGAGCCGCGACAGAACGAAACGGTCAAGATCGTCGCGCACCCAGTTCGTATCCGCCACCTCCGGAATTGGCGGCTGAACGGGTGGACTGAAGGACCAGTGCGGTTTCCAGCGGGCGCCCTGCTCGATCCACCGCACGAGCACGGCCCGATCGTAATCGGACAGCGTCAGATGCGATTCCGGCGGCGGCATCTGATAGTCCGCGTCGTCCGAAAGGATGCGACGAACGAGTTCGCTGCTCGACGGCTTGCCCGGCACGATCGCCCGCCTTCCCGATTTCCCTCGTGCTTCCGCGATCTGCTCGTTGTCGAAGCGAAGCTCCGCCCGTCGCGCGCGATCGTCCGGACCGTGGCACTTGAAGCACCGGTCGGACAGGATGGGCTTCACGTCAAAGTTGAAGTCGATCCTCTCCGGCAGGCCCTCGACCTCCGGCACCCGTCCGCGGCAGGCCTGCAGCGCGAAGCAGATTCCGATCAGCAAGACCCCGGCGGCGGGAATCAGATAGGGCCGGATG
>CAZMXY010000228.1:0-5310 GCA_964570345.1 uncultured Rhodothermales bacterium | reverse complement strand
CGGGGGCGGCCTCGCCGCCGGCGTCGCGCTCGTGCACGGCGCAGGTTGCATCCTCCTGCAGGGTCCGGAAATCGAACTTCAGCTCGAAGCTCGTGAATGCCCGGTCGGAGACGAGGTCGTCGCCTTCGGCGCCCGCGGCGCGGAGCGTGCCGTCGTCAGTGGTCCAGCCGCGCTCCGGATCGGCGGATGCGCCGGCGCCGGCCCATCCGTCCGTCGAGCGGCCGTCGAAGAGCAGCTCGAAGCCCTGCGCGCGCTCCTGATCGGAGACCGTATTGGGGATGAGGCTGACGACGAAGATGTCGTCGAAGGGCGACGGCTCCAGGTTATCGGTCTGGATGCGGATGTTGCGAAAGCGGATCCAGTGGCTGCCGGGCGGGTCGTCCGGATTGTTGGCGTGGAGCTGCAGCCCGATGAACCCGCGCAGCGTCTCGTCGTCGACCAGATGCGCCGTCGGGACGCCGTTCACCCACACGCGGTTGGACGTGCCGATCGCCTCGATGCGGTAGTGATTCCAGGTGTTGTTGACGAAGGCATCTTTCGCCTCCGGATTGAGCTCGACGATGTAAAGCCAGCCGCGCCGGGCCTCGTCGTAGATGGATCCGCTCCAGCGCTGCGGCTTCGTGTCGATCTCGGCCTGATAGCCGTGCACGCGTCCGTCCTGATACTCGTCGAGACTCAGACTCCGAAACTGGATGCCGGAGTTGTTCATCAGCGGGTCGACGAGCACCTCGAGCTCGAGGATGAAGTCGTCGAACTCCTCCTCCGTAACGAGGAATCCGTTCGGCTCGCCGGGGACGGTCCGGCCGACGATCACCCCTTCGCGCGCCTCATAGACGTGATCGCCGTTGAGCTGCTTCCAGCCGGTGAGGTCCTCGCCATTGAAGAGCGATCGCCAGGCGCCATCCGCGGCGTCCTGGGCCTGAGCGGCTAGAGGTGTGAGGAGGAGGGCGCAGGCAGCCAGCGTGGCTGCCCGGTGTACGAATGGGAGCATGCTCCGGGTGGAGGGATCATCAGTAACGGCCTTGCACGCTTCCGCCCAGACGTACGTACGGGATCAAGCGTACGTATTAGATAGCGAAATCGGCGGCCATCTGAAAAGTGAAATGCGCGGCCATCCTAAACGTATTGCGTACCTATTCCGTGGGCGCTCAATGCGGGTGCGCATGCTGCCGCGTCCATGCGCGCCATCGACTGGATTCGAAAGGGTGGGATTCGAGAAGGGCGAGAGGCGCGAGCCGCGAATGCGCACGGTCGTGACGTCGAGGATGTCCCTGTCGCCGTTCGTATCCTGGCGGGAGCTTGCGCGTCTATCGGCGCACCACCACCGTCCGAACATCTGTGGCCGTCTCGCCTCGCGTGCGGATGAGATAGAGACCGGATGGAAGCGCGTCGGCGTTGAAGGTGAGCGTCTGCTGCGCGCCCGCCGGAACGGCTCCATCGAAGAGTACGGCGACGCGGCGGCCGAGCGCATCGAAGGCCTCGATGGTGACGTGCTGCGCGCGGTCGACCGTGAGAGAGAGGGTCGCCTGGTAAGAGATCGGATGCGGCCGCGGAGCATCCAATGAGAAACCCGGCGCTTCATGGCCCTCGGCAGGTAGCGGCGTCGACCCTTTGCCCAGCAGGGCGAGATCCTCAGCGGCATCGGCGTATTTTGCGTTGCGCGTGCACAGATGTGTCCAGACGTGGCCGATGTCGCCCGAAGGATCGAGTGCGTACAGCACGAACTTCTCGCCGATCTCGAACCGGGCCCACGGGTCGTTGTATCCGCACGACGCGGAGCTCGTCCGCGTCCAGACCTCGAACTCCGCCGGCACGTCGCCCTTCCAGACCTCCTCTACCTTGATAGTGGCCACGAGGAATGCGTTGAGGGACGAATTACTGTGGATCGTGTCGACGTCGAGGACGATGCCCGCGAACGCGTAGTCGGCATACTCGAGCTGCTCCTCGAGTGACACGGAAGCGCACGAGCAGGCCTGTGCATCGCGGACGAGTAAGCTCAGGCCGGCGAGAAGGAGGACGGATGCGATAGCGGTTTTCATCGGCGTGATTTCGGTTTGCGCATCTCGCATCAGACACATTGTGAGCGCGGTCGTTACTCGAGTTACCCGGTTCCGCGTGCTTCGCAGCCGGAGTTCGGTCGCCGCGCCGTATGGGGAAAGACACGCACACGAGGAGATTTATTCCTGTCTTACGTGATCCTCCTGGCAGCGTCGCAGCACGGCGGAGCTCATCTGCGAAGCTCATCATTTTAGCGGATGGGCGTAAACGCCACGGGCAGCGCGTCGAGCCCACGCAGAACGAGCCCGCGACGCCAGCGCAGTGCATTTGCGCTGGTCGCCAGCCGCAGATCGCCGAAGTGCCGGAGCAGAGAATTGATCGCAATCCGCCCCTCCAGGCGGGCCAGCGATGCCCCCAGGCAGAAGTGGATGCCCTGTCCGAAGGCGAGGTGCCGGTTCGGCTCGCGCATGAGGTCCAGAACGTCCGCATTGTCGAACTGGGCCTCGTCCCGGTTAGCGGATGCCAGTACCGCGTGAACCAGCGCCCCACGCGGAATCGTGACGTCATGAAGAGTAATGTCCTCGCCGGCGTAGCGTTCGGTCGCCAATTCCAGAGGACCGGAGTAGCGGAGCAGCTCTTCCAGAGCCGTATCGATCCGCCCCGGCTCGGCCTGCAGCTCCTCCATCTGTCCGGGATTCTGCAGCAGTGCCAGCATGCCGTTCCCGATCAGGTTGACCGTCGTCTCATGCCCGGCCACCAGGAGAAAAAAGATCATGGCGACCAATTCGTCCTCGCTCAGCCGATCGCCTCCCTCCTCCGCATTAACGAGTGCGGTCACAAGATCCTCGCGCGGCTCTGCTCGTCGCGCCCGGATCAGCCTGCGAATATACCGAAGAAAAGCGATCACGCTCGGCATCGCGGCCATCATTCGCCAGCCGGAAGGATCCGACGCCACGATGCGGCTGGACCATCGGTGAAACCGGTGACGGTCTCCGGCCGGTGCTCCCAGCAGCTCGGCGATGATCGTACTGGGCAGCGGCAGCGCGATGTCTCGGATGATGTCCATGCCCCCGCGTCGTTCCGCGTTGCTCAACAGGTCTTCCGTGATGACTTGCACCCGCTCACGCATGTGCTCTACTCGGCGCGGCGTGAACGCCTGGTGCACTAGAGAGCGGAGCCGCGTATGGTCCGGAGGGTCCCGATCCAGCATATTCTGCGTCAGGGGCTGGAAGAATCCCGGCATCCAGGGTTCCTTCGAACTTTCCTCCGGGTTGATCGCGTTCCGGCGATCCTTGACCAGGCGCGGATCCTTCAGCGTTGCCAGCACATCAGCGTAGCGTGTGATGAGCCAGGCGGTTTGACGGTTCGGCAGGCTCACGCGGTGGACCGGTGCTTCCGCGCGCAGACGCGCATAGAACGGGTACGGATCGGCTTTGAATGCGGAGCTTCCCAGTTTCAGAGGCTCAAGCGTGCTTCGCGTCATCCGCATCCCCTCCAGTCGTAAGATCCGCATCCCCTCCAGGCGTGAGAGACGCGCTCAGGCTCTCGATGACGAAATCGATCACCTCGGGAAAGACCTCAGTCCCAACGATCTCTCGCTGAAGAGTCATGGCAAAGAGCACTCTCGGAAGTGCTGCCAGGACCTGCGGATCGACGGCTTCCAGAAGTCCCTCCCGCTCCCACTTCTCTGCCATTCCGGCGTAGAAGGCTTCATCACTCAGACGCAGGTCTTCCATCATCTCAACGGGCAGATCCCGCATAAGCGCAGTGGCCTCCTCCGGGTTCACCATTATCTTGAGAAGCGGTTGCTCGGCGAGTGCCTCACACTGGAAACTGAGGAAGCGACGGAGGCGCGCTTGTGCCGACGGATACGGCTTTTCCATCTCCCGCAGCAGACGCTACCTCATTTCCTGCTCGACTTTCAGGACCACCTGAATGAAGAGTTCTGCCTTGGACGCGACGAAGAGATAAAGCGAACCTTTGGCGATCCCGACGTCTCGCGTGATTTCGGAGATGTTCGCCTTGCGATAACCAAAGCGGGCGAAATGTTCGGCAGCCGAACTCAGGAGGCGCTCCTGGATGCTCTCACGTTCCGCCACGGTGAATGCACGCGGGCTCATCGCTTAATTGCCTCGACGTTGGTTCCGCTCCGGACGATCTCCAGTGGAGTCCCTGGAATGGCTATCTTAATTAGATCGTGCGGAGAGTGTGCCCTGACGTGAAAAATGAGCGGCCGATCCGCTCCGTCGACCTCGACGCGGTAAGCGTCATGTACGCCATCCGACGTTTCATTCGTCTCGACCGGTCCCGCGTGCAGCGTGTACTCTGAAAGCTCACCCTTACCGGACGCGAAGACGGGGATCGTCCACTCGGCCCCCGGCGCCCACGGCAGTGCCGGCAACAGAGACGTCAAGACGTTGTCGTCGATCACGCCCACAGGTACCAGTGCGTCCACCTCAATCGAACGAAGGCCGTTAGCGCATGGCAGCTGTGCCGTACCGTAGGCGCGATCCCCAGTATAGGTCACATCGATGCGCATCTCATGCGGGCCCATCTCCCTTCGCTGGTGCACCGTTTGCATTCGAAGTTGATCGTCGAAGTGCACGTCTGTCGTCTGACTCCCGTCCGGCCGGACGAAGGGTATTTTGATCTATCCGAGACCGGTCGCGTCACGGTGCTGGATGACGGCCGCGTACCCCACGAGACGGACGCCGGCGGGTTGCACCAGTACCTGATCGTCGACGACGAGCAGCGCGCGCGGATCAAGGAGGCGCTGATCTATCTGGCGTCGCAACCTCCGGATGCGGCGCGGCGGGACTGAGTCAGATTCGAGGTGTATTCACCCGCAGGTTGAATAGACGATTGTGGCGTCATCTTTCCGAAGTGATCTTGTATATCGTTGTTAATGAGTATGAGTGGATAGCTAAGCGCTACTATTCACGGATTACGTAGTTGAAGCGCCCCGGCAATTCAATTAATAGATCTCCATTATAGAACTCATAATAACACATACCGAATTTCGCTCCAACGAAATTTACACTACATTCGGCCACCGATGACGAGCACCCCCAGTTTTTAGAGCCACATGTCCAGATCACTACCGCACGGGCTGTACGAGCGGTGCTCACGGAGGCTTCAGGGAGCAGCTACGGAAGGCGAAAGATCTGGTCGTATACTGAAGGAATGCATGACACTGTACTTATCTTGCTTTACGCTATTGGGAGGGTTTGTGCATTACGGCTAAGAAAGCACATCACACATCCATGCATATCAACGTTCACGCACACATCTTCACCCTCCAGACGGTGCTGA
>CAZMXY010000227.1:2303-5320 GCA_964570345.1 uncultured Rhodothermales bacterium | reverse complement strand
CGCGCGATCCATGCAATCTCCCAGCTTCCGCGAGAGCGCAGCATTCCTCTTCTCCGGGAGATTGCGGAAACAAACGGCAATACGGAGCTGCGGGAGGAAGCCGTCTTTTGGCTCGGTCAGGTAGGTGACGGATCGACAGCCGATTTGCTGGAATCGTTTGCCAGGAATGACGCCAGCCCTGACGTTCAGAAGAAGGCGGTCTTCGCTCTGTCCGAGATCGAAGGCGCTGGAGGCATCTCACGCTTGGTTGATCTGGCGAAGACACACCCGAATTCGGACATGCAGGCTGAGGCCGTCTTCTGGCTCGGGCAGCAGGGTGGCAGTGAAGTAGCCGGCATTCTCGCCGACTTCGCGCGGACCGGCGCCAGCCGAGCGGTCCAGGAGAAGGCCATTTTCGCCCTGTCGCAGATCGACGGCGAGGAGGGAGTACCGCACCTCATCGATCTGGTCAAGACACACTCCGATCTCGACCTGCGAAGCGAGGCCATCTTCTGGCTCGGTGAGACGGGCGACCCACGCGCCGCCGACGTGCTCATGGAGATCGTCAACGGGAGGTGAGCGGCCGGCGGCATCCAGTCGTGCAGGCCGCGGCCTGGGCGAGTTAACCTCCTAAAGACGCGAATGCCGACATGATCCTTCTAAGAATAGCGGCAGCATTGCTCATAAGCATGCTCCCGGGCGATCTCTGGGGGCAGGACGTCATCCGGCATCCTGACCCGGCCGCATCCCTGACCCAGAGATGGGCATGGGCCACGACGGAATCGAGAGACGTGTGCACGCAGGGATGCTGGATCGGGTACGGCATTCAGCGGATGATGGAGGTGATTTCGTATACCGGGTGGTACTCAAGTCACCGTACCCAACATCCGACCCTTCAGATGCTCGTTTACGGCCGCGAGGTGGAACCCACGCCCGCCGCCGCCGAGAAACGTCGGGTGACCGAAATCCACGACCGCAACGGAGCAGCACAGCGTATACTCAAAGAAGTAGCCCTGCTTTTCAGATTCGGAAGCAGGGGCCAGTCGCTACTCGACGTCAGGATGAGCAACATTTCCCTGCCCGCGGAGCTTGACGAACTTCCACTCGTGTGGCTGGGGCGCGCAGACCAGCCGCAGAGCCTCCGGCTGCTGAAGGAACAGTATGCTCGGGCACCAATCACGGAATTAAAGGAGGACCTTGTCGGAGCTATCGGCATGCACGATGCCCCGGACCTCGTCGTTCCGTTCTTGCAGGAGGTGCTGGCAAGTAAAGAGGACGACGAGGTAAGGGAACAGGCCGTCTTCTGGCTTGCCGAGGCGAAGGATTCCGGCGTCCTGCCGCTCTTAGAGCACACTGCGCGTGGAGACGTCTCGGAAGACGTCAGGGAGCAGGCCGTCTTCGGAATCAGCCGGATCGAGACTGAGGCTGCAGACGAACTGCTGATTAACCTGGCGCGGAATCTAGACGATCGCGAGACGAGGGAGCAGGCCATCTTCTGGCTGGGTCAGAGGGCATCGAAAAAAGCCGCGGCCAACCTTGAGGATATTGCTGAGAACGACCCCGACGAGGAGATCCAGAAGAAGGCTGTCTTCGCCATCTCTCAGCTGCCGGACGAGGAGGGCATTCCGCGCCTCATCAGCATCGCCAGAAACCATCGCAACGCAAAGGTACGCCACGAGGCCATCTTCTGGCTGGGCGAGTCGGGCGATCCTCGGGCGGTGGACGTCCTCGTCCAGATCGTTCGCGGGCGGTAAGGGGCGCGGGCGTTTCGTGCCGAAGTCCCACGAGCTCGGAATAAGGAATGCCCCTTCCCGTTCGTGGAGCTCTCGTAAACCGGCCGAGGTCCGCGTCCTGGATCCGAACTCATACCGGCAGGCGAATCTGGGGGAGATTCGGTACATTCGGTTTGACCCGATCAAACCCGGTTACCTATGGACGTCTCCGATCCCAGAATGGCGGAAGAAACCCTGCCGGCCCGCCACTACGCCGCACCTCGTGAGTCAGGAGGGTGGCTGACTCAAGCAGCGGCCGACGAGCTCGTTGAGGTGGTCGATTCGACGGCCGCGCGGCTGGCCCGCGTGGATGCGTCCGCCGCCATCGTAAAACCGGCTCCCGGCAAGTGGTCCATAAAGGAAATCATCGGCCACCTCATCGACTCGGCCGCCAACAATCATCAGCGATTCGTTCGGGCCCAGTATGAAGACGTCCTGGTGCTTCCCGGCTACGCTCAGGATTTCTGGGTCGAGGTGCAGGGATACGCCGAAGGCCCCTGGCCGGAGCTCGTCGAATTCTGGCGGCTCTACAACCACCATTTGTCCGACGTCATAAAGCGCATTCCGGCGGACAAGCTCGACGTAGAGTGCCGGATCGGACCGTACGAACCCGTGCCGCTCGGATTCATCGTCGAGGACTACGTAGCTCACATGAAACACCACCTCCAGCAGATCGAGCGGCTGATCCCGGACTGACCAGCGCCCATCCTAATTACGCCGGCGACAGACACCTACTACAAACCCCAGAGAGGGGAGACGAGCTATGCCCATGACGACCGCTCCCGATCGAACCGAGGCCGCGGAGTACTATTTCACGTACATCAATCAGGTCGAGGCGGGCGATATCCGTCACGTCCTCGAAGCGCAATCGGCTGAGACACTCGCTCGTCTCAACGAAATCTCGGACGAAAAGTCGCTGTATCGGTATGCCCCCGAGAAGTGGAGCATCCGGCAGGTCGTGAGCCATCTGAGCGATTGTGAACGCATGTTCGTATTTCGCGCGCTCTGGTTTGCGCGCGGGTTCGACAGTCCGCTGCCCAGCTTCGATCAGAACGTCGCGGTAGCTGCGGCGGACGCCGATTCTCGGTCCTGGAGAGCCCACGTCGAAGAGTTCCGGGCCGTCCGCGCGGCGACAACGGCGTTCTTTCAGAATCTCCCGCCCGAGGCGTGGACGCGTCGCGGCATCGCCAGCGGCAATCCGTTTACCGTCCGTGCTCTCGCATACATTGCGGCCGGGCACGTCACCCACCATATGCGCATCCTCGG
>CAZMXY010000227.1:0-2203 GCA_964570345.1 uncultured Rhodothermales bacterium | reverse complement strand
GACGGCACGCACGGATCTGAAGTCGGAGACCGTCAAAAGAGTTCAGTCCCGTCCCTTGTGGAATTCGGCCTCGTAGTCGAGAGCGAACTGGCGAAGCGTGCGTGGGGGGCGGCCCGTGATACGCTCGACGGTATCGGTCAGTGCCTCGGTCGGTCCCCCTGCTCGCTGATAGCCGGCGATGGCGAGCAGACCGGCTGCGAGCCATGGAGGCTGGCCGGCCGCCCGCAACCGCGCCCAGGCTTCGTCGTCGGTCTCCGGGAGATACGTGAGAGGGCGGCCGAAAACCTCGGCGAGAATGTTCGTAGCCTCCCGGTACGATCGGGCTTCCGGACCGGTCAGGGTGTACGTAGCCTCCTCATGGCCCATTGAGGTCAGCACCTCGGCCGCCACCTCCGCGACGTCCCGCGTGTCGACGAAGGGGATCTTCCCTTCGCCGGAAGGCGACCGGACGACACCCTCCCGCGCAATTGCCGCCTTTTGGTCGAGCAGGTTCTGCATGAAGTGGTGCGGCCGCAGGATCGTCCACGCCAGGCCGGAGTCTCTTAGTTCTCGCTCGACGTTGTAGTGCCAGAGCCCGACGACCGACTTCGAGTGATCGGAGGCGCCGAGGGCGGAGAGTTTCACGACGTGCCGGATGCGCGCGTGCCGGGCTGCACGGAGGGCGTTCTTCTGCAGCCGGACCATATCTTCCGTGTTGCCGGTCAGGAGAAAGAGCCTCTCGCCGCCGGCTAAGACGTCCGGCAGGGCCGTGCGGTCGGAGAGGTCGGCCTCGACCCACGTGACACCGGGAAGGTTTACGCCCTTCGCCGGATGACGAGAGATTGCCGTGACGGCGGTACCGCGCTGGGAAAGCAGTCGAACCAGGTGGCTTCCGATGGTTCCGGTGGCTCCAAGGACGATAATCATTCGTGATGCCTACGTCGGTGTCGTTTCTATGAGAGGACCTTCCGTCATCGCATCCGATACACCCCGCTCTCGCCGGGCAAGCCAGATGAACGGAATGGCCAGCGCTTGAATGGCCGCGCTACAGACATAGGAAGCGGGATAGCCCCAGACGTCGGCAGCCCTGCCCAGCAAGGGTTGAACTCCGGCCGCGCCACTCGATCCCATTAGAGAGTCGAACGATAGCACGGTCGCGCGATCCTCGGATGCGATAAGGCCGTTCAGATAAGCTTTTCGGACGGGCATGACGGCGGCAAACATCAACGCCCACGCAGCCAGGAGTACCAGGACGGTCCAAAAGTTCGGCATCAACCCGATAACCGCCAGCGTGGCGGTGCTCAATACGGCTCCCGTCAGAAGGACCGACGTACGCCGTCGGAAGATCCGCCCGATGTGCGGCACGAGCAGGCCGCCGCCGATTTGCGCTCCGGCTACGATGGCGGCCGCCAGTCCCGCAATGGCATACGCCTGCTCATCGCCATGCAGCGCCAGCAGATAGGGCTGCATCGCGTAGAACGCATAGAACATTACCCCATCTGTAAACGGCGCGGCAAGCATGACCCATCGCACCGGCGGATTGCCGAAGCCGTGATCGATCGATCCGCGCAATACCCTCCTCACTTCGGCGAACGGATGTTCGCTCCGGCTCGGGGCGAAGCCCACGTCTCGCATCAGGATTGACGCCAACACGAACGAGAGGACGAGAACGAATGCGCGAAGGACATATGGGACGCCGAGGTTGGTGACCTGCGCGATCGCACCACCGGCGATGGATCCGCCGAGCATCGCTACGCCTTCGACGATCTCGCCTTTGGCGAACACGGAATCCAGCTTTCCCTCAAACCCGCTGTAGTTCAGGGCATCTACCAGCCAGGCCTCGACCGCTCCCGAGAAGAAGGTGAACCCGAACCCGAGCAACATGGACGCAAGCGCCCACGCCCAGAAGGGAGCGGATTCATGCCACATTCCGAGATACAGGAGGGTAGCAATCGCGAGCGTGAGCGTACCGAGCAGATAGGACGTCCTTCGCCCGCGCGTATCCGCGATCACGCCCGTCGGTACCTCAAAAAGCACGAGGCCGGCGGCGAAGAATGCGTTTGCGCCGAACGCTTCCGCGTTACTCAGGCCTGCATCGAGCAGAAATAGCGTGTTGATTCCCCAGATAAATGACGCCGCCAGGGTGTGGAGTAACAGCAAGGCCAGGTAGACCTTCTGAATCTTTCGGGAGGCGTCATTCATTGGCGCAGTCCGCACCTTCGGA
>CAZMXY010000226.1:2866-5326 GCA_964570345.1 uncultured Rhodothermales bacterium | reverse complement strand
AAACCGGCACCGCCTCGCTCGCCCAGTCCAACGCCGCTCCCCAGTCCATCCTCCAGCTCTTCGGCTAGGACGACGGAGCAGGGTACACAAGCCGGCCGAGCCCTCCGGAATCGGTTCTGGCGATACGTCCATGTGGGCCAGGCCGCGCACTTAGAAGAAACCCCCGTCGCTATCACCTGCGACGGGGGTTTCTTTTCTTGACCGCGACCGCGCGAGCTCGAGCCTTCGCTAGAGTTCCTCTTCCGGATCGGTTTCTTCGAGCGTCCTGATCAGACGCTGTAAAAACGACGCGGCCATGGCACCGTCGATGATTCGATGATCATACGAGAGCGACAGGTACATCATGTGGCGCACCGCGATGACATCGCCGAGATCGGGGTCCTCTATGACGACCGGGCGCTTTTTGATCGCACCGATGGCCAGGATCGCAACCTGCGGCTGATTGATGATCGGGGTGCCCATTAGCGATCCAAGAGAGCCGATGTTCGTGAGCGTAAACGTGCCGCCCTGCAGCTCGTCAGGCTGGAGCTGCTTGTTGCGCACGCGCTCCGCCAGGTCTGCGGCTGCATGCGCGAGTCCGGCGAGACTCTTCTGACCGGCATGTCGGATGACGGGGGCAACGAGACCCGTTTTGCCGATCGCCACGGCGATGCCGACGTGCAGGTCCCTTTTGATGACGATCCGGTCTTCCTCCACCGAAGCATTCAGGATCGGATGCTCTCGTAGGGCGTCGATCGCGGCACGGACGAAGAAGGGCGTGTACGTGAGCTTGACGCCTTCCCGCTCGAGGAAGGACGACTTGTTTCGTTCGCGAAGCCGAACCAGGTTCGTTACGTCCGCTTCGGCGAATGACGTCACGTGGGCGGAGGTGGCCTTCGACCGCACCATGTGTTCGGCAATGATCTGCCGCATTCGGTCCATCTTGACCACTTCGACGCGGCCATCGTAATCGGTTCCTTCCTCCCTTTTCGCGGCCACGGGAAGCGGCGCGGCAAGACGTTCCTCGTCCCGTCCCGCCTTTTTGGAACCCGGCTTCTCGCGCTTCCGGATGTAGCCGAGCAGGTCCTCTTTCGTCAAGCGCCCTTCCCGGCCCGATCCATCGATGGACTCGAGCTCTTTCATGGAAAGGCCCTCCTTTTCCGCAATGGAGCGGACGAGCGGAGAATAGAATCGACCGTCGTCTCCCTTGCGCTTGATTTCCCCGCCGTCCGTCGCGATCGGCTCCAGAGCGGCGCCGTTCCCTGCGGCCGTATCGGCCCGGGCGACATCGCGCTGCTCGTGCGGTTCTTCTTCCGGCGGCGCCCCCGCGGGCGTTCCGTCTCCTCGCGTTTTCGTCTCCTCTGTGGGCTCCGGGCTCGGGCGCTCCCCGGACGCCGTCTCTTCGGTGGCGATGACGGCAAGCGGCGTCCCTACGTCGACGGTTTCGTTTTCCGCGACCAGTATTTCCTTCAGTACCCCGGCGGCCGGCGACGGAACCTCCGTGTCCACCTTATCCGTCCCGATCTCAAGTAGCGTCTCGTCGAGCTCGACCTTGTCTCCGGGCTGCTTGTGCCAGGCCAACACGGTGCCCTCGGTGATACTCTCGCCCATTCGGGGCATGACCACTTCTACGTCGCCCCCTCCCGTGGGCCGCACGTCGAGATGCGGTTGGACGTCCTCGTCGACGGCTTCCTCATCTTCCGCAGCCCCTTCGTCGGCTGCCGCGCCTTCAGTCGCGGCTGCGCCTTCGGCCTCCACACCTTCCGTCTCCTCATCTTCCGCTGCTCGTTCGACGTCCGCACCAACCGGCTCCTCATCGTCCGCGGCTTTTGCGACCACCTCCTGCTCGTCGTCGGTTCCTCCCGGCGGCGGGCCTCCTTCTGTCGTATCGGCAGGTTCCGTCTCGATGATGGCGATTGGCGTCCCGACATCTACCGTCTCGCCCTCCTGAACGAGGATCTCCTGCAAGACGCCCTCCGCTGGGGAAGGGATTTCGGTGTCGACCTTGTCCGTACCGATCTCGAGGAGGGTCTCATCTAACTCGACCTTGTCGCCGGGCTGTTTGTACCAGGTGAGCACGGTTCCTTCCGTGATACTTTCGCCCATCTTGGGCATGGTGACTTCTTCCTTCGCCATGATGGATCCGGTATCGAAATGCGTCTGTTTTTTCGTCCGCCGACTCAAACCCGGCGTCCATTCTTCTGTCGCGGTACCGCGAAGCTCCAGCCTTCGCACGGGCGCCCGGAGTTCCCGGCGACAATATAACCAACCGCGTGATCCAGGGAAGGCCGTCCGCCCATCGTCGGTAGTAACTCGATAACTCGCGAAAAGTTGGGCGGCAGCGGCGGAGGCATTTTCATCCGTCAACGAACGCGTTCACGGCTGACGTGACATGGGATTCGGGTCTCCGCCGCGAGAGTGCGCGCCACGATGGAGGCGCCTGGCGACCATGATTCGCATCTAAACGAGCAGCGGCGCAAT
>CAZMXY010000226.1:0-2766 GCA_964570345.1 uncultured Rhodothermales bacterium | reverse complement strand
CACGATGGAGGCGCCTGGCGACCATGATTCGCATCTAAACGAGCAGCGGCGCAATGACGAGGGCCACGACGGCGATCAGCTTGATGAGAATATTCAGGCTCGGTCCGCTCGTGTCCTTCAGCGGATCGCCAACGGTGTCTCCGACGACGGCCGCCTTATGTGTCTGGCTCCCCTTGCCGTATTTCACACCGTCGATCGTTAGCCCGCTTTCGATCAACTTCTTCGCGTTGTCCCAGGCGCCACCGGCATTGGACTGGAAGATTGCGAATAGAACGCCTGACACCGTAACTCCGGCGAGCAGTCCGCCGAGCATGCTTTTGTCGATAAAGCCGATGACGACGGGCACCAGGATGGCCAGGATGCCCGGAGCCACCATCTCTCGGATGGCTGCCTTCGTCGATATGTCGACGCAGCGCGCGTAGTCGGCCTGCGCCTTCCCCTCTCGGAGGCCCTCGATCTCGCGAAACTGTCGACCGACCTCCTTGATCATCTCACCGGCGGCACGGCCGACGGCGGCCATCGCCATTGCACTGAACACGTATGGCAACATCGCCCCGAGGAGCAGTCCCGCTAGAATGGTCGGATTCGCGACGTCGATGTTCGGCACCTGGGCTTGCTGCATGAAGGCAGCAAAGAGCGCCAGCGCCGTCAGGGCCGCCGAGCCGATGGCAAAGCCCTTTCCGATCGCCGCGGTCGTGTTGCCGACGGCATCGAGCTTGTCCGTACGTTCGCGCACTTCGGGCGGCAATCCGGCCATCTCCGCAATCCCCCCGGCGTTGTCCGAAATCGGTCCATAGGCGTCGACGGCCAGCTGAATCCCGGTCACCGAGAGCATGCCCACGGCCGCGATGGCAATGCCGTAGAGTCCCGCGAAATGGAACGCACCGATGATCGCCAGGGCGAGAATGATCGCAGGCACCCCCGTAGAAAACATCCCCACGCCCAGCCCGGCGATGATGTTCGTGGCCGCACCCGTAACGCTCTGAATCGCGATGCCCCTCGTGGGCTTGGACGTAGTCGACGTATAATACTCCGTCACGATCCCGATGAGCGTTCCTGCGAGCAATCCGATCAACACCGCCCAAAAAACGCCGAGCGACGTATATTCCGAGAACGCGCTGGCGCCCGTCTCCGCGCCGACCGTCCACTGCGCGGGCAGCATCGCCGTGATGATGAAATAAGAGAGCGCGGCCATGAATCCGGCTGCGCCGAACTCGCCGAGGTTGAGCGCTTTCTGCGGGTTTCCACCTTCCTTTACTTTCACGAACAAGGAACCGAGAATCGAAACGATGATCCCGACGGCCGCAAGCGCAAGAGGAAGCACGACGCCACTCAAAACATGGATGCCGGCCGTCTCGAAGGCACCTATGAACGCCGTGCCGAGCACCATCGTACCGATGATCGATCCTACGTAGCTCTCAAAAAGGTCCGCTCCCATGCCCGCCACGTCGCCCACGTTGTCCCCAACGTTATCGGCGATCGTTGCCGGATTGCGCGGATCGTCCTCCGGGATGTTCTCATACACCTTGCCGGCGAGATCCGCGCCGACGTCGGCCGCTTTGGTATAAATGCCCCCGCCTACGCGCGCAAATAGCGCAATCGAGGAGGCGCCGAGCGAAAACCCGGAGATTACGTTGATGACTTTCGCGGCATCCCAGTCGAGGCCGCTGTAGATGATGAAGAGGATGCTCAGACCCAGCACGCCAAGCCCGACCACGCTCAATCCCATCACCAATCCGCCGGAGAAGGCCACGTTGAGAGCAGGACCGAGTCCGGTACGCGCGGCGTTTGTCGTTTTCTCGTTCGCCCGCGTCGCCACCGTCATCCCGATGAATCCGGCGAGAGCCGAGCAGACGGCACCCGTGATGAACGATACGGCAATGAGCCACGACGAATTCGGAATGCCCATGTTCGCCACCGCGAGGATGGACCCCACGGCGAGCACGAAAACGACGAGTACGCGATACTCGCGACGGAGGAACGCCCGGGCGCCCTCGGCAATGTGGCTCGCGATCTCTTGCATCGCGTCCGTACCTGATTCCTGCCGGTTGATCCAGCGAGTTCGCAGGAACGCATACGCCAGCGCGATTAAGCCGGCTAGCGGAATAAGAAAAACGATGGTTTCAGCGTTCATGGAATCGGAAATTTCTCCTGGGGTTATGGCGAGTCAAAAACGTGGATGAGACACGCCGGTCCGCCCGGGGCCCGGCGCGCCCGGCGGACGTGAATGATGATTTAGTTGAATCGGTTCATGGCCGTCACGACGCCGTCGGTGACGAACGTAATGGCCGCCTCGCGAGCCCGCTGAAGCGCCTCCTCGACGACGGGCCGTTCTTCTTCGCTGAAGGGTGAGAGTACGTATTCCGCCTGTCGACCACGCGGATAATTACTTCCGATGCCAAAACGAAGACGTGGAAAGTCGTCGCGCCCGATGCGCTCGGTGATATCCTCGAGGCCGTTGTGTCCTCCCGCACGCCCGCCTGGTCGAATTCGCAGCTTTCCTAAGGGGAGATTGACGTCATCGACGACCACGAGAATGTCACGCGGATCCAAACCATGACGTCCCAATAGCGCCTGCACGGAACGTCCGCTTCGATTCATGTACGTCAGCGGCTTGGCGAGTCCGATCGGATACGTCCGTACGCGCCCCCATCCGAGCAGCACGTCCCCCTTCTCGTGCTCGAGCGCCACGCGGGTCGTTTCGGCCAGGACATCGATCACGTCGAAACCGATGTTGTGACGCGTGCCCTCATATTCGGCCCCCGG
>CAZMXY010000225.1:0-5331 GCA_964570345.1 uncultured Rhodothermales bacterium | reverse complement strand
CCGCCCTCCAGAATACGTAAATCATTCGATTGAATAATGCCGATCGAGCGGCCCGAACGTGCTCGCGAGCTATCGATCCAGCAGTTCTATGACGAGAGGGGTAAGATCCATCTGTGAGGGACGACGGCCAACCACGGAGCCAGCCGCGTCTTTCAGAATGGATCCTGAATGGGCGGGATGCGCCAGCACCATAATCACCTGACTGTCCTTCCGATTGGGACTTCCGTGCCACGAATAAAACGCCTCGCCGAAATACGTACGATCCTCGACAGGCTCGTCGAGTCGCATGCGCGAGAGAAGGAGGACGTCTCCGGCGAGGTGCCCATACGGCCCCGTCGCGAGGTCATCGAGGCGCTTTTCGAGGTCGAGCAGATCCGGCCGCGGCCGGCGAGTCAGATAGGCATCGATCGAGACGAGCCGTCCGCCGTCGAACACCTGGAACGGCGGCCCATCGGAGCCGGGCGCGGTATCGGGGCGGGCGAGAATGAGATCCAGTGTGCCTTTCAGTTGCGGGACGTACCTTCCAGTCCGGTTAGCCTCGTCGAAGAAGCGCGCAGCCGCCATTAGATCCTCCTCGATGCGCGGCGGACGGTGCCAGTCACATCGCATTCCCGCCTCGGGGCACGTGGATCGATCGGCCAAATAGACGTACGCCATTCCACCCTGCATGGCGAGGACGGCCTGAAAGTCGCTGTCGTCGCCGCCGGTTTTGAGTGAACGGGGCCGCACGCGAAATCCGGCCTTGCGGAGCAGATCCGGCGGCGTGCCTCCTCCCTCACGCTCACGCCAGAGTGCATTGCGTTCCTCCGGCACGACGGGCGTCTGGCCGTGATCCGAGACGAAAAGTACGTACGTCCGCTCCAGTGCGCCGCACTCCTCGTAGCGATCCAGCACACGTCCGATGGCGGGATCAATGACCTTCTCCAGATAACGCTGCTGACTCTCGATCGGCGACGGTGCTATGTGCGTAAACAGATCGATGCCCGGGAAGTAAACGACCTGGAGATCCGCGATGCCATACCGGTCGAGGCTTTCGTCCAGTGATTTGATCGAAACCTCGTCCACCTTCTCGTAGAAGCGATACCTCGCCGAATCAGCCCCGAACGCGTTGCGAAGCGCCGCACGGAACAACGTTCCGAACGGCTCCGCCTCTGGCATCGTGAGCATGTCGGCACCGCGATAAACCTGCAGGAGCGAAACGTGCGAGCGGACGTTCACGCGCTCGTGCAGCGTGGGGACGCGGATGAGTTCACCGAGCCGGTCCGTGTTGTAACTCCCCAGCACCTGATAGCGGCGATCGGTCGTGACGGGATTCGGTGCGTGAAAGGTCAGGTTATCACGGTCGAACCATTCGTTACCCGGCACGCCGGTTTCGCCGGGAGGCGCGCCGGTGAAGGTCGAGGTCCATCCCGCCGTCGTACTTGACGGAAGCACGCTGAGAACGTCGGCTGCAGCATAGGCACGATCGAACGTGCCTTCCTCGTCCGTCTCGTCGCCCATCAGTTCGGCCGTGTACGGCATCCGGCCCGACCGAACGGCTTCCAGAAAATCGTCGTGGCCCACGCCGTCGAGTGCGAAGATCAGAACGCGCGTGCCCCCGCGTATCGGTCGCATGGGGCTACGAAGTTCACGATCCCCGTCCTGTACGGCAATCGCCACGACTTCGAGTACCGATCGGCTGTTCACGAGGGCGCATCCGCCCAGCGTGATCAGGACGATCAGTACGCAGATCGGAAAAAGAACACGCGCATTCATCTTTTCGTCAAAACCCCGAAATAAACCGAACCGGTGCGTGCATCCAATTGCGCTGACTGAGGCGTGTTTCAGCCGCTCGGCGCAATTCGAGTTCGGTCGGTGGATGGTTACACGAGCCCACGGGCACGGCCGCGCGACGATACCTATCATGGCGCACTCGTGAATCAATCCACTTGCCCGATGCAGCGCAATTATTTCGTCGTCGGCCTGATCATGCTGACGTTTTTCGCGATCTCGTTCCTGACGAACGTCCTGGGGCCGCTGATTCCGGAAATCATCGAAGATTTTGGGCTCAGCCTGACCATGGTAGCCCTCCTCCCGTTCGCCTTCTTCATCGCGTACGGCGTGACGTCCGTACCGGCAGGCGTTCTGGTCGAACGCTATACCGCGAAACGCGTGATGACGGCTGCCTTCGCCGTCGCGTTTGCGGGTGCGGTGACGTTCGCCGTCTTTCCCGCCTATCCGATCGCCGTCGCCTCCCTGTTCCTCATCGGCACGGGCATGGCCATGCTCGAGGTCGCCGTGCAGCCGCTGCTCCGGGCCTGCGGAGGGGAGGAGCATTTCGCATTCAACTCCGTGCTCGGACAGCTCTTCTTCGGATCGGCCTCGTTCCTCAGCCCGTTCGTGTATTCCTATCTCGTACTCAATCTGGCCGAGCCCGAAGCGGGGGACGTCCTGGTGGCTTTGTTCGCGGCGGTCGTCCCTCCGCATTTACCGTGGATCGCGCTGTACTGGATCTGCGCGGCCATCGCCCTCGTCATGATCTTCGTCGTGGCGCTGTCGCGCATCCCTGACGTGACCGTGAACGAGGAGTGGGTCGTGACGCGCCTCGAGCTCCTTCGAAAGCCGCTGGTAATCGCCTACTTCTTCGGGATCTTTTGCTACGTCGGAACCGAGCAAGGCGTCGCCACCTGGATCTCGGAGTTCCTCTCGAGTTATCACGGATACGACCCCCAGACGACCGGCGCTCGATCGGTATCCGCCTTCTGGGGCCTGATGACCGTCGGGACGCTCTTCGGACTCGCCGCCTTCAAACTGTTCGACACCCGGCACGTCCTGATCGGCTTCGGCACGGCCGGATTGATCACGCTGACCCTCGCGCTCACGGCGTCGAGTCCCGTCGCCCTTTATGCGCTGCCGGCCGTTGGTTTCTTCATCTCCGTGTCGTGGTCGAGCATCATGTCCCTCGCTCTGAACTCGGTATCCGAGCACCACGGATCCGTAGCGGGAATTCTCGTGACCGGCGTCGTAGGTGGCGCCGTCGTTCCGCTGATCATCGGCTGGATCGGAGACCTGTTCGGTCTTCGCA
Organism: uncultured Rhodothermales bacterium; assembly: GCA_964570345.1. GTDB lineage: Bacteria > Bacteroidota > Rhodothermia > Rhodothermales > VXPQ01 > CAZMXY01. The sequence continues at coordinate 2,267 of CAZMXY010000225.1, read as the reverse complement.
CCGGACTGCTCTTTCTCTATCTCACGCTCGGATACGTCATCAGCATCGGGTTCTGGGCGAAGCCTATCATCAAGAACCGTACGATCGGGGATCGCCGAACCGTGACGTGACGCTGGGATTTCGGAATTCAGCCCGTCGCTTTCAATAGATCGGCCCTTCCACCTTCAGGATCTCGGCATCCGGCAGGTGGAGGCGCAGAGCCTCGAAGATGCTGTCGCTCACGGCCGTATTGTAGAGGTAGACCTCTCTCAGTCCCGGCATGTGAAGCAGATTTACGGCCCCGGAGTCGTTCAGCGAAGAGTGGGCCAGGTTCAGCACTTCGAGTGCGGGGAGAGATTGCAATCGAGGCAGACCCGCGCCGGTAACGCCGGTTTTCTGAAGAATGAGTTCGCGAAGGTTGTGCATCCGACCCACATAGCGCAGCCCGTCGTCCGTGACGTCGCTGGATATGAGTGAAAGCTTTGAGAACACGTCGGCTCGCGGCATCAAGCGGGCAAGCGTTCGGTCGTCGACGCGCTCCGGAGGAAACCGCATCGACAGGGCGAATAGCGTAGAATCGGTGTCGGGATCCACCTCGACGACGAGACCGAGGTCCTCCACCTCGCTCTGCAGCTTGCGGTAGAGCGCGGCGAGCCGCCGGCGCTCGCGCATCCGCCTTCTCTGCGAGACGATCAGGCGAGGGAGATAGCGCTCGATCAGGGTTTGCCTCATCACGTCGGACGGGCCCTCCCCGAGCCGCATGTCGTGTTCGGCTCCTTCCTCGATCCACCAGTTAAGGATCGCAATCTCGTCGGAGCTGAGGGCAGGCCGACCTTCCGGCGGCATGCGGTCGTCGTGTCCGACCGGCAGCGTGACCCGGCGGTAGAGTTCGCTGCTGTCGGGCCGCTGCGGGACGAAGAGGGGTTTTCCGCTGTCGCCGCCGCGAGCCATCGACGCAAACGACGTCATGTCCAGGCTGCCCTTGGCCTTTTGCGGATTGTGGCAGCTCATGCAGCGCGTTTCGAGGCCGGGCCTGATGAGGTCCCGGAATACTAATAGTTCTTCCTTCGGACGGCTCTCGATCAGTGTCGCCTGGTATCCCCAACCCGGAAAGGCATCCGCGAGAAAACCTTCACCGTGCGTGAGCGATCCGCCCAGGTGACCGGCGTAGACCACGGCGCCGTTCGTGAACAGCGCCCCGGCCAGATAAAGGCCGTACCACCTCCGAGAGGATCGAACCGGACTGTGGACCGATAGCACGCCGGTCGCGAGGACAAGAACCACGAGCACGATCCCCGCCCAGAGATGCCGGCGGATGAGCTCGCCCCCGTACTCGCCTGAGGCGTAGAGAAGATATCCGGCCACAACGGCCGCCATGCAGCTCAATGCGGCGAGAGCCCAGAACAGCGGCACCAGCTTTAAGAAGACGTCCTGACGGCCGATCCAGGCCGCAGCCTCCAGAAGCAGCGGGATCACGACCAGCACGATTGGGAAATGCACGACGAGCGGATGGAACCGCCCGATAAAGGCGCCCCACCCTGCCAGAGGTGGATCCGGCAAGGGAATAAAGGGCAGGGCCAGAAACGAAAGCCCAAGGATGACGATGGCTCCGACCCCGTACTCGGGGCGGAGCCACCGCCTCAGAAAGGATTGCTGCACGTCCGATATCAGCGTTTAGAATCAATGACTCACGCGTAGATCTCCGTCAGCTCACGCGTGCTGTCGCCGAACTGAGACGACTCGATTCCCATCCCATTCAGCATGGCGAGGTAAAGGTTGGCCAGCGGCGTATCCGGCTCGAAGACGAGATGTCGCCCCGTCTTCACCGAGCCGCCGCCCTGACCGGCCAGCACGAGGGGGATATTCTTGGGCGAATGGCGGTCTCCGTCTCGGAGGCCCGAGCCGAAGAGGACCATCGACGTGTCGAGCAGCGTCCCGTCTCCTTCCGGAATCGATTTCAGCCGGTTGATGAAATACGCGTACTGCTCGACGTGCCACGTGCTGATCCTGGCGTACTGCTCAAGCTGGCGAGGATCCTTCTTGTGGTGCGAGATGGCGTGATGATTGCCCGTGACGCCCTCAAGGAAAGAAAAATTGCGGTTGCTCACCTCGTTTCCGAAAAGGAATGTCGCGACCCTTGAGGCATCGCTCCAGAAAGCCAGCACCATGATGTCGAGCATGATGCGGACCTTCTCCGTCACGTCGACCCCCGTCCGGTATTCAACGTAGTCGTCGATGCGCGAGTCGACTCCGGCGAGTTCCTTCCGGATCTCCGGCGTAATGTGATC
>CAZMXY010000224.1:3331-5333 GCA_964570345.1 uncultured Rhodothermales bacterium | reverse complement strand
CTCTCGACTATTTTTCGGATAAGTACGACGCCGGACGAGCTATCCGCAGTCTCGCGTAATCAAGCCGTCATTCCACCTTCGGTCATGGCGTCGCGGGTCTCGGCCGGCCGCGGTCACGGGAAATTGTTTAGCAAGTAAGTCATGCCATGCCGTCCGTGCGTATCAATAAGAGTACGACATGGCCGAGCGTTCTCACCCTGATACCCCGTATCCCGCTCTGATACGCTCCACTCTGCAAGTAACAGCGTTTTGAGCGGCGTGACCCCAGCGCCACGACTGTGGTATGAACCTTGAAGGGACGGCCAGGCATTGAACCAGGTCAGGCTATCTTCATGGGTCTGACATGGCGGAGCCGTACCGGATCGGCATCAAGCCTTGCTCGGTCAATCGCCGGTATCGATCGAATCCGAGTAAGTAATATCCGCCGTCCGTTTGCCGGAGGTCGGATGGTCAGTGCAGGCGACTAACGTGTATCATTCACAGGGAGATTCGGCACGCCGCGTGGTCTCGATCAGACGTGTTTTCACCGGGAGGTTTACGGAGATGGATAGGGAACTAGCAATCAGATGCCGGTCTTGCGGCTCGCCCGATCTTCATGAGGTCCTCGACCTGGGGAGCACGCCCCTCGCCAATGCGTTGCGGAGACCGCAAGACACCCGACCGGAGCAGCGTTATCCGTTGGACGTCGCGTTCTGCGCCGCGTGCAGCCTCGTGCAGGTCAAGGAGTCCCCTCCGAGAGAGGAAGTCTTCTCCAACGAATATCCCTACTTCTCATCCTACTCGGACACCGTCGTCCAGAACGCGGCCGGCCTCACCTCGCGGCTTCTCGCCGAGCGGGGCCTTGATCGGGACAGCCTGGTCGTCGAGCTGGCCAGCAATGACGGCTATCTGCTTCAAGGGTACGTCCACGCCGGCGTCCCGGTGCTGGGCATCGACCCGATCCCGTCGCTCGTGGAGGCCGCTCGCGCCAGGGGCATAGACTCGCTCTGCGCGTTTTTCGATGACGACCTCGCCTCGACTATGCGCGCGCAAGGCAAGCTGGCGGACGTAGTGCACGCGAACAACGTGCTTGCCCACGTTCCCAACCTCAACGAGTTCGTAAAGGGCATCCGTTTGCTGCTGAAGGACGACGGCATTGCCGTGCTGGAGATGGCCTACGTGGCCGATCTCGTAGAGAAGTGTGAGTTCGACACCATCTACCACGAGCACCTGTGTTACTTCTCGCTGACGGCGCTGGACGTTCTCTTCCGCCGTCATGGCCTTTACGTAAATGGCGTCGAGCGTCTTCCCATCCACGGCGGCTCCCTGCGCGTATTCCTGTCTCAGTCCGATCAGCCCGATAGCCGGGTACGGGCGCTCCTCGAAGAAGAGGCCGCCGTCGGCCTTACTGACGTGCAGTACTACCGGCGATTCGGCGCGCGCGTGGACGCCATCTGCAGCTCCTTACGCGAATTGCTGGGAGGCCTCAAGTCGGCCGGGGCGCGGATAGCCGCCTATGGCGCCGCGGCCAAGGGGAGCACCCTGCTCAACTACGCGGGGATAGGTCGGGAGACTATTGACTACGTCGTGGACCGCAGCGCCCAAAAGCAGGGTCGGCTCATGCCGGGCGTCGGCCTCTCCATCCGTGCGCCCTCAGTCCTGCTGGAGGACATGCCCGACTACGTACTGCTTCTGAGCTGGAATTTCGCGGAGGAGGTTATCGCGCAGCAGGGAGAGTACTGCAGGCGCGGCGGCTCGTTCATCCTGCCCATTCCCGAGCCGCGCATCGTCAGGGGATCCGATAACGCGTCGCCGCGATTGCCTCATCCGACGAGGAACTTCCATCGGACGGGGCGGGGCTCCGGGGTGAGTCTGGGTGGGTCCAATCCCGTGGCGGGGTTCTGAGGGGGAGCAACGCGTAAAAGGTGCATGGGGTTAACTGACGGAAGGAGTATGTACGCCATCGTGTTGACACCTAATTTTTACTTTTCCAGTCCTTCGCGGGCGCGTAATGCGGCATGTC
>CAZMXY010000224.1:0-3231 GCA_964570345.1 uncultured Rhodothermales bacterium | reverse complement strand
TCCTTCGCGGGCGCGTAATGCGGCATGTCGCGGATCGAGAGGATGCGTGCTCCTATGATCCCTGCGCTCAATCAAACGTGCGGCGGAAGATGCGATGAGTACGTGAAAAGAGAAATTCAGAGAAATTCGTAATCATTTAATGAAGGCAGTCATTCTGGCAGGTGGATTCGGTACGCGATTGTCCGAAGAGACGGGCGTAAAACCGAAGCCGATGGTCGAGATAGGTGAGTATCCGATTTTGTGGCATATCATGAAAATTTACTCCACGTACGGGGTAAATGAATTCATCATATGCTGCGGTTACAAAGGCCAAGTCATTAAACAATACTTTGCAGATTACGCACTGAATCATTCGACCGTAACGTTCGATCTCGCGTCCGGGGAGGTCGAAAAACACTTCGACGGGTGCGAGCCGTGGCGCGTCACGCTCGTCGACACCGGTGAATCGACGATGACCGGCGGCCGCCTGAAGCGAGTACGCGAATTCATCGGGCGGGACACCTTCTTTTTTACGTACGGCGACGGGGTCAGCGACGTCAATTTGAACGAGCTGCTCACGTTTCACCGTAGACAGGGAACGTTGGCGACCCTCATGGCCGTGCAGCCTCCGGGCCGCTTCGGGGCGTTCGCACTACCGGACGGAGAAGATCGAATCGATCACTTTCGCGAAAAACCGCCAGGCGGGGGCGAGGACGCGTGGATCAACGGCGGGTACTTCGTGCTTGAGCCCGAGGCGATCGACTACGTCGAGGACGACTCGACGGTGTGGGAGCGCGGGCCCATGGAAACGCTGGCTCGCGAAGGACAACTTTCAGCCTACCGTCACCGTCGGTTCTGGCACGCCATGGACACGCTGCACGACAAGAGGGTGCTCGATCAAATGTGGGAACGGGGCGAGGCGCCCTGGCACGTCTGGAAAACACCGATTTTTGAGAGTAATAGCCGCTGAGCGCCATGAAAATTCTAGTAACCGGAAGTAAGGGTTTTATCGGATCGAATCTCGTTTCGGTTCTCATGGAGCGTGGACATGAGCTCACGACACTCGATACGGGTTTCTACGAGGACGGCCTTCTCTACCCGAACGGCATAGGCGGCGGCGTTCGGCATCTGCGTAAGGACATTCGTGAGGTTCGGCTCCAGGATCTCGAAGGCCACGACGCGATCGTTCACCTGGCCGAGCTGTCGAACGATCCGTTGGGCCGGCACAACGAGAAGATTACGTACGAGATCAATCACCAGGGATCCGTGAAGCTGGCCGAACTCGCGAAGGCGGCCGGGGTAGAGCGATTCGTCTATACGTCTTCCTGCAGCGTCTACGGCGTGCAAAACGGAGAGGATTTCAAGACGGAGACGTCCGAAACGCATCCGCAAACCGCCTATGCCCGATGCAAAGTGTGGGTCGAACGGGACCTGAGCGCGATGGCCGACGACTCGTTTTCACCCACGTTCCTTCGCAACGCGACGGCGTATGGCGCCTCGCCGTACATCCGCTTCGACATCGTCTTGAACAATCTCGCCGGCCTCGCCTACACGACGCATGAAATCGCGATGACGAGCGACGGGACGCCGTGGCGGCCGCTGGTCCACGTCCTCGATATCTGCGACGCGATCGCTTGCACGCTCGAAGCCCCCCGAGACGTCGTTCACAACGAAACGTTCAACGTGGGTGACACGCGCGAGAACTATCAGGTTCGTGAGATCGCCGAAATCGTCGCCGGCGCGATTCCGGGATGCGACGTAAAATTGGGTAACAGTGACGGCGACAATCGCAGCTATCGCGTTTCGTTCGACAAAATTCGCGAGCGGCTGCCGGACTTCAGATGCTCGCGGACGGCACGGGAAGGAGCCGAGCGTCTGCACGCCATCTTCGAAGAAATCGAGATGTCTGCGGAGACGTTCAATTTCCGGGCCTTTACCCGACTGAAACAACTGCAATATCTGATCGCCACCGACAAAATCGACGATCGCTTCTTCTGGAAACAAACGAAGGGCGGCATCGCCGAGCGTCACGGATCCGACACGATACGTTCGTCTAGATAAATACATGCGGTTCAACGAAACGCCGCTCAAGGGCGCCTACGTAATCGAGCTCGACAAACACGTCGATCAGCGAGGGTTTTTCGCCCGTGCGTTCTGCCGGCGGGAATTCCGAGAGCACGGGCTGGCCGGGGACATGGTGCAGACGAATCTTTCTCACAACAGCGTACGAGGCACGCTGCGTGGAATGCACTATCAGGCGCCGCCGGCCGAAGAGGCGAAACTGATTCGCTGTACGCGCGGACGGATTTACGACGTGATCGTGGACGTACGCCCGTCGTCTTCTACCTTCACACACTGGTTCGGCGTTGAGCTTGCGGGCGACAACTACCGCATGCTTTACGTCCCGGAGGGATTCGCACACGGGTTTCTGACCCTGGAAGCCGAGTCGGAAGTGATGTATCAAGTATCGCAATTCTATACCCCGGGTCACGAGCGCGGTATTCGCTACGATGATCCGTCCATCGGCATCACCTGGCCTGATCAGGTGAACGTCATCTCCGCAAAGGACGAAACGTGGCCGGACTTCGAGGCCGTTGAGGCGCTCAAGCAGTAAATGCAGGCGGCCTACCAGCGATCGACGGACGGGAGCGAAGACGTCGTAATAGGACTCATTCCGGCCGCCGGGACGGCAAGCAGACTTGCGCCTTTGCCGTGCAGCAAGGAAATACTGCCGCTTGGTCCGGAACCGGCGTCCGCGGGCCGTTCGGGCGTTCGCGTCGCCAGCTCGTCGCTACTCGAAAGCATGCACCGTGCGGGAGTGCTAAAGGCGTTCTGGATTCTACGCGAAGGGAAGTGGGACGTCCCGACCTATTTCGGCGACGGATCGTCGTTCGGACTCTCGATGGCCTATCTCGTGACCAGCGTTCCTTACGGCGTTCCATACACCCTGCAAGCAGCCACGCGTTTCATCGGCGATGCGCGCATCGCTTTCGGATTTCCGGACGTGTTGTTTCAACCGGTTGACGCGTTCGCTCGCCTGTTGCGCCGGCAGAGCGGTTCCGGAGCGTCCGTCACCCTGGGACTCTTTCCGGTCGACCGACCGCAGGAAGCCGACGTCGTGGAATGCGACGCGGGCGGACGAGTGCGACGCATCCACGTCAAGCCTGCTTCAACCGAGCTGAAACATGCCTGGATGTTGGCCGTCTGGACGTTTGCGTTCACGGAATTTATGGAAGGCTACGTTCGATCGGC
>CAZMXY010000223.1:3443-5366 GCA_964570345.1 uncultured Rhodothermales bacterium | reverse complement strand
CCGACGGCCACGTCCTCCCCGCGCGGATCCGCCCCTCCACGCAATAGGACGCCCCCGTCGACGTAATGGACGGTAATCCCGTCCGCCCGACCCCAGCGCCCTTCGTCGTCGAGCGTCCAGCCTCGCTCTTGCAGATTCCGCCGGACGTCCTCGGGCAGCGCAAGCCGTTCTAATTCGAGCACGTCGGGCCTCCACTGGTGATGGATTCGCCGTGCACTGACGGCTTCCTGAATGTCCATCCCGTGGTCGATGACGTTCATGATCACCTGGAAGACGATCGTGATGATGCGGGCGCCGCCGGGCGAGCCGATCACCATGAAGAGCCTTCCCTCCGGATTCTCCAGTATCGTCGGCGTCATGGACGAGAGCATCCGCTTGCCCGGCTCGATGGCGTTCGCGTCCGAGCCGAGGAGGCCGTACATGTTCGGCACGCCGGGTTTGGCCGAAAAGTCGTCCATCTCGTTGTTCAGGAAGAATCCGGCGCCGTCGACGACGACGTCGGAGCCGAAGCTTCCGTTGATCGTCGTCGTCACGCTGACGGCATTGCCCTCGACGTCGACGACGGAGTAATGCGTCGTTTCGGCGGATTCCATGGCCAGTGGATCGCCGTGCATGACGTTCTCACTGGAATCCGCCCGGTACGGGTCGAACGTCGACATCCGCTCCCTCATGTAGAATTTCTGCGTGAGCGCCTCGACGGGCACGTCGAAATAATCCGGATCGCCCAGCCACTGCGCCCGGTCGGCATAGACGCGGCGCATGGCCTCCCCCATCAGGTGAATCGTGGAGCTGGAATGATATCCCAGACCGCGCACGTCGTGCGGCTCCACGGCATTGAGCAGCTGCGTGAGCGCGACTCCGCCGGAAGACGGGGGCGGCATCGATATGATCTTGTGTCCCCGATAGGAGCCGATAACGGGCTCGCGTTCGACGGCCTCGTAATCGGCGAGGTCTTCCAGCGTGATGAGCCCTCCTCCTCGTTCCATCTCCAAGGCGATCAACTCCGCCGTCCTGCCGCGATAGAAGCCGTCGTGCCCACGGTCTCGCATTCGGCGGAGGACATCCGCCAGATCTTTCTGGACGAAGCGCTCCCCTTCCCGATATGCTCGCTCGGGCGCCCCCTTCGTGAAGTATTTCCTGGTGCTTTCGAACTGCGACCACGTGCGATAGCGCCTGTTGAAGGAGGACGCATCGCCGCGACTGAGACGAAATCCCTTGTCTGCAAGCCGTACCGCCGGCGCCATCACGTCACGGAGAGGCAATTTGCCGTATCGTTCATGGGCGAGAAGCAGACCGGCCGGCGACCCCGGTACGCCGGAGGCAAGGTGTCCCTCGCGGCTAAGACGGGGTATGACGGCGCCCGTCGAATCGAGATACATCGTCCGGTTGGCAGCCATCGGGGCCCTCTCACGATAGTCGAACGAGGTCGCGCGGCCGTCCGCGAATCGGATGACCATGAATCCGCCGCCGCCGACGTTGCCCGCCGACGGATGCACGACGGCGAGCGCGAAGCCCGTGGCAACGGCCGCGTCGACGCCGTTTCCACCTTTCTCGAGGATTTCGAGACCGGCGCGCGAGGCTTCGACCTTCGCCGAGACGACCATCCCGTGCTCGGCCGTCACCGGTCGCGGAGATGCCACCTCTTTTACGACCGTGCGCGTGCAGGCGGACGTCCACACGCCTGCCAACAGGACGACGAGAAGAACGCTACGGATCGTACGAACTCTCTGTGTCTTCATCAGGTATGGATACTTCATGCGCCGAGACGCAACGTTACGTTTTCTAACCCGCTCAATGCACCGGCGCGGCCTCCGTCTTGACGAAGGCCCGCACGACCTCGATGGAATCGCTCTCGTAAAGCACCGCCCGCGCCGACTCGTCTTTAAAGAGGCGTGCGATCTGGCCCATGATCTTAATCTGGGC
>CAZMXY010000223.1:0-3343 GCA_964570345.1 uncultured Rhodothermales bacterium | reverse complement strand
CGAGCTCGCGGATCGCCGCGTCACGCGTCGTCGCTTTCAGATCGGGAATGAACAATCTCGTGTTCAACACGTCTTCGAGCTTCCAATCCCTGGGTCGATCGATGAACCGGTTCATCATCGGCCCGCTGATGATCGAGCTGAGCAGGGCCAGCACGACCAGTGCCACGAACATTTCCGCCTGAATGACGCCGTATTCCAGCGCCAGTAGGCCGAGGATGATTTCCATCGCCCCGCGCGCATTCATGCCGAAGCTGATGGCCAGGCTGTCTCGACGCGACAGGCCGCCCCAGTGGGCGCCCAGCATGCATCCGCCGATCTTTCCGACAAACGCAACGGCGAGTACGCCGAGCACGAGGGGCAGATTGAAGCTCTGCAGGAAGTCCGCTTCCAAGCCGATCGACACGAAGAAGATGGGAGCGAAAATGTAAGTCACGAACTGGTGGAGGATCGCACGCGTCTGCGAGCGCATGTGCGCGGAATCCCCAACGGCGATGCCGACCAGGAAGGCGCCGAAGATAGCATGGATGCCGATGGCTTCCGTCGCCGCGGCGCCGGCCAGCGTCAACACGAGCGTGAAGCTCAGCACCCCCCCGGGCCAGCTCAGACGAGACTGGATCCACGGGAGACTCCGATGGACCAGCCAGCGGCCGATCGTCAGCGTGAAGACCACGATGAGCAAGGTCAATCCGATGGTCGCCCCTACCCCTATCGAGCCGTGGTCGCCGCCGATCTCAGCCTCCGTCGGAACGTTGGTGTTCATCATCCCGAGCACGATGGAAAAGATGATCCATCCAACGAGATCGCTGAACATCGCGGCTCCCATGACGAGCATCCCGACGTCCGTCTTGAACAGATCCATGTCCATCATGATCTTCGCGATCACGGGAAGCGCGGATATGCTCAAGGCCGTTCCGAAGAAGAGGGCGAAGGTCAGTAAATCGGCGCCCGGCTCGATGCCCCAGAACCGCGGAAACGTGTACGCCGCGGCGAAACCGATGGCGAACGGGACCACCGTACCGAGCACACTGACGAGAATCGCGGCCCGTCCTTGCCGCCAGAGAACACTGAGGTCAATCTCCAGGCCCGCAATTAAGAGAAGCAGCACCACCGCCAGCGTGATGACGGTGTGATAGGCGAGGGCCAGCGGGCCTCCCGAGGGAAAGAGGCCCTCGAAGAGGTTCGGCGCGATGGAACCCAGAATCGTCGGCCCCAACAGCACGCCGGCAAGGATCTCCCCGACGATCGCCGGCTGCTTGAATCGGTTGAATACCTCACCGAAGATCCGCGCCAAGCCCAACATAATGGCGAAGCCGAGCAGCAGCGTCGTTATTTCGTCGGGAGTGAGTTTTTCCATAAGGGGGTGCGGAACGGAATCGGTTGGCGGGGATCGGTGGACGCAGCAGCCGGCGCGCAGCCCGTCACCTCAAATCCGCCCTGTTTCGTACGACCCAGAGGTTGCAGGGAATTTCGCGCAGCACCCATTCCAAGTCCGATGGGAATAGCCGCTCGAAAAAATGGCCGTGTTCGTTCGTCGATGGGATCACCAGCAGGTCGGCGCTCTGTTCGCGAGCAAACCGGGCAGCGATTATGCCGGTCTCGCCTTCAATACACTGCGCGTCGATCGGTACGCCGCTCCGCCCGGCCGCGTCGACAAAGTCCCGGAGCAGCCGTTCTTCATTCTCACGACCGGCGGTTTCGTAAGCACGCGCCCGTTCGCGCCGAACGCCCGACGACATGAGCATCGCGGTACCGTACTGCGACAACATCCGAATGACGAATATCTGTTCCGCACTCTCTTGCTCGGCCAGCCGAACGGCCTTGGTGAGCGCCCGCAGCGCCTGATCGGTGTATTCGGCGACTACTACGATGCGCCGAATCGGCTCTGGCTCGACGTGCGGATCGGTCAGCAGCATCAGAGAACAGGGCGCCTCGCGCACGAGGTTTCGCGCGACCGAACCGAGGAAGTAGCGAAACGGCCGTTCTTTTTCCAGCGCGCCCGCCATGAGCAGGTCGACGCCCATCGTGTCGACCGCACGCAGGATCGCCGCGTCGGGAGACCCCGACACCCACTGCACGTCGACGTCGTCGGGCAGGCCGGCCTCGAGCATTTCCCGTCGAAGGAGCGACTCCTTGTCCAACGAGTGGGTGCCGACGTGAATCAAGCTGACTTTTTTGGCAAGCTCGGGCGCCCGATACGCCACTTCCGCGAGAAGCGCCTTCAGCCGTGGAGAGAAGGCGATCGCAACGCCGAGATGTTGGTAGATGGTCATGTATCAGACAGAAAAAGCGGCGACGAGTGTGAGGGGCATCCGGATCGAACGCTCATCAACATGACAAAAATAAGCAAGTCCGAGCATATCCGTGAATCGAACGGGCGTCCGCCCGCCGGCTCCATTCCGCTCCGTGACGCCCGAGCCGCCCGGAACGGGTCGCCGCTCCGGAGATAGGGCGTTTAGGAGAGGTCCTCATGCTCCCGCTCCGAGAATCGACGACGCTCCGACTGAAGCAAGATCTTTCGAAGGTCCTCGGGGCCGCCGGCCTGCAGCCACTTCACTTCGAAATCGGGATCCTGAACCGTTTGGGCGATCGCGGCCAACGCGCGCAGGTGAAAGTTCCGCTCGTCGCGTGATCGCACCAGCATGAACACCGCGTGCACGGTCTCGCGCTGGCCCGGAAATGCGATGCCGTCCCGGCAGCGGGCGATCAATACGTGAAAGTGCCGTTCGCCGCTGATCAGCACGTGCGGAATGGCCAGGCCGGGTGCGATCACGGTGCTGCCGGCCGTTTCGCGATTCAGAAATCGCTTCATCAGTGCAGAGGACGTCAGCCCAAGCTCGTCGGACAGCGCAGCGGCTGCCAACTCGAAGAACTCCTCGATCGACAGGCTTTTGTTGAGATCCAGCACGGGGCAGCGTGCGACGAGGCGGTCGAACCGGTCGAACCGGCCGGGAAGCACCTCTTTGGTACGCAACACGATGACACGGTCCCGAAGCTGCAGCGTACTCCCGCTGTGATAGGGCAGATAGCGATCCTCACGTCTGATCGCCAACGGTACGCTCGCCTGCCACGTCTGCAATTCTTTGAACAGCTCCTGCGGCCGCATCGGTCGCTCGATGTTCAGTCCGGTCCGGTCGACGCGGTCGTGCTGAATCCAGTAATCCCAGTCGGGCAACACGATCGGCCCGGCGAAAAGCGTCGTCAGTTGGAGGTGGTTGAGGAGGGCGGCATGACCCGTACCCTCATCACCGCGGAGCACGTGGACCTCCGGCACCATGAAGGTCCGGCGGGCCACCTGCGCGGTCAGGGCGTTGACTTCGGCGTTCGGCGTGGCCGCGACGACGGT
>CAZMXY010000222.1:0-5391 GCA_964570345.1 uncultured Rhodothermales bacterium | reverse complement strand
GATGCCCGAGTCTTCCTTTCCCTGGCGGGCATGGGCACGCCCGGATTTGCCCGGTCGGCACAGGTGAATCCGATGCGGCTCGCCGCCCTGGCCGGATTTTTGTCCAGCGGCGTGCGCAATGCACTTGGATTGCAGACCATGGTTTCTACATTGTTTGACGGATTGCCGGCGCGCATTCAGGAAAACGTGCCGCGCTGGGTATCTGTGAGAGAGCGACCTCGAATGGGGAGCAACGCAAGCGGATCGATGGTGCTCGGGAACTCCGCGCTGCTCGGCCAGAAGGTCCGCGATGCGTCGGGCAAGTTCCGTCTGATCCTGGGTCCCCTCGGACTCGACCGGTTCAGAACCTTCTTGCCGGAGGGCGAGTCCGCCACACTGCTGGATTACATGGTCCGGCTCTATACGACCGACTATTTCGACTATGACGTAGAGCTGGTGCTCAGGACGTCCGAAGTGCCTCCGATGAGCCTCGGCGGGCCGCAAATGCTGGGGATCGATGCCTGGCTCGGGCGCCCCGCGGGCGATGTGATTTCCGTCGTCATTCAGTATTCTTGAAGTAAGATCTCGACGGCCGGCCGGAGGGTACGGGACGTCGAACATATCGGTAAACCGAGAGGCCTCATGGTTACCAAGGATTTAAAAAAGCTACTACAGAAGCTGAACGATCATACGACGCGCGCTCTCGAGGCGGCAGCCGGATTCTGCATCGCACGCAGCCACTACGAGATTACCGTCGAGCATCTCTTGCTCAAGCTCCTCGAGGACGGCGCCGGAGACATTCCTCGCATCCTTCAACATTTCGACGCGGACAGCAGTCGATTGTGGGAAGCTCTCCTGCAACAGATCGAGTCGCAGCGTGCCGGGAACACGGGGCGTCCGTCGTTCTCGCCGAAGATGCTCCAGCTGGTCGAAGAAGCCTGGATCATCGCGTCGGTGCATCACGAGCATCCGCAGATTCGCTCGGGCCACCTCCTGCAGGCGATTCTCCAAAACGAGGTCTACCGATTCGACGAGCTGATGGCCGTGCTTGCGCCGGTTCGCCCAGAAGAGTTGAGGGAGCATTTCATCGACGTCGTGGGTGGTTCGGTCGAAGACAAAGCGGTCTTGCGAGCAGGCGGTCCGCCGACGCCGGGATCGCAGCGCACCGGCGGCGAGACGGCGCTCGATCTCTATACGCTGAACGTGACCGGGCAAGCCCGCGACGGAAACATCGATCCCGTCTTCGCGCGTGACAAGGAGATCCGCCAGATCATCGACATCCTGAGCCGCCGGCGGAAAAACAATCCGATACTGGTAGGCGAGGCCGGTGTGGGGAAATCGGCCGTCGTCGAGGGGCTGGCACTCCGCGTCGCGGAGGGCGACGTGCCCGACAGCCTGAAGGAAATCGAAATCCGAACGCTCGATCTGGGGCTGCTGCAGGCCGGGGCCGGCGTCAAGGGAGAGTTCGAAAACCGGCTCAAGTCCGTCATACAGGAAGTGCGCGAGGCGGCCAAGCCGACCATCCTGTTCATCGACGAGGCGCACACGCTGATCGGCGCGGGCGGAGCCGCCGGCACCAGCGATGCGGCCAACCTCCTCAAACCCGCGCTCGCCCGCGGCGAGCTCCGCACGATCGCGGCGACGACCTGGTCCGAGTACAAGAAGTACATCGAGAAGGATCCGGCCCTCGAACGGCGGTTCCAGCTGGTCAAGATCGAAGAGCCGTCTGCCGACGACGCAGCCGTCATGCTGCGGGGCATCAAGTTAAAGTACGAGGAGCATCACAGCGTTCAGATCACGAACCAGGCGATCTACGCCGCCGCGCGCCTGTCCGAGCGGTACGTGGCGGGGCGCCAGCTTCCCGACAAGGCGGTCGACTTGATGGACACGGCTCTGGCTCGCGTGAAGATGACGAAGTCCGCCAAACCGTCGGTCCTCGACGACGTCGAGCGCCGGCTGCTCAATCTGTCGATCGAGAGCAAGGCCTCCCGGCACGACCTCGACACGGGTCTCAGCCACGACGAAGAGGCATTCGAGACGCTGGAGCAGATGCAGCGTGAACTCGAGGCCGAAAAGACCGAACTCGAAGAGCGGTGGCACAAAGAACGTGACCTGGCGCAGAAAGTCGACGGCCTACGCCGTAAGATCGCGGTTGCGAGGGCCGGCAACGGTCAGGCCGGCGACGGCGAGGCGGTTTCCATCGACGGCCTGCGCGACGAGCTGCAGACCGTGCAGGCTGCGCTGGCCGAAATACAAAACGACGACGCCATGGTGCATGCCGAGGTGAACGAGGAGGTCGTGGCGCAGGTCATTGCGGATTGGACGGGCATTCCGGTGGGCGACATGCTCAAGGACGAGGCCGCCGTGCTCCTGGATCTGGAGAACCGTCTCACCCGTGCGATCAAGGGGCAGGACGAACCGATCGGTCAGGTCGCCGACTCCATTCGTGCGGCCAAAGCCGGTATGGGCAATCCGGACGCGCCCCTGGCCGTATTTCTGCTCGTCGGGCCGAGCGGTGTCGGCAAGACCGAGACCGCACGCATGCTGGCCGAGATGCTGTTCGGCGGCGATCGCTTCCTGGTCACGATCAACATGTCGGAGTACCAGGAGTCGCACACCGTCTCCCAGCTCAAGGGGTCGCCGCCCGGCTACGTGGGCTACGGCGAGGGCGGGGTGCTCACCGAGGCCGTGCGGCAGCGTCCGTACTCGGTCGTCCTCCTCGACGAAACCGAGAAGGCCCATATCGACGTGATGGAACTGTTCTATCAGGTTTTCGACAAGGGCTTCATGCGTGATGGGGAAGGGCGCGAAATCGATTTCCGCAACACCATCATCATGATGACCTCGAACATCGGCTCCGACGTCTTTCTGGACGTGTGCAACGACGAGGAGCGGCCGACTCCCGATCAGCTGCGCGAGGTGATCCACCATCAGTTGGTGAGCCACTTTCAGGCCGCGCTGCTCGCTCGCATGAAGGTGGTTCCCTTCTACCCGCTGCGCTCCGACGCCATGAAGGAGATCACGCGACTGAAGCTCGACAAAATCGACCGGCGACTGCGAGCCGCTCATCAAATGCAGTTCGAATACAGTGACGACGTCGTCGAGCGTATCGCCGAACGCTGCACGCAGGTCGACAGCGGGGCCCGAAACATCGACTTCATCATCGATCGCACGCTGCTCCCGGAGGCCTCAAAGGCGCTGCTCGTGAAAATGACCGAGGAGGAAATGCCCGAGCGGCTCATCCTGGGCATCGACGAGCTGGGAGAGTTTACGTTTACCTTTGACGTTCGTGCTCCGATCACACATGATTCCGTGTAAGACATGGCAGAGACCAATTTGATACAGCTCGGTTTCAAGGTGGATTCACCTTCCGTGCCGGCCGACACGTTCGACGTAGTCGATTTTGAGGTGGAGGAACACGTCTCGCAGCCGTTTTTCGTCCGCGTGAGTCTCGCGTCCGACGATGCGGAGATCGACTTCGACGAGGTGGCTAATCAGCCGGCCACGTTTTCCGTTCTGCGCTTCGGCGAGCCGCTTCAGTTCCACGGCGTCGTGTCGCGGTTCGAGCAGGGAAAACAGATCGGCACGCGGTACCTCTACCAGGTCGTCCTCGTGCCCCGGTTGTGGCTCCTCTCACTTCGCCATCAGAGCCGAATCTTCCAAACCGTGACAATCGACGAGATCGTCACGAAGGTCCTCGACGACGCGGGTTTCAAGGCGCAGGAGTATCGCTTCGAACTGGAATCCTACCCGGTACGGGAATACGTCGTGCAGTTCCAGGAGACCGACTTGAATTTCATCAGCCGCCTGCTGGAGCACGAAGGCATCCACTACTATTTCGAGTACGACGATGCGTATGACGTCAGCGTTCTGGTATTCTCCGACACGACGGTAGGGAAGAGCAAGCCCCTCCCCGGCGAAGGCACGCTCGTCTACAATCCCGGTGAGGGCCTGTCGCCGGCGGCCGAGGCGGTGCGCGTGTTTCAATGCCGCGAGCAGTTGTCGCCCGGCAAGGTGTTTCTGAAGGAGTATAATTATCGCACGCCGGATACGAAGCTCATGGCCGAGGCGGACGTGCACGCCGATCTGCCCGGCCTCCGCTACGAACACGATCAGCATTTCAAAGATGAAGCCGAAGGAAAGCGCCTCGTAAAGGTGAGGAAGGAGGAGATAGCCTGTCATCTCCGGGTGATGTCGGGCGAGAGCAGCTACTCGGGCCTCCGAGCCGGCTTCACGTTCGAGCTGGCGAGACACTATCGAAGCGAATACAACGGTGATTACCTGCTGCTCTCCGTGAAGCATTTCGGCTCGCAGGCCGTCGCCTTGCCGGGTGGTCTCGACGGCGGGTCGGAAAGCATCTATCGGAATGAATTTACGTGTATTCCGGCCAAAGTCGCATATCGTCCGCCCCGCGTGACCCCGAAGCCGCGCGTGCCCGGCATCATGACCTCGCGCACGGAGACGGCCGGCGGCGACTACGCATACGTCGACGAGGACGGATCCTACCGGGCCAAGATGTTCTTCGACCTCAGCAAGAAGACGGATGGCGAGGCTACGCGGCCTCTCCGCATGAATCAGCCCTATTCCGGGCCCGGCTACGGCATCCACTTTCCCAATCATGCCGGCACCGAGATGGTATGGGCCTGCGTCAATGGCGATCCGGATCGTCCACTCGCGGTCGGAACCGTGCCCAATCCGTCCCAGAAGTCGCCCGCCACGTCCAAAAACAAGGCGCAGAGCGTCATCCGGACGTGGGGCAAGAACGAACTGAGCTTCGACGATACGATCGGTGAGGAGAACGTCTACCTGTTCGGTACGAAGGATCACACCGTCGAGATTACGAACGACGAGGCGATTTCCATCGGCAACGACCAGTCGATCCAGGTCGGCCACGACCGATCCAAGTCCGTCGGCAACGATCAATCCGAATCCGTCGGGAGCAACAAGTCCATTACGGTCGGGAAGAACCACACCGAGTCGATCGGCGCAGATGCGAGCATCGACGTCGGAGGAAGCGAGACGGTCTCTGTCGGGAAAAATCAGGGCACGAGCGTCGGCGCGAACATGTCGCTGAGTGTCGGCGATAATCTGTCCGCCAGCGTGGGAAAAGACGCCACCCGCTCGATCGGGAAGAATGCCGCAACGAACGTGGGAGACAGTCTCACGGTCGAGGTGGGAAAAGACGGCAAGTTTACGATCGGGAAGAAGACCTCGCTGCAGTCGGGAGACGATCTGACCGTTACCGCCCAGAAGAAGATGGTCATCAACGTGCAGGATGAGCTGACCATCAAGTGCGGCAAGGCCAGCATCATCCTGAAGAAGAACGGCGACATCCAGATCAGCGGAAATAAGATCAACGTCAAAGGATCCGGCGACGTCAAGATCAAGGGTTCGAAAATCGCGCAGAATTAA
>CAZMXY010000221.1:2715-5419 GCA_964570345.1 uncultured Rhodothermales bacterium | reverse complement strand
TGGACGAGGCCCTGGAGCGGTTCGTCGATGCGACCGGGGCGGCGGTTTCGTACGATCCGGCGCTCGTGCGTGGACGCACCACCTCATGCGCGGCGGCGAAGGTGGCGGCCGAGGTCGTACTGCGCTGCATCCTGGAGGAAAGCGGACTCGACTTTTACCGGCTGTCGTCGGGGACGTTCGTCTTGACCGAGAGCGTGGAGGTCACTCCCCAGCGCGGATACGTGACCGGGCGCGTCATCGACGACGAAACCGGGAGTCCGCTCGCCGACTCACACGTCCAGCTCGCCGACGCGGGGTTGACGACCGTGACGAATCGGTCCGGACGATTTACCTTTCCCGCCCTCCTGCCCGGAAACTACGTCCTCACCGTTACGCACCTCGGCTATCGCCCATGGCGGGACACGCTTTTCGTTGCGCCTCGCGAACAGGTGCAGATGGAGGCATCCTTGCGCACCGAGTCGATCTTCATCACGCCGGTGGTGGTTCAGGGCCTCCAGCAGCGGCCGCCCTCCGAATCGCTCGGGCGATCGATGGTTGGATCGTCCGCCGTGCCCGTCGGCCATACGGCCGGCGCGGAGCCCGCGCCGTATCGACGGCTGCAAGCGGTACCCGGCGTGCGCCTCAATGACGTCACGGCCGACGTACATCTCCAGGGCGGCGAGACCGGCGCGCACCAGCTTCGACTCGACGGCGTACCCGTCTTCCTGCCGCGGAGCATCGCCGGACTCATTGGCCCGTTCAGCAGCTTCGCACTCGAGCAAATCACCGTTCACAAGGCCGGCTTCGGCGCGGCGCACGGCAGCCACCTCGGAGGGGTCGTGCTCGCCGAGCACGCGCTGTCGGCCGCCGACGATTTCGACGTGCAGGTCGATCCGTACAGTCTGAATGCGCGCCTCCGCCTCTCGCCCGAGACGAAGCGGTACGCCGACGTGTCGGCCATGATTGCCGGCCGCCTCGGATTGTGGGACGTCGTCACGCCGGCGCGGCTTCAAAGTACGCTCGACGCGTGGAGCCGGCCGGATCCGTTCCTTGTCCTCGCGCCGTTCGAAGAGATGGATGCACCGCTGCCCGACGAGATACCTGGATTCTTTAACTCGGCCGTGCATCCGGCCGTGAACTACTCGGATCTTCACGCGGCGGGCCGGGTGCGCTTCAGCCCGCTGCGCAGCCTGCACGCCTCGTTCTACGAGGGCAGGCAACAGTTGACGGGTGGTATTTCGGATCGGCTAGCCCGAGCGAGGCAGGCGTCGTTTGCTCCGGCTGATTTTACGGTCACGGACGATTACGCCTGGTCCAATAGACTGGCGCAGATCCGATACGATGCCGTTTTGGGCAGCCGAACCCTCGCCGGCGTGCAACTCCGCGCAAGCCGTTACCGCCTCCGACACGCCTATGAAAGCATCGACAGCCTTCACGTCGTAGTCCGTGATAGTTCCGCTCGGTTGGACCGGCTGTCCACCGTGCCGGCGGAGGACGGCAACCGGGTCTCGACCGTGGCGGTCGAAGGGACGCTCGACCACGCCTACCGGCGCCATCAAGTGCAGGTGGGCGTCGAGTCGGGGCTGTTGGAAAGCCGATTTGATCTGGGCTCCGTGTATTTCGCCTCCGACTTGCAAGATTACTTGAACGATTCGGGATTGGTCCTCGATACGGAATCGGAGAATCTCGACTTGTTTCGACCGTCCGTGCAAAACACGTCGGATCTGTGGTACGTTGCCGCCTTCGGCGACGACCGCGTGCGCCTGGGTGAGCGATGGGAGGCCGAGGCCGGCGTTCGCACGACGTACCTGCACGCCCGTAGAACCGTCTATGCCGAGCCGCGTGCGGCGCTTCGATATGACGGCCCGACGGGCGCGATCGGACCCTGGTCCGCACGAACGTCCGCCGGGCTCTATCGGCAGTATCTGAATCAGACGGACGTGAGCAAGCTGAATGCGGGCGCCCTCCTGCCGGCGGTTCGGGTGTGGCTGCCCGTCGACGCCACGGTCCGCCCGCCGCTGGCGTATCACGTCGCACAGGAAGTCCTCTTCAATCCGACTCGGGGATGGACCATCCGCGCGGAGGGCTACTTCCGCTATGAGGAGCACGGCCTCACGCTTACTTACGCACCGGCAACGCGCTCGCACGCGCTCAGCGGCCGAAGCCGACAGGCGCAGTTTCTCATCCCGACCCGCGGCCGTGCCTACGGAACGAACCTGAGCGTGACGCGAAAATCCGATCGGCTGAGGATGGAAGCCCGGTATGCCTACGAAAGCGCGATCCGGCGCGGCACCTCGCTCTTTGGCGGACGGCGTCACCCCGTTCCGTGGAGCGAGCCTCATCGACTGGAACTCGCGGCCGACTGGACACCGTCATCCAGCTTGTCACTCAGCGCGAGGTGGCAGGGCGTGTGGGGACGAGCGTGGGGTTTTCGGCAGACGTATTACGACTACTTCGGCCACGACGTCGATACGCGCTTTCATCCGCCGTACGACCTCGGCGATCCCGGCGCTCACGTCCTCCCGCCGCTCTATCAGCTCGACGTGAGCGTGGCGTACACGCAGCCGATCGGTCCTGCCGTGCTGCAGCTCCGCGCCGAGATCATCAACGTGCTGGACAGGCAGAACGTGCTCGACTGGCGACTCGTCCCGGACGAAGCCGGCTGGCGAAAAGAGGCGCGAATGCACTACCCGATGATCCCGGCGTGGGCCGTGCGCCTTAGCCT
>CAZMXY010000221.1:0-2615 GCA_964570345.1 uncultured Rhodothermales bacterium | reverse complement strand
CCGGCATCGAGCACCTCCGACGGCGAATCACTTCCGAAGAGCTTCTTCGCGTCGCTGATGAAGTCCTCCGCCTCCGCGATGAGGCCCTTCGCCCCTTTGCACGTTTGACCCTTCGGGCTTTTGTCCATGCGCTCGAAGATCTGCTCGAGGCGCTCTTCTTGCCGTTTGGTCTGCTCCAGGTGCTTCGCGAAAGCTTCTTGAAGCTGCGGGTGACTCGCTTTTTTCGCCATCTTCGGCAGCGCGTCGATGATCAAGTTCTCGGCGCTGTACAGGTCGCGCAGTTGATAGACGTACAGGTCTTCCAGATTCTTCGGCGTCATACTTCCCTCCTTTCCGGTAATTAGTCGTTGCGACAAGTTGGCAACCCCGTACGGGTCGCGACACCTACTTTCGCGTCGGTGCCTCGTAGTTTCTTAAACGACGGCGCGTGGCGGAGATTCGACGTGCGACGGGACGTGATGTGATGGTTACTACTATCTTCCAACCGTAACGACTGCGCCCGCAGCGGCGTCGCCGAAATCGCCTCCAAGCATGAAAGACGCTGACGAGCCTCAGCAACACGATCGTCTGTCGATCCGCCGGCGGCCCGAGGGCCGACCCGTCATGTATCAGACGTGGGACAAGCTCCTCTTCATGCACTGGTCGATCGGGGCAGACCGGCTACGTGCCCTCGTCCCTCGACCCCTCTCGATCGACACCTTCGATGGACGGGCCTGGATCGGCGTCACGCCCTTCACGATGCCGCGGATTCGCCTGCCGTGGGTGCCGGCCCTGCCCTTCGTGTCCCGATCGCACGAGATCAACGTGCGAACGTACGTCCACTACGAAGGCGTCCCCGGCGTCTGGTTCTTCTCTCTGGATGCCGACAACGCGTTGGCAGTCGTCGGCGCGCGCCTGGGCTTCCACTTACCCTATTTCCATGCGCGCATGTCACTCGAAGCAGACCGGGAAAACGTTACCTTCACCTCGCGGCGCAGGCACGCAGGCGCCCCGGGTGCAGACTTCTCCGCCAGATGGTCGGGCGGCGATAGGTTGAAGGAAGCCGAGGTCGGCTCGCTCGACTTCTTCTTGACCGAACGCTACTGCCTCTACGCGGTGCGGGGACGCAGCCTCTATCGAGCCCCGATCCACCATCCACCGTGGCTGCTCCGCGCCGCGAACGTACAGTCCTATTCGTCGTCGATGATCGAATCGCACGGCCTGCCAACGCCTGAAGGCGAGCCGCTGCTTCACGGGCAGGCGTCACCTCTCGACGTCGAAATCTGGCCGCTGCGGAAGGTCGGCCGAGTCGCCTCGGCCGAGCCCGGAGGCTGACCTCCGCGTCGTCACGTTCCGCGAGGGGCCGAGCCGCCCTGTCACGTGCTCGGAAGGATCGGCGTCCCTATTTTTGTGGGCGGTTGACCATCCGATTAGAACAATGCCGGCGTCATGTCCCTTCGTCTTACTGTAGCCCTCCTCATCGTATTCGCGGTTCCGAGCCGCGCGTGGGCCCAGGCGCCCGCCGGCGATTCCCCGGCAACCAACTTGCGCGCCGCGGCGGGGAAGGTCGACGTCACGCCGCCGATCGGCATGCCCCTGGCCGGTTTCGGCGATCGAACGGGGCCGTCGACGGGCATCAAGGACCCGCTTCGCGCGGGCGCGCTCGTGTTGGACGACGGTGCGACACGTGTCGCGATCGTGACGATGGACTTGATCGACGTCGGCGAAGACGAGACCGCCCTGATCCGCGAGTTAATCCATGAGCGGACGAGTATCCCAGCCGACCACGTGCTGGTGAACGCCTCTCACACGCACGGCAGTCCGAGGCTCGACGCCGCGACGGATTATGGCCGCATCGTCGCGGCCGAAGTGGCCGGCATGGTCGCCGCGGCCGCTTCCCGCCTGCTGCCTGCATCCGTGGGCTATGCGGATGAAAACGTCACCTCCTGCGTGAACCGGCGCCTTTTGAACACGGAAGGCGAAGCGGAAATGAGACCGAATCCGGCCGGGCCCTTCGATCCCCGTGCTCGCGTGATTCGGCTCGATGGAGCCGGCGGCGAAGCGCTGGCGATACTGTTTCACGTCGCCTGTCACGCCAACGTCTTTCGAAACGAGAACACGGAAATCACGGCGGATTACCCCGGATACGCTCAGCGTTTCGTCGAAAGCGTGTACCCCGGCGCGCCGGCGCTGTATCTCTCCGGTGCGGGCGCGAACGTCCGCCCGAACCTGCCGTCGGCGGATGGTTTCCGGAATGGGGACGATAGCGATCTCGAGTGGGTAGGGCGCGACGTCGGCGCCGCCGTGGTGCAGGCCTCGTCGCGAGCCGGCAGTCGCGAGAGCCGCTCGCAGCGCGAATCCAACTATGACCTGGCGGCGACCTCGCGGATCGTCGAACTGCCGGTGAAGAACGGTGAGCCGGTCGCGGTCGAAATCCAGGCGCTGCGCGTCGGACGCACGCTGCTCCTCACCATCCCCGGCGAGCCGTTCATCCAGTACAACGTGCAGGTCGAGGAGGCTTTGAGCGGCTCCGATCTCCGCGTCATGGTCGTGGGATACGCCAACGGCTCGCACGGCTACTTCTGCACGGCGGAGTCGTATCGATTCGGCGGGTACGAACCCGGCGTGTCGAAATT
>CAZMXY010000220.1:0-5512 GCA_964570345.1 uncultured Rhodothermales bacterium | reverse complement strand
ACGCCGTCTTGTCGGACGTGCTGGAGCCGGAGGGCTCGGGGTTCGTCGCACGCCATGGGGAGGATTTCATGCTGGCCAACAACGCGCAGTGGGTCGGATTCAGCGTCGAGATCGGCCCCGACGGCGCCCTGTACGTCCTGGACTGGCACGATGCCGACATCTGTGGTGAAAGCGTGCTGGATAAGGACACGGGCCGAATTTTTCGAATCGCGCCGGAGAACTCCCTCGCTGAGAGCTGGGACGGCCGCTATGCAGATCTCGCGAGCATGAGCGACGTGGAGCTTGCGAGATTGCAGACGAGTGAGAGCGACTGGCACGCCCGGCGCGCACGTGTGATACTCCAGCACCGCGCCTTGGAACGAGCCATCGACCCGGCGGCGCAGTCCGACCTTCGCACCCTCTTCGACACCCACGCGAACGTGGGATTCCGCCTGCGCGGGATGTGGACGCTCCACGTGACGGGGCTCCTCGATGAGCGGCGCCTCGTGGAGGCCTTGCGGGATCCTGACGAATACGTCCGGGGCTGGGCCGTCCAGCTGCTCACCGAAGACCGGAACGCGGACGCTTACGCCCTCGAGCAGTTCGAGCGGTTGGCGCGAACGGATCCGTCTCCGGTCGTTCGGAAGTATCTGGCCGCGGCCCTGCAGCGCATGGAGCTCGATGAGCGCCGGCCGATCGCGGCGGAGCTCCTCAAGCGGGGCGAGGATGCCGACGACCACAACGTCCCGAAAATGATCTGGTACGGCATCGAGCCCCTGGTTGCCGGCGATCCCGAACGGGCGCTCGCACTTGCGGGTGAAAGTGCCATTCCTCTGGCGTCCGAGTTTATCGCGCGCCGCGCCATCGATGCGGACGAGCTGGATCCCCTGATGACCGCGCTTGCGCACCACCCTCAAGCCCGCGTCGAACTGCTTCGGGGCATGCGTGCCGGCCTCGAGGGACGCTCCAATCTCGCACCGCCTGAGGGTTGGGAGGATGTTTATGCCGACGTCCGCAGCGACGAACGCGCTGGGCCGATCGCGCTCGAAATCGCAGACTTTTTCGGCGATGCGAATGCGACTCGGGATCTGCTCGAAACGCTGACGAGCGAAGGGTCTCCCCTCGACCAGCGTCGTCGCGCCTTGCGTCGTCTCGCCGAACAGCAGCATGAGGTGCTCGTAGCCGAACTGCCGCTGCTGCTCGCCGACGCCGACCTCCGCATCGACGCCATCCACGCTGTTGCGGCATTCGACCACGAGGAGCTCGGAACCATGCTGCTCGAGGGGTACGACGGATTCAACTGGAAGGAGAAACGTTCGGCGATTCAGTCGCTCGCCTCGCGACCCGTCTATGGCTGGATGCTGACGGAGGCCATCAAATTCGGCGACGTTCCGCGGCGCGACATACCCGCGGAGATCGCCCGACAGCTCCGCCGTGTGGTGGGCAGCGGGTTCGTGGAGGTGTGGGGATCAATCGACGGGGACCCATCCGAGCTGGATGAAGCCTATGCCGCGTACCGCGCCCTGCTGCATCCGGATTCCGTCGCCGAGGCAAGTGCCGTCAACGGGCGCCGCGTCTTTGAGCGTGCCTGCGGTTCCTGCCACCGCATGTACGGCGAGGGAGGCACGCTCGGACCCGACCTGACAGGCTCGAATCGAGCGGATCGCGACTACCTTTTGACTAATCTCCTCGAGCCGAGCGCGGTGATCCAGGACGACTATCGAATGGTGATCGTGACGACGCGAGACGGACGTACGTACATCGGGAACGTCTCGAACGAAACGGATCGACAATTGACGCTCCGTGTCGTAGGCCGCGACGCCATTGTCCTCAACAAGTCGGAAATCCAGTCGCGCGAGACCTCCGAACAGTCCCTGATGCCCGATCGGCTGCTCCACACGCTTACCGACGAGGAGGTGCTCGATCTGGTCTCGTTTCTGCGGACTACGGAGGAGCCGTCTGCCGATTAGGCGGAACGGCCGCGAGTCCACATGGGAGCGACCGACCATCTCACGAATGAAATTCGCGGAAGGCGGACGGGAAGTGCGGGCAGGAAGTCGCCGGGGGCGAGTGATGGATTGGACCTGAACAGACAATTTTCGGGGAGGATTTCGAAATGAGCAAAGAACGCGACACGGCGTCCTATCCGATCGCTCCGCCGATCAAGCCCATGCTGGCGAAGCTCTCTGAACGGATGCCCGCAAAGGGTGAGTTTCTCTTCGAGCCGAAGTGGGATGGATTTCGCGCCCTCGTCTTCCGGGACGCATCCGACGTGTTCATCCAGAGCCGCGACGAGAAGCCGCTTGATCGGTATTTTCCGGAGCTACACGAGGCCTGTCTCGAGCTGCTGCCTGAGGGATGTGTCGTCGACGGGGAAATCATCATTCGTACGGACAAGGGTCTCGACTTCGATGCCCTGCAGATGCGGCTGCATCCGGCGGCGTCTCGCGTGGAGAAGCTCTCCGTGGAAACGCCCGCCTCGTTCGTCGGCTTCGACGTGCTGGCCGCCGACGGCCGCGACTGCATGGCCGAAGCGCAGCAGGAGCGGCGAAGGCTTCTCGAAAAACTGCTCGCCGGCGTTCCCCCGCCCATCTATCTTACGCCGGTGACCCGTGACCGCACGACGGCCGAGGTCTGGTTCGAGCAGTTCGAAGGCGCGGGGCTCGACGGCGTCATCGTGAAGCCCCTCGACCTCCCCTATCAGCCGGGTAAGCGTTCGATGATCAAGGTGAAGCACGTGCGCACCGCCGACTGCTTGGTGGCCGGGTTTCGCTGGTACAAGGACACGGAGAACGCGGTAGGATCCCTGCTCCTCGGCCTCTACGACGACAACGATGTGCTGCAGCACGTCGGCGTCACGTCCTCCTTTACGATGGCCAAGCGGAAACAGCTCGCCAACGAACTCGCTCCCCTGCGGGAGAAGGCGATGGACGATCATCCGTGGGGAGACGAGGCGGGGGCAGGCGACGAGAACCGAACGCCGGGCGCACAGAGCCGGTGGAGCGCGGGAAAGGATCTATCCTGGGAGCCGCTCCGCATCGAGCGGGTGTGCGAGGTCAAGTACGATCACCTACAGGGGAATCGCTTCCGGCACGCGGCCAGGTTCCTGCGCTGGCGTCCGGACAAGCAGCCGCAGGAGTGCCGCTACGATCAGCTCGAGGAGGTGCGGTCTTACGAGCTGGATGAGATCTTCTCGTCCGGATCGAGCGGCTCCTGAGGCGGGCGAAGCTCCTCCGGCACGTTCCGCAGATTCACGCGGATGCGTGTCCAGGTGGAGTATTTGCCCCGCATCGCGTCTACGAGCTCGTCCGCCGGTTTCAAGTGCGCCGCCGCTTCGGGATGACGCTCCTTCCAACGCTCCAGTCCCGCCAGGGCGTCCTCCCTTCGTTTCGCGCGGCCGATCTCGATGAGCGGATGCTTTTGTGCTCGGCGCTTCGACGGCTGAACGCTTGCCCGGCGCTTCGACGGCTGAACGCGCGGAGGCTCCCCCTCCTGCTTTTTGTAGTGCGGAGGCCACGGTGCGTCGCCGAGCCCCTCACGCTCGTGGCGGGCAGAAAGCTCGAGCAGCGGTTCGATCGATCCTGCGGCGTCGTCGATGCCTTCGTGACGGTCTCCTATTTCAGCGAAGCGGGCCGGCATGGTGGCGAGCGTGAAATCCGCCGGATCGCAGTCGTCCACCTCCTCCCACGCCAGCGGCGCCGACACGCGCGCATCCTCCGTCGGCCGAACCGAGTAGGCCGACGCCACGGTGCGGTCCTTCGCGTTCTGGTTGTAATCGACGAAGACGCCGTGCCGCTCCTCCTTCCACCACGCGCTCGTGGCGAGGCGCGGCGCACGACGTTCGACCTCACGCGCGAGGGCGAGCGCGGCCCGCCGCACCTCGTCGAAGCCCCAGCGTCTCTCGATGCGGACGATGACGTGCATTCCCCGCGAACCCGACGTCTTCGGCCGGCCGACGAGTCCGTAGTCCCGCAGGGTCTCGTCGACCACGCGGGCGACTTTTCGCACCTGCGACCATTCCACGCCGCGTACCGGATCGAGATCGACCCGGAGCTCATCCGGGTGATCCAGATCGTCGGCGCGTACGGGATGGGGATGGAGCTCGAGGCAGCCCATATGGGCCATCCAGACGAGGGCGGCTGCATCGCGCGGCACGACCTCTTCCGCGGTTCGCCCCGAAGGAAAGGACAGCGTCACGACCTCGATCCAGGAAGGACGCGAATCGGGTGCGCGCTTCTGGAAGAAGAAGTCCCCATCGGCGCCCTTCGGATACCGCACCATGACGTTCGGCCGGCCGCCGGCGCCGCGGAGGGCGCCTTCGGCTACGCTGACGTAGTAATTCACCAGGTCGAGCTTCGTGTATCCCGGCCCCGGGAAGAGTACTTTGTCCGGACTCGAGATCGAGACCTCCCGGTCGGCGACCGTGAGCCGTGTGCGGCCTCCGCCGCTCTTGCCTTTTCCTTTTCCGGCTGATTTCGCCATGCGCCAGTTCGAGTCGTCGAAAGTGGATCCGTACCTGACAATTCTGCTTCAGAATATGACAGGCGATGATTCCGAATCCAGCCAACGGAGCACTCTCACCGTAACGTTAAGAATGATCGCACTCCAATGCAGCAGTTAACCTGCCGAAGATTCCGCCTGCAAGCGCGGCCTGAATCCTTCCGCAGCACTCCGTCATCTCACAAACGACGTCGTGGCGAATCCAACCGATTCGTGCGGTACGCGCGGGCAACACGGAACGACTTACCGGCGTACTGCGATCAGCACGCCTCGGTTGCTATTCCGGGTTTCTTGAGAATATTTGCCAATCGGCAATGCGTCGACGGCAGTCGCTCGCGAAGCGTACGTTTGAGCGAGTCTCGGAACACCTCGTTCTTCGTCATTCAATGGTCTTGAATGTGGCCGAAATTCTCGATCTCGAAAAGCGCCGCGAGGACATTCTTCGGCTCGCGGCCGCGCATGGCGCCCAAAACGTGCGTGTCTTTGGATCCGTAGGACGCGGAGATGGCGCTGCTTGATGACTTCGCGGCAGACCTGCGAAGGCTCGTTGCGCTTGCAGGAGACCTCGGGAGCAAGCTGGAAGAGCAGTCGGAGTAAGGATGAGATTGGAGGCGGTTCTGAAAACGCATAGACCTTACATTCGTCGTGTCTCACCGGGTGAAGCGTAACCGAGCCACGCCGCCAACCAGGGATTGAACGAATCCAATTGGTTTCATCACTGTCGCTTCCATCCCTTCATCGCGGTAGCCTCCATCGTTTCATCGGTGTCGCATCTATGGCCTTATCGCTTTGGCTTGCATCACTTCGACCATGCCTGTTCATGACCCTATTCCGCAGACAACCAGGTCATTCTACGCCCGCCACTGCGAAGACGCTTTCCGGCCCGGACCTGCTCACGTACAGACCGAGCCCGCTATACAGGCTGTTTCCGATCACCTGTATAATCACCTGCTTATTCATCGGTGCGGGTCCTGCACGCGCGCAGGAGGACGCCCCCCTCTCCGAGCGTATCCGGCTGCTGGATCTGGACAGC
>CAZMXY010000219.1:0-5585 GCA_964570345.1 uncultured Rhodothermales bacterium | reverse complement strand
CTGCAAAAGCTCACGCGATCGGGCGCGCGGATCCATCAGGCCGGTTGCAACGGATGCATCGGAATGGGGCAGGCACCGGCCACAGGGAGGATCAGCCTCCGAACCGTGCCCCGGAATTTTCCCGGGAGGTCCGGTACGCGGGAGGACGCCGTCTATCTCTGCAGTCCCGAAACCGCCGCGGCATCGGCGCTGACGGGCGTAATCACGGACCCTCGCGACCTCGAGCGCCTATTCGGCCTGTCGTATCCGCGCGTCGAGGAGCCGCGTGACGTCAAGGTCAACACCGAACAGCTCGTGCCTCCGCTCGAACCCGACGAGGCACGCCGCATCGAGATCGAACGAGGACCCAATATCATGTCCCTTCCCGAATTCGACGAGCTGCCGGATCGCCTGTCCGCCCCCGCCCTGCTGAAGGTCGGTGACGACGTTTCGACGGATGAGATCATGCCGGCCGGTGCACGCGTCTTGCCGTTCCGCAGCAACATCCCGGAGATCAGTACATTCGTGTTCGAGCAGATCGACCGGAGCTTCCATGATCGCGCGCAGCAATACAAGGACTCCGGATTCGTGGTCGTAGGAGGGAACAACTACGGACAGGGATCCAGCCGCGAGCACGCGGCCATTGCCCCGCGGTATCTGGGTCTCCGCGTGGTCATAGCAAAGTCGTTCGCACGGATTCACCGGCAGAATCTCGCCAATTTTGGTATTCTTCCGCTTACGTTCGTAGATCCGGCCGACTTCGACGGCGTCGACCAGGAAGACGAGCTCGTGTTCGAGAGATTGAGGGACGCCGTCGCGACGGGGACCCGCATCAAGGTGCATGACCGCACCAAAAACCACGATTTCGAGGCCGAACACGATTTGACCGGGCGCGAGATTGAGACGGTACTCTCCGGAAGCCTGATCGGCGTCGTGCGGCGGCACGAGGAAGTCGCGTGAGCGAACGGTCCGGCGCAGAGACGCTTCCGATCCCGTTCTATGCCGATGGATGGCCTCGCGGGAAGAGGCCGTACGCGGCGGCCTTATGGGATTTCCACCGACAACTCGTCCATGCAGAGACGCCTGCGCTCGACGGAAGTGATCTTACGGCCTATTTCGAGTCCGAGCGCGATCGCGCTCTGGAGGGCAAGCCGCTGCGCTCTCTGCCGGAGGAAACGACGAGCGAGGTGTACGATGCGGTCCGTACGTTCCACCTTCCGAGTGATCTGCTCGCCAAACAGGTTGCCGCCGCCCGGACGTTCAGGGATCCCGTTCGGTTTGCCGACAGCCGGGCCGTCGGCGCGTTTATCGAAGCCTGGGCCCAGGCGCACGGCCGGATCCTCGCTCACCTTGCGGGCGTGACCGGATCGTGGCAGCTCCGGTACGTAGACGAGCTCGCCACGGCGTTTTTCTGGGTCGGCCGCCTCGTCACGCTGAAGGACGATCTGGAGCGCGACTGGCTCTTCATTCCGGATTCCGACCTGCAACTCGCCGGCGTTTCGATCGAAGATTTGCGGCGGGGCGTCGTCACGGAGGGAGTCCGTCAACTGCTCTGGAAGCAGACCATCCGTGCGAAAGATGCGTTCGCCCAGGGTGAACCGCTTGTCCTCGATCTGCCGCGGCGTTACGCGCGTGCGGTGAAGCGCTGGTGGATCGGCGGACTCGAGGTAGTAAATGAGATCGTGCGGCGCGACTATGACGTCTGGTCGGATCCGATCACGCTTTCCCGGTTTTATCGCGTTCAGGTCCGGCTGCAGGCGAACTTCGGACGCACTACCTTTCGGTCCCGCTGAGGAACGCGCCGCCGACCCATGTCGACGCAGACTGCCGTGTCGGCACACAACTGCCGTAAGAGTACTGTCCAGAAAGCCACCAGGAGCATGACTACCTACCGCGATGCCGGCGTCGATCTCGAAGCGGGCGACGAGACCGTTCGGCGAATCAAACCCCTCGTCCGCGAGACGTTCACGGCAGGTGTCCTGACGGACATCGGGGCCTTCGGCGCGTTTTTCGAGCTGGATCTGAGTCGCTACGAGCGGCCTGTCCTCGTCTCGTCGGTCGACGGCGTCGGTACCAAGCTCAAAGTCGCCTTTCGTACCGGTCGTCACGACACGGTTGGACAGGATCTCGTGAACCACTGCGTCAATGACGTCGCGGTATGCGGCGCTCAACCGCTCTACTTTCTCGACTATTTCTCGACCGGAAAACTCGACCCGGCCGTCGCGGAAGACGTCGTCCGTGGATTCGCGATCGCCTGCAAGGAAAACGGATGCGCGCTCATCGGTGGAGAAACCGCCGAGATGCCCGATCTGTATTCCGAAGGCGAGTACGACCTCGCGGGTACGATCGTCGGCATCGTCGAGAAGAACGCCATCATTCACGGCCGTGAGATAGAGCCCGGTGACGTGCTGATCGGGCTTCCGTCGACCGGTCTCCACACGAACGGGTATTCGCTGGCACGCAAAGTGCTGTTCACCCATCTCAATCCGGAGGAAAGGCCGGAAGAGCTTGCGGGGCGCTCCGTCGGAGACGTACTCATGGAGGTCCATCGTTCGTATCTCGGCGCCGTTCGCACGCTTGCGGACGCCGACCTCGTGCACGGGCTCGTCCACGTGACCGGAGGGGGAATACCCGGCAATACGGCTCGTGTGATACCAAACGGCATGACATTTGACGTGGATTATGCCGCGTGGGAGCGCCCGGCGATCTTTGAGCTCATCCAGCGGCTTGGCGCCGTACCGGAAGACGACATGCGCCGGACGTTTAATCTGGGTATCGGGCTCGTCGCAATCGTACCTCGAGACGCTGCGGCGCAAGCCGAAGTGGTTTTAAGGACGGTGGGCGAAACGCCTTTTCGAATCGGTGAGGTTCGGGCGAGGGGATAGGCCCGGCCCGGTCGGAAACTATCCTCATAGGTATTATCGTTAACGTTCCATTAGATGCGCACGGTCCGCAACACCGTTCGGGTGATCGATCGGGAGCCGGCCGATTCGTCTCCGTGGACCGGCAAACGGCATTGTTATAGCGGAAAACGGCCATGTTGTCTCTCGTCGTCATACTCGTCCTGAGCTACCTTGCGGGTTCCATACCCGGCAGCGTCTGGGTAGGAAAGTTGCTCTATCGGGAGGACATTCGGAAGCACGGCAGCGGCAACGCCGGTGCTACGAACGTCTTTCGCGTGCTTGGGTGGAAGGCCGGAATGTTGGCCACGATGGTCGACGTCGGCAAAGGCCTGCTGGCCGCCGGCGTCATCGCGTCCATTCGGCTCGACGCGCTCCCGTCGGGGATTGAAGTCTGGCAGATCGAGACGGTGGTGCGCCTCATGGCCGGAATCGCCGCCATTCTCGGCCACATGTACCCGGTCTGGGCCAATTTCAAGGGAGGGAAGGGAGTCAATACGTCTGCGGGCGTATTGTTCGCGCTCACGCCCATCTCAATGTGGATCACGCTCTGTGTGTTCGTCATCGTCCTCGTGTCCTCACGGTACGTCTCGCTGGCATCTCTTTCGGCCGTCGTGGCCTTCCCTTCCGTCATCGCAATACGACGCTATATTTTCGGCATCGACTCGCTCGATCCGAGCCTTCTAATTCTCAGCATCGTAATGGCGCTAGGCGTTATCATAGCGCACAGGTCAAACATTCAGCGCTTGCTCAACGGCACGGAGCGTCGGATTAGAACGTTTCGACCGGCTCGGGGCATGAAAGGGCGCGGAGAGCTCTGATTCCCCCGCATCTCTCGAGGCAACGTTAACGGTCGCAAATTCCTCCGCCGTGGTAAAGCGGATCGCCATACTAGGAGCCGGAAGCTGGGGCACGGCACTCGCCATCGTGCTCTCCCGTGCGGGGCACGACGTCGCCCTCTGGGCCCGGCGCCCCGAGTCCGCAGCGTTCATGGCCGAGCATCGCCACAACCGGTACTACCTGCCCGGCGCTCATCTGCCTGATTCCGTCGACGTCACTTCCGACATCCGGGCGGCCGTCGTCGACCGGTGGGTGTGGGTCTTCGCGACCCCTTCTCAGGCCGTCCGTGATTGCGCAGAACGGGTTTGTCCTTTCGCCGATGAGAACGTACTCTGCGTTTCCGTGGCGAAAGGGATCGAAAACGGCACCCTGCTCACGACCACGCAAGTCCTTCACCAGGCGCTCGCGGGCGTGCCGCGGGCTCAGCTCGGCATCCTCTCGGGCCCGAGTCATGCCGAGGAAGTCGTCGAGGAGAAGCCGACGGCCCTCGTGGCGGCCGCCTATTCGAGCGAGGTCGTCCACGAAATCCAGTCGACGTTCATGACGCCTCGTTTGCGTATCTATCTGAACCACGACGTCCTGGGAGTCGAGATCGCGGGATCCGTCAAGAACATCATGGCCA
The DNA here is from genome assembly GCA_964570345.1 of uncultured Rhodothermales bacterium. GTDB lineage: Bacteria > Bacteroidota > Rhodothermia > Rhodothermales > VXPQ01 > CAZMXY01. The sequence goes on along the minus strand of CAZMXY010000219.1, from coordinate 1,244 downwards.
TCGCCGCGGGGATTGCGGACGGCCTCGGCTACGGGGACAACACGAAGGCGGCCATCGTCACGCGCGGTCTTGCCGAGATCAAGCGACTCGGCATGGCGATGGGGGCCGAGTCCTCCACGTTTTCCGGTCTGGCCGGAATCGGTGACCTGGTCGTCACGGCGATGAGCCGGCACAGTCGGAACCGGTATCTGGGTGAACAGATCGGCCGGGGCAAGAAGCTGGACGACATCGAGAAAGAGATGCAGATGGTTGCTGAGGGCGTTCGAACGACGGAATCCGTTCACCGCCTGGCCGGAAAATTCCGCATCGAGATGCCTATCACACGGGCTATCTTCGATATCCTATTCGAAGGAAAGAAGCCGCAGATAGCGGTCGACGAGCTGATGACGCGCTCAGCCAAACGCGAAGACTGGCTGCCGGACGTGCTGCAGGATTGAATCAACCCGGACCTCGCCATGACGCTGCAAGAACTCTCGCAACTCGTCTCACTGGGCGAGGGTGCGCATCTGGAATTCAAGCGACGCGTGCCCAGGCCCGAGCGCATCGCGAAGGAGTTGATCGCCTTTGCGAACACGCAGGGCGGACGCCTGCTTCTGGGCGTCGACGACGACGGCACCATCACCGGCCTTCGTGACGTGGAGGAAGAAGAATTCGTGCTCCGGCGTGCGTTGCAGCGGCATTCGGATCCCCGGATCGAATTTATCGCCGAGCGCGTTCCGATCGCCAGCCGCCGGGACGTCATCGTCGTTGCCGTACCGGAGAGCGCGAGCAAGCCGCATTACCTCGTGGGAGAGAACGGTACGCCGCGAACGGCTTACGTACGAGTGGACGACAAGAGCGTCGAGGCGAGTCCGGAAGCGGTGCGGCTCATGCAGGCCCGCGAGAGCACCGACGAGGTGACGTTCGAATTCGGTGAGAAGGAACTCATGCTCATGCGCTATCTCGACGCCTACGGGCGAATCACCGTGAAGCAGTATGCCAGTCTCGCAAACATCTCCAGACGCCATGCGTCGAAAACGCTGGTCCTGCTCACTCGAGCGAACGTCCTCCGCCTCCACGCCGATCACCGCCACGATTATTTCACGCTGGCGTACGAATGACTATTTGACGCTGGCGTAACGAGTGACGTGTGTCGTGCACGTTCGGACCTCCGCGCGCGGCGCGCATGACATAACGACGTCATCCCGTGATTTTACGTTATACTGGATCCTTCCGGATCTCTTCACCGCACTACGTGCCGATCT
>CAZMXY010000218.1:0-5604 GCA_964570345.1 uncultured Rhodothermales bacterium | reverse complement strand
ATGAACAAGAAGGAGCTGATCAACGCCCTTCGAAATCATTGAGCGATCGCTGATTCGTCTGGACATTGAGGAGGGGGATCGTACCCATGCTCGACGCCGGGAGGCTCACCGAAGTCGGGAAGAGACGTCGCACCGACGGCCGTCGTCGGATGCGCTCTCTTCTCGCGGGAGGCGCATTGGCGGGATTCAGCCTTCATCGGCGGTCGCCGACGGGGTTGATTCTAGGAGCGTGTGCGATCCCCTTGCTCTATGCGGGATTGACGGGACGCAGGATCGTGAAGGACGTGCGGCTGGCGGTGGCACGGAATGGCGCCGTTCGGCCCGTCGATGTCCGCCGAAGCCTGACGATCAAGCGGCCGCGCGAGGAGGTGTATGCCTTCTGGCGGCAGTTGGAACGCCTTCCGGAGCACATGCGGCATCTGACCGCGGTCGATGCCGTCGACGAATCGCGGCATCGATGGGTCATCGATCTGCCCGGCGTGGAGGCATGCGGACGGGCCTTCAACCGGTCCGGCGTAGAGGGACGTTTCGAGTGGCTCACGGAAATCACGGCGGACGACCCCGGCCACCGCCTCGCATGGAGATCGCTTCCCGGAGGCGACCTGCGCGTAGACGGCGCCGTACGATTCGTCGATGCGCCTGCAGATCGCGGAACGGAGGTGCACGTTCGATTCGCGTATCGTCCTCCGGGCGGCCGCGCGGGTCGCCTGCTGTCACGGACTTTCGGAAAGGTGCTTTCCCGACTCGTTCACGAAGACGTGCGCCGAATCAAGCACGTCCTCGAAGCCGGAGAAATACCGACGATCGAAGGTCAGCCGGTGGGGAGACGATGAGAGCGGTTTGCTGGCACGGCAGTCGCGACGTCCGCGTCGAAAACGTCCCCGACCCCGAGATCCTGAATCCTCGGGATGCGATCGTGCGCATCACGAGTACGGCCATCTGCGGATCCGATCTTCACCTCTACGACGGCTACATCCCCAGCATGCGGAAAGGGGACGTTTTGGGCCACGAGTTCATGGGGGAAGTCGTCGACGTCGGGCCCGAAGTGAACAATCTCGCGAAAGGGGACCGCGTCGTCGTACCGTTCCCGATCTCATGCGGTCGCTGCCGTTACTGCCGTCGAGAGGAGTACTCGCTCTGCGACAATTCGAACCCTAACGCATGGATGGCGGAGGAGCTCTACGGGTACTCCCCCGCCGGTCTGTTCGGCTATTCGCACATGATGGGCGGCTATGCCGGGGGGCAGGCCGAATACGCCCGTGTGCCGTTCGCCGACGTCGGTCCGATGAAAGTCCCCGAGGAGCTGGATGACGAGCACGTGCTCTTCTTGACCGACATTTTCCCGACCGGCTATCAGGCTGCGCTGTATTGTGAGATCGAGCCGGGCGACACGATTGCCGTCTGGGGGTGCGGTCCGGTCGGCCTCTTCGCCATCGTCAGCGCCTATCTCCTCGGCGCCGAGAGGGTAATCGCGATCGATCGCGTGCCCGAACGGCTCGGCATGGCCGAATCGGCAGCGAAGGCCGAGGTCCTGAACTACGAAGGCGTGAACGTTTTCGAGGCCCTGAACGAAATGACGGGCGGCCGCGGCCCGGACGCGTGCATCGATGCCGTGGGGATGGAGGCCCACGGGTTCGGGCTTGCCGGGCACTACGACAAGGCGAAGCAGGCGCTGCGGCTGCAAACCGACCGACCGACCGCCCTCCGCCAGTGCATCCATGCGTGCGGGAAGGGCGGCACGGTCTCGATTCCGGGAGTCTACGGCGGCGTGGTCGACAAGCTGAACCTGGGCGCGGCCTTCGGCAAGGGCCTGACTCTGAAAATGGGACAGACCCACGTCCACCGCTACCTGCCGCGGCTGCTCCGTCACGTGCAGGACGGCGACGTCGATCCGTCTTTCCTGATCACGCACCGGCCGGCGCTCGACGACGCGCCTCAGTCCTATGAGACGTTTAAGAAGAAGGAGGACGCGTGCGTAAAGGTGGTGCTTCGCCCGTAGGCGGCGATCGGGCACGGGTCGAAATGGAGGTGCGTTGATGGAACCGGTGTTCATCTGTGTCTGAAACCCCGAACTACGTGGGGGTGGAAATGGGGGTGCTTTGATGAAACGAGGCGTCAAAATCGTCGTGGGCGGCGTCGCCGCCGCAGCCGGACTACGCTATGTGCGCCGCCGCCGTCGGATCGACTTCCGCGGCAAGTCGGTCCTCATATCCGGCGGCTCGCGCGGGCTCGGGCTCGAGCTCGCCCGCGAATTCGCGCGTCGTGGGTCGCGGATTGCCCTTCTGGCGCGCGAAGAGGAAGAGATGGAGCGAGCGACGAGGGACCTTGAGCGGGCGGGCGCCGACGTACTCGGCGTGCGATGCGACGTTCGAGACGCGGACGACGTGTCGACGGCCGTCGCCCGAGTACTCGGCGTCCGCGGCCGTATTGACGTGCTGGTCAACGCGGCGGGCGTCATTCAGGCCGCGCCGCTCGTGCACATGACGAACCGCGATTTCGAGGAGGCGCTGGACGTGCATTTCTGGGGGCCTTTACGTCTGTGCCGTGAAGTGATCCCGTGGATGCGTCCCGGAAGCCGCATTGTAAACGTGTCGTCCATCGGCGGCCTCGTCCCCGTGCCGCACATGTTGCCGTACGTCGCGAGCAAGTTCGCCCTCACCGGCTTGTCCGAAGGCCTTGGAGCGGAGCTCTCCGGTCGCGGGATACGCGTGACGACGGTGTGCCCCGGACTGATGCGCACCGGTTCGCACGTGAATGCCCGCTTCAAGGGGCGTCACGAGGACGAATTCGCGTGGTTCTCGATCGCCGCCGCGCTGCCGATTTTCTCGACCTCGTCACGAAGCGCCGCCCGGAGGATCGTCAGGGCGTGCCGCAGCGGTGAGCCATTCGTGATCATAACGCCCCAGGCGCGTGCGCTGCACCTTTTCCACGCGATCGCCCCGAATCTCTTTTCCGAGCTTGCGCACTTTACGGCGCGGCTTTTGCCGTCGCCTGCAGCCGCGGGCGGCGGGCGCGAGCGAGCCGGATGGCAGAGCCGTTCCGCGCTTGCCCCGTCGATGCTCACGCGGCTCGCCGATCGAGCCGTCGGCCGAAACAACGAGTTGCCGGACGAGATAGCCGCAGCGTACTTCGCGGGTGATTCGGAGGAAGCGGGTGATCCGGAATAGGAAAGTCAAGGACCGCCTTTTCCGAATGCGTCGTGCCCGACCGGATTCGGGGAGGCGCTACTATGGAGGGGCTGTAATTATCAAGTCGGCCCCTTGGATTGGTTCGGCCGCTTCCGCATTATGGCAAGAGAGCGCGCCGCCGTCCCCGTCTGCTCTCGCTACGGGAGAAGCGAATAGGATGGCCGCGAATGATTGCGGGCCACGAGTCCGGATCGCGCTCTCGTCGTGCGAAGAGCGGCCTTTCCAACCATTCGGCAGATGAAGCGGCGCGCCGGAAGCATCGGGAGACTCCCCGGGGGCGGATCCCCTGAAGGCCTGCGTCCGGCTTGTCGCGACGCGGTACGTTCGCGGGCCGGGGGGCGGCGCTGCCCGCGCGTGGAAACGGCAACGTCGGCGCTGGTCGTCTTTTTGCTGACAGGCTGCGGCGGTCCCCTCTCGACGCTCGACCCGGCCGGGCGAGGCGCGCAGCAGATCGCCGAGCTGTTCTGGTGGTTGGTTGGCGGCGCCGGCGCCGTATGGGTCGCCGTGATTTTTCTGGCGGTTTACGCGATCCGGCTCAGACCGGAGGCGCACAACCGCCGTCGGGCGGGGATCCTCATCATCGGAGGCGGCGCCGTACTGCCGACGCTGATTCTGAGTGCGTACCTGGTGATCGGACTTCGGGGCCTGCCGCGCCTCACGGCGCCGGCGCCGGAGGGAAGCCTTCACGTCAACGTTTCCGGCGAACAGTGGTGGTGGCGGGTCCGATATCCTTTGCCGAGCGGCGGCGACGTAGAGCTAGCGAACGAAATCCGGCTCCCGGTCGGCGAGCCGGTTCAATTCTTCCTGGAGAGCCCCGACGTGATCCACTCGTTCTGGATTCCGTCGATCGGCGGCAAGGTCGACATGATCCCCGGCCGCGTAAACCGCCTGACGCTCGAGCCTACGCGGACGGGTGTGTTCCGCGGCGCCTGTGCCGAGTACTGCGGCACCTCGCACGCGCGAATGCATTTCTATGCCGTCGTGATGGAAAGGAGCGACTTCGATCGGTGGCTCGAAGAACAAAGTCGGGATGCCCTGGAGCCGGTCGACCGGCTCGCCGCTCGGGGCCGCGAGCAATTCCTCGCCAACGGGTGCGGTTCCTGTCACACCGTCCGTGGCACGCCCGCTGACGGCGTCGTCGGACCCGACCTCACGCACGTCGCGAGCCGCCTGAGCATCGGAGCCGGCCTCCTTCCGGCCGAGCGTGACGATTTCCAACGGTGGATCGCCCATCCGAAAGCAGTGAAGCCCGGCGCCCTCATGCCGGCCTTCGGTATGCTGCCGCAAGAGGATCTCCGGGCGCTCGCGGCCTATCTGAGCGATTTGCAATGATCGACCACACACGACCCTTCGAAGAACGTCCGACGGACGTGAGTCCGCTCGTCGAGGCTCCCCCGCTCGCCGTTCAGCGCGCGCAGGAAGAGCGCCTGCAGGAGGTGTGGGCGGCCCCGGCAGGCTGGAGGTACTGGTCGGCGGTCAACAATTCGGAGGTCGGCAAATGGTACACGGTCGTCGCCTTCGGCTTCTTGATTTTCGGAGGCGTGCTGGCGCTGCTCATGCGCACGCAGCTCGCGGTGCCGGAGAACGACTTCCTGTCGGCCGACCTCTACAATCAGATCTTCACGCTCCACGGAACCGTGATGATGTTCCTCTTCGCGGTCCCGATCCTCGAAGCCTTCTCCATCTTCATCCTCCCGGAGATGACCGGCGCCCGGGACCTGCCCTTTCCCCGGCTGTCGGCCTACGGATTCTGGTGCTTCGCCATCGGCGGCGTCTTCGTCTGCGGCTCGATCTTCTTCAACGCGGCGCCGGAAGGGGGCTGGTTCATGTATCCGCCCATGACCACGGAGTATCAGCCGGGAATCGGCGCGGACGTCTGGCTGCTCGGCCTCACCTTCATCGAGATCGCCTCGATTGCGGCGGCCGTCGAGCTCATCGTCGGCGTCCTCAAAACGCGGTCGCCGGGCATGCGGATCAACCTGATGCCGCTCTACGCCTGGTACATTCTCGTCGTCGCGGGGATGATCCTCTTCGCGTTTCCCCCTCTCATCGCGGGCGACGTCATGCTCGAAGTTCAGCGGGCTTTCGACTGGCCCTTCTTCGACGCCGACCGCGGCGGCGATCCGATTTTATGGCAGCATCTGTTCTGGATCTTCGGCCATCCGGAAGTTTACATCGTGTTTCTGCCGTCAGTCGCGCTCATTGCGATGATCGTGCCGACGTTCGCGCGAACGCCGATCGTGGGCTACGGATGGGTGGTTCTCGCGGCGGTCGGCACGGGCTTCATCAGCTTCGGACTGTGGGTGCATCACATGTTCACGACGGGGCTTCCGAGCATCTCGCTCGGCCTGTTCTCGGCCGCGTCGGAGGCCGTGGCCATTCCCACCGGCGTGCAGATCTTCTGCTTCATCGCCAC
>CAZMXY010000217.1:0-5604 GCA_964570345.1 uncultured Rhodothermales bacterium | reverse complement strand
TCCGCGATGAACCGGTACCCGTGCCGGGGGACCGTCTGGATGAACCGGGGATTCGAAGCGTCGTCTCCGAGGAGCCGGCGGATCTCTTTGATGCACTGCGTGAGTGCGCTGTCGCTCACCACGACGTCGTCCCAGACCTCCTCGAATAACCGATCCTTCTCGACGAGGCGGCCATGCTCCCGTACCAGCAGAACGAGCGCGTCGAAATACCGGGCGTTGAGGTCCAGACGTTCTTCCTCGAGCAACAGCTCCCGGTTGGTGACGTCGAGCGTGAAGTCGCCAAAGCGGTAGATCGGGGTATCTCGCACGATGCTCACGTAATGCTCAGATGTCGCTCATGCCGCTCACGGGCCAAGGATGGCATATTACGGGCGAATGGTCACCCCTGCAACGCGGGAGCGACCCTCGGCGGAACTCACTACGATGGAGTGGAACGACGAACCGACTATGACGCTGAAGGACGACATCGAGGCGGCGAGCGGAGATCCTGCGGATCTCGAACGCCTTTATAGAACCGTACAGGCAGAAGGAGACGATGCCGCATTTAGAGAAGCCCTCCGGCAGTGCGAAGAAGAGCACCCGGATGACGTCCTCCTCAAAGCCTGGGCCCACCGACTCGATGTGCCGGTGGAAAGTGAGGAGGATGATGGCGGTCAAACCCGGCACTGGTGGGCGATCATCGGAGCGAGCGTTCTACTCGGCGTCGTTAGTGCCCTGCTGGCGGGCGGCAAGCCTCCGGTTCCCATCCCGGACGAGGCGGACGTGCTGTTCTGGGTGGGGTGGGGGCCGCTCGTCGCTGTCGGCCTTCTCGGCTACCTGGCCTGGGCCGAGCGTTCGACGAAAAGTCTGACGAGATACGCCGCTGCGGCCGTCACCGTCGTAGTGGTGTCCCTCTACGTGGGGCTCACCATCGGCGCCAGAACCGGCGACGTCGCGTTTCTGGGCTCCATCCATCTGCTGTTCGTGTCCTGGGCCGTCGTCGGAGCGGCGCTCTGTCTCGGCTATCCGAATCCGGCAAGGCAGTCCTTCGCATACCTCGTCAAGTCCGTCGAGGCCGTGTTGACGGGGGGCATCTTCTTCGGAGCCGGGCTGATATTCGTCGGACTTACCTACGGCATCTTCGCAGTACTCGGGATCGAGCTCCCCGAGGAAGACCTCGTGGTGGTCGCTGCCTGGGGCGTCGGCGCCATCCCGCTGCTGGCGATCGGCAGCGTGTACGACCCCACGACTTCGCCCGCGTTGCAGGACTGGCATGCCGGCCTGACGCGTACGCTCCGAATCCTCTCCCGGCTCCTGCTCCCGCTCGCCCTGGGTGTGCTGCTCGTCTACGTCCTGTGGTTCATTCCGGTCTACTTCCTGAAGCCTTTTGAGGAGCGGGAAGTCCTCATCGTCTACAACGCCACCATCCTGGCCATCATGGTCCTCCTGGCCGTCGTCGTCTCTGGCCCGGTCGACGCGCGATCGGCCGGGCGGCGGTCTCTCTTTCGGTACGCCGTCCTCGGACTCGGCGGGCTCACGCTGATCCTGAACGTGTACGCATTGGCGGCGGTGGCCAGCCGGACGCTCGATTCCGGCCTGACTCCAAACCGGTTTGCCGTTATCGGATGGAATATCACGACGCTGCTCATCGTGGCGTCGGTAGGTGTCCGGCTCTGGAGAGCTCGCCGCCAGCCATGGATCCCTGTCTTTCGCGAATCGATTGGTCTGCTCGCGACGCTGTCCGCGGTCTGGGCGGTCTCGCTGCTGATCGCGCTGCCGTTTTTCCAATAGCAATTCCAATACTGCTGGTTGTCTCTACCTGCAGAAGCACCGCATCCGCTCCGCCGAGCAAGCGACCACGGTGACGGTGCCAAGCAGGCCTGCGCGTGCCGGCATCGATCCCCATCACCTGCTGATCGACCAGGATACAGATGACAACGTCGAGGAGGTGGGATCGCGAACTGAGGGCGATTGTCGCGGCCGAGGCGGTAGCGCTGAGGGTCGTCGTAGCGCACATCACTTAACCTATGGAAGGCTAGTCGCATGAAAACGTTCTTTAATGGCAGGTCGCATTCGCGCCGGGGCTCAGCGCCCCGCGCATCCATGCTAGGAGCAGTGAGTCTCCACTCCTCTCTCAGCGCCATCGCTCTCGTCCTGGTGGCCGCCTCGACGGCGGCCGCGCGGCCGGGGCGCACCCTCGCCCAACAGCTCGACTCCCTCGCCGGGTCCGCGGTGCTGGAGAACCGCGCCGTCGGAACCGTCGCGGCCGTGGTCAAGGGCAACGACACGCTGCTCTTCAAGGCCTATGGAAAGGCCGACGTCGAATGGGACGTCCCGATGCCGGTCGACGCGTTGTTCGAAATCGGCTCGGTCACCAAGCAGTTCACCGCCGTGGCACTGCTCCGGCTCCGTGACCAGGGCGTGCTCAGTCTCGACGACGAGATCACACGGTGGCTCCCCGACTTGGACACGCGCGGCAACACGGTGACGCTGCGCCGGCTGCTCGATCACACCTCCGGCATCGCCGATTTCACCGAGCTGCCGGAGTTCCCCACGCTCGTGTCGAACCGCGTCTTCCCGCGCGACTCGGCGTACGCGCTCATCAAGCGCCATCCGTTCCAGTTCAAGCCGGGCGAGCTGCAGATCTACAACAACTCGGGGATCTGGCTGCTCGGCCTCGTCATCGAGAGGGCAAGCGGGATGACCTACGAGGACTACGTCGAGAAGAAGATCTTCGAGCCGCTCGGCATGACGCGCTCGATGTACTGCAACAGTGCGGAGAACGTCCCGCGCCGCGCGCATGGCTACTTCGTCCCGCCGAACGGGGACATCCTTCGCGCTCCGACCAACGTGCACACCTGGCCGTTCGCCGCCGGCTCGCTCTGCTCCACCGCGGGCGACATGGTGACCTGGCTCAGGGCGCTGCACGGCGGCAAGGTGCTCTCGCCGGAGTCGTACGCCGAGCTCATCACGCCGTCGACGCTCAACGATGGGACGACGCTGCGATACAGCATGGGCCTCCAGGTCGGACCGGACCCCATCGGTCTCCAGTACATCGGCCACGGCGGCAGAATCCCCGGCTTCTGGGTCGAGGCGGGCTGGTATCCCGATGCGCAGCTGGCCGTGGTCGTGATGATGAACAATGTTGGCCGTCTCGATCCGCAAGAAGTGACGAGCGAGCTCGCCGCCGAGGTGCTTGGCTGGACGCCCCCAAAACCGGAGCGATTCACCGGCCACCCCGCGCCGCTGGTGGGCAGGTACGTGGGCCCGGGACGCGACCGCGACGAGGTCATCGAGATCGAGGTGGTGGAGACGCCGCAGGGCATCGCTTTCTCGCGCGACGGTTCGCCGCCGCGCGTGTTCCCCTGGGTCGAGGGACTCACGTTCCGTGTGGGGCAGATGATGTTGACCTTCCGCCGCGCGAACGGAAACAGCGGTCCGGTGACGGAGCTGCGGCGCAGCATGCCCGGCGCGCACTTTATCCTGAAGAAGCAGTAACGCGCGCCGCCCGGCCAACGCACGCGAGGGGGCCGGAGCCACGAGCGGGGCGGCCCCGTGCCCCTACAACCCCGGCCCCGCACGCGAGGGGGCCGGCGGCCAGCCAACGCGCACCGCGCTAACGCCACGACTGCACTCGTCGTCACGTCAGGGGTTCAAGGTGTCTTATATCGAAACAATGGATCGTAAAAGATGGAAAATACAATATGGTAAATATGCATTAAAATTTAGCGACTGGCATAAATATACACGATTCAAAGTTTTGTGGAGAATATCTATAGTTGCAGTAAGAATGAGAAAATGGAAACAAGATAGGGGAAATTGACGGCCTCGATGCCCGAGCTAGCCGCGCCGGCTCCCCGCTGACGCGTGACCAGTCATGCAACATGGGATAAGTAGAAGGGTGCACGCCGGACGGAGCGACGCCTCAATTGTCGAGCGTTTCGAGGTACCGAACGGCTCGCTTGGCGGTGTCCTCCAGCGGTCCTCCGAGCGGCGTCAATTCGTGTAGGCCGGCCGATACAGCCGGATCTGGAAGCCTCCCGGCACCTTGAAGTAGTTCACACGCGTGAAGCCGGAATCCTTGATCTCCTGCGCGAACTCGACGCCACTCGAAGTGAGCTCGCGCAAGGTCTCCGCGAGGTCGTCGCAGTAAAATGAGATGTCGTCCGTGCCGGACAGTGCCGTCGGCTTCGCCGGCGGGATGCACGCCAATCTTGTGACCGGCATCGGGCTGGATCTCGAAAGATACCGTGGGCATGTGCTGCTCAGGCGATTACCGGCCAATCAAAAGAGGACTTCAGCGCGATACGGCGTCCGAAGGCCTGTGATTCACGGGCTCCCTCGATGATCTCGAGCACGTGCAACGCGTGCTCCGGCGTGATCAGCGACGGCTCGCCGGTGAGAAGGCGCTTCGCGACGTACGCCGCGCCTTGTTCCCAGACGTAGCCTTCGGCATCCGTGACAAATCGCCTCGACTCAGGCTCATCGATCGTCGCGAGCTCGACCCCGTTCGGCTCCCAGTCGTAGCCGACGAGGTGCATGCTCCCGCCGGTGCCGACGAGAGAGATCGACGGCCGCTCCTGCCCGGCTCCCTCATGCCCGTACGGATCGAAGTAGTTGAAGCCCGACTGGATGTGCGAGAACACGCTGTCGCCGTGATCGAGGATGAGCATGGCGTTGTCCTCCGCCTCGACGCGGATCTCGCCCTTGTCCTCGACGGTGCGCGTCGGCGTGATGATACCGGTCATGGCGATGACGGCCTTCGCCGGCCCGAGAAGTCCGGTAAGCGTCGTGATGTTGTAGACGCCGAGATCCGGCAGGCTGCCTCCCCCTTTTTCGTAAAAGAACGCGGACCAGTCCGGGCCCAGATGGCCGTACGACGCGTGTGCGGCTGCCGGCCGGCCGATCTTCCTCCGACTGATCGCGCGGGCCATGAACGCGAACTGCGGGCTCGTCACGACCGCCGGCGCGCCCCAGATCCGCAGATCGTTCCGCCTGGCAAGCGCGAGGAGCTCCACGCCGGCCTCGTAAGAATTCGCCATCGGCTTCTCGCTCCACACGTGCCGTCCGTCCACGAGCACCTGCCGGTTCAGGTGCTCGTGCTCCTGCATGTCGGTCAGGTTGACCAGCATGTCGAACGGTGCGCCGGCCAGCATATCGTCGATGTGCGGATAGTGATGCGGGATCGAAAAACGCTCCGCCTGCCTTTGAGCGCGTTCCGGAATGATGTCGCACGTGCTGACGATCTCGATGTGCGGACTGGCACTCAGATGAGGCAGGTAGACATTTGAGACACTGCCACATCCGATGACGCCGACGCGGATATTTTCAGCCGACGGTGATGAGTGCGCCGTAAGCGGCGAAAGTACGGCGGCAGAGCCGATCGCTCCGCCCCGGATGAGGAATGTGCGGCGGTTCATACTTCCCAGCCTTCCCCGTAGGTCCGCCCGACGAATTGATTCGCCTCTTCGACGTTGGTAATTCGCATGTTTTCGCCGTCCCATAGCAGCTTCCGGCGCGCGAAGAACTCCATGTCGCCGTCACTGTCCTCTTTGCGGAGCATGTAGCTGCGAATGGCGAGGTTGCCCATCAAAACCGTCTCCGTCATCGGTCCGGCATAGTCGA
>CAZMXY010000216.1:2452-5633 GCA_964570345.1 uncultured Rhodothermales bacterium | reverse complement strand
GCGGCGCTCTCCACCCGTACGATAGCCGACGTTGGCGTATTGCCGAGGGCCTGAAGCTGATAGAGCACGTCCTTCTCCGTTCCGGCGCCGTGCTCCAGGTCGATCAGTACCCAGTCAAATCCGGCTTGCCCGACGATCTCTGCCGTGACGGAGCTGCCGAGCGTGAGCCAGCATCCGTGGAGGACGTCTCCTTCATTCAGCCGCTGCTTTGCATTCGGCATTCGACCGCCGCTAGGATTCCGAGGAGACGACCTGAATGAGGGCCTTGATGTAGCCGAATGCGAAAGCGTGGCCCTGGAGCGCGGCGGCGGGGTCCGCATGCCGGGGGATGTGATCCGGCATGACCATGCCGGAATACCCGACGTCCCTGAGGGTCCTCATCACCTGCGCGAAATCCATGTCACCGTTGTCCGGCCAGACCTCCTGGAAATGATTCCATCCTCCTTTGATGTTGCGCAGGTGGACGTTGAAGATCTGCCCCCGCTCGCCGATCCATTCCAGAATCGGAATTATCTGGCTCTTCGGATCTTCCAGCCCTTCGGCGGTTGAGCCGACACAGAGGTTGAATCCGTGGACCTCGCTGTCGTAGAGCCGGGCGAATCGCTGGATGCCCTGGAATACGTCGGGGCTGTTCCATCTCGTGACGCCGCGATAGCCGGGGGGCGCCGGCGGGTCCGCTATATGATTGCCCAGTCTGACCTTGTACTCTTCGGCAACGGGCAGGACCCTGTCGAGGAAGTACGTGATGCGTTCGTAGATTTCATCGACGTCGACGACGCCGGCCACCGTCATCTCCCTGTCTGATCCTGCAGCGACCGCCTCCGCGTAGTTCCACGTGCTGTAGGACGAATTGCCGCGCGCAGGATCGAGCGTTCGGCCCGTGCGGAGGATCGGAAGGATGGTGGTGTTATAGAGCAGCAAATGAACGCCGCTCTTTGCGGCGACCTCGATCATTTGCTGAATCATCTCGATTTCCCGGTCGCGCTCCGGGCTCTTGCCGAGCATGATGTTCGGCGTGGCCACGCGATCGATTCCGGCGGAGGTGAGGGGCAGATGATAGGCATCCACCCTGATGCCGTACTCTGCGGCCCTCTCTACGATCTCGAGCGAGTGGTCGAGGTCCCAGCCTACTCCCTCGATCGTTCGGGGCTGCCCCGGATCCATGTTGAATACGCCGTGACGGGCCAGGAACTCGAGATTCTCCAGGGACACGCCGCCGTGCTGGCAGCCGACCTTCATCAGTGCCTTCGTTTTGGATGCCCCGCGACGGCTGCCTTTCAACGGCCTTGCCGCGGCCACCGAACCGGCCAGCGTGCCTGCGAGAGATTTCACGAAATGACGTCGCTCCATGCTGATCTTGGTAGCTCCTCTCGTCCGCCGGCGAGCCGGGGCGAGCAGGCGATCGAGGAATTCTTGCGTCTTCGTTCCGGTGCTGCGTCACACCCCGCGCAATCCGGCCGCAAAGGTTAAGATAGGACAGATTGCCGGGCGGAACCAGCTTCGAAACCGGGTGGAATCGTCGGGACTGATGCTACGGATCCTCCTGGCGCAGCGTCGTCAGATATTCGATGAGTCCGATCAACTCCTGCTCCGTCATCTGCTGATACAGATCGGACGGCATCAGCGAATGCTCGAGGTTCGTCACGGACGCGACGTCGACTCTATTGAATCGCTGCGTCACGCCGCTCTGTAGTCGGAGCTCGATGACGTCGGATGTTTCGCTCGTGACGATACCGGCGACCTGACTTCCGTCGCGCAGCTGCACCACTTTGCCCTCGTAGCCGAAATTGATACCGGCATCGGGATCGAGCACAGCCAGATAGAGCGCTTCTCTGGGCAGCTTGCTGCCGACGGCGGAAAGCTCCGGGCCGAAATCTGTGCCGGATCCGTTCGCCACATGACAAGAACGGCAAAGACGATCAAACGCCGTTCTCCCGATCGCAGGGTCACCGGTGCGGGCGACGAGATCCTGTATGACCGGCCGTTCGCTGCCTCGTTCCGGCCCGGACGTCCCCAGGTATTGAGCCGCCGCATTGCGGATGCCCCCCCGGGATGCCCGCAGCAGCACATCGGCGGCCGCCGATTCCAGGTCTGCGGACAGGCGGCCCTCCTGGAGGAGCTCCAACAGGCGCGATTCTCCGCTCCATCCCCTTCCGAGGCCGTGCACGGCAGCGCGGCGTACTGCCGGGGCTCTCCTCTCGTCCAGGACGACGCCTTCCAATAGGTCCTTCGATCGGGCATCCTCAAACCTGCCCAAGGCCGACACGAGTTCCACGGAGCCTTCGCTACCGTCCTGCGCCAGTACGCGTTCGATCGATGCGTCACCGCCGGACCGGAGCAGCTGGCGAACGGCTTCGAGCGCGATATCACTGTCCGGCTGATCCACCACAATTCGAATCAAATCGTCGTTCCGACTCCGCATGTCGAAGCGCGCTACGAGGTCGACGAACAAATCCGTTCCGCGGACCGACTCCAGCGTTTGCTCGAGGGCGGTCCTCACGCCCGGCTGGTCTGCGACGTCTTTGGTGCTCACGTGCTTGAGTGCTAATGCGCGGATCTCGGCCTGTTCGGGATGCTGTTTATTCAGGAGACTCAGCAGCACGCTATCCTTCGACGGATGCTCGTGAAAATCGAATGCGCGGAAGTAGCGCAAGCGCTCGGCCCGGCTTGTGCGAACGTCAGCGATAATCTCCGCCATGGGCGCCATGGCTGCGGCGCCACGCGCGCGCCACACGACGTCGCGGCCTGCCGGCGTATTCCAGTTTTGCCCCACGCGCTCGAGCCAGGCTTCGAAGAAGCGATCCCACTGAAGATCTGCTCCGATGCCGAGTGCCTCCAGGTACCACCGGTCCTCTCCATCGTGTTGGAGTGCCAGCTCGGCCCAGAGGCCGGCAGCTTCCGGCGCGCCGAGGTGTCTGAGCGCAATGGCCGCCTCGCGACGAACTGGTGGAGACGGATCGCGCACGACCTCCTTCAGGTAAGGAATGAGATCGAGATGGAGCTGGCGGGCTGCACGGAGACCGGTGATACGAATGTTCGCATCGGCATCCTTAAGCGCCTCTCGCACGAAGTGGTCGCCACGGCCTTCAATCTTCGTCAGCAACCAGAGCGCGCGAGATCGATGGCGCGGATTTGACGCGTGCCAGAGGCCAAGCAGGGCCGGCTCTGCTTCCTGCTCCAG
>CAZMXY010000216.1:0-2352 GCA_964570345.1 uncultured Rhodothermales bacterium | reverse complement strand
CGAACGACGTTCGGCCCCGCATCAGCGTGGATCAACTGGTCCCAGTAGACGCGTGGAAGCAATCGCCCTTCATAGACGAGGATGCCTGTCGGCGAACCGGCGCCCGTATGCAGCAAGTTCGGCACGACACCCGGATCGTTCTGATGCCAGTGCTGATCCTGGACATTCGTCTCCCTGTTTGTTCGCCAGGACCGCCACCCCGCGCCCGTAATTTCGTCGACGTAGCCGTAGTTGCCGTACTCCATCACATAGTTGATGCGCACGGAGCGGTTACCGTCGTCGTCATTGTCGGACTGCCACAGCGTGCCGAAGGCGTCGACAGCCACTTCGTAATTATTCCTGAAGTTGTGTGCCAGGACTTCGAATTCGCTCCCGTCCGGATTACTGCGGAAGACCATACCCTGGCGATACGTACGGCCCTCCTCCACGCGATTGCCGGCCACATCGACTACGACGTCGCCGGCTCGATCGATTATCTGCTCCCCACTGTTGCCAAAATTGAAATAGTACTTCCCGTCAGGACCGAAAACGAAAGCATGCACACCGTGGTCGTGGTCGTTCCCACCGACCCCCGTTAGGAAAACCTCCTTGACGTCCGCCTTGTCGTCGCCGTCCTGGTCCGTGAAGATCAGAACGTCCGGGCTCGTCGAGACGATCACACGACTGCCGAGCACCGCAATCCCGAGGGCGGCGTTGATGTCAGGGCCCTGGTAAAAGACCGTCTGCCGGTCCGCCTTCCCATCATGGGTGGTGTCTTCGAGAATCAGAATGCGGTCGCCTTCCGCTCTCTGCGGATTGGAAGGATTTATAGATGATCTGTAATTGACAACCTCCAGCACCCACACGCGTCCCAGGTGGTCGACGTCTATGTTGGATGGGCTGACGAGCATCGGCTCGGACGCAAAGAGCGTGGCCTCGAGCCCGGGCGCCACGTCGAGACCGGCGGCGGCCCATTCGGGCGCCCGCTTAGCCTCCTCCGAGAGGCGGCTGTAAGCCTCCCCCGCCGGCTGCTGGCTCCTGCTCGGTGAGGCGCCGGCAATTGAAAAAGCCAGCAGGCACAGTGCGGTAGACCTGAGCGTATTCAGGCGACGCATTCGTCGTCCCTACTTCGTCTTGTTCCAGTAGATGATGAGATTGTGCGAGTCCCGCCCGGCTGCGATGATTTCGGGCCGGCCATCGGCGTCGAGATCGGCGACCGTAAGATCCTCGCAGGCCATGGTGTTGTCGTCGATGAGATGCTCGTCCCAGCGGGAACCGGTCTCATCCACCGGCACGAACAGCTTGATGCCTACTTTTCCGTCCGCGTCCGGGTCGCGCCAGCCGGCGACGATCTGGTCCCTGCCCAGCCCGAGGAGATCGGCAGCCGCCAGGGCGTGGCCTTGATTAAAACCGTCCTCGAGCTGATGACGCACGGGTTGGTCACCGAGCAGATAAACGGCCACCATATTGCCGTGCATCGGCTCAATGGTCGTCAGGAAATCAGCATCGCCAAGCCGACCATATCGCACTTCGCCGACGCCGTTCTCGAGGCCGCGTATCCGCTCCGCTGCATTCTTCCGCCACCGACCATCGCGTGGTGCAACCCTGTTCACTCCCTGGCGGCCGCCGACGAAAATCGATTCGGCAGCGTTTCCGACAAGAGGTACCACGTCGAAATTGTGCGTCATGTTCAAGGTCTCATCCAGGAGGACGGTTTGCCACTCATCGTGCGGATCCTCCGGCATGACGTAGGCGAGAACGCGAACGCCGGCTCCCTCCCCATCACGATTACCGCGTCCGTGAAGCGGTACGACGACCAGCGAATATTCGTCGTCCCCCGTGCGAACCCATCTCATCCGGTGAACGGTCGGTTCGTTCGGGAGGGTTACCACCTCCCATCGCTCCGTCGGATCTTCCGGCCGAATCAGGTAGTGGACGGAGCCGGACAGCTTCGGATCGCTCGTCTCCCCCGGATTCCATTGCGCGCCGACGGCGACTTCCACCTTTCCGTCTCCCGTGACGTCTCGTGCGGCAATACACACGTTGTCGCGCTCCGTGAGGTTTTCAGCGATCACAAAGCGCTGCCAGTCTCCATTTCGATACCAGACAATCTGCTTCTTGTCGGCAAGCAGAATATCCGACTTCCCATCACCGTCCACGTCGCCGACGGCAACTCCATAGCCGATGGCAACCTGGTCGTCGATGGTCTGTGCTTCGAACACTGGATCGGGAGGGCGATCGGACCCTCCAGTGGCCAGCGTCGCAAGCACCGCCAGCATCATGAGGTTAAGCATGATTCCATCCTCGATGATTCCTTACGATGTCGTACCGTGTAGGTGGCACCGACGTCAAGGGCCGCCTCCATGAATCTCC
>CAZMXY010000215.1:0-5640 GCA_964570345.1 uncultured Rhodothermales bacterium | reverse complement strand
CGCACGCACCGCGCTGGACGGCGCTCGGCGTCAACTTCTACCGAACGCCCGACGTGCCGTGGCAGGAGCTGGAGAGTAGGTAGAGGCCGATTCCGTCGGAATCAAAATAGGCGGCTGTGACTGCGAGAATCCGACGGGCGCATCGGCGAAGCGGAGCTCACTCTGGATGAAGAAGAGGCAGGAATTCGGCCATTCCGTGCAGGTGATCGAGGTGGTCCGGAGCCGTATTCCCCGCGAATCCCCTGATCTGAAATCTCCCCGCGTGCACTTCACTGACCTGCTGCATGCCTCCGGGCCCCCATTCGAGCACCGCCGTACGCTCAAGTCCCAGCCTTTCTACGAGATAGTCGCTTGTCTCCGTGGTGCTCGCGAAGGTGCCGGGGAATATTTCCGAGTGCGTCAGCACGAGGGCCTTCTCGCCGGCCACGGCAAGGCGGGCAAAACGAAGGAAGGGGGCAAGCAGCGTTGTGTCCAGCCGGCCGCCTTCCGCGAGTACCTTCCTCTCGGGAATGTATCCCGTGTGGAGGCCGTCCAGTAGGAGTATGCCGCGAATCCGGTTGGCCCCATCAGCGAGGATGGCTCGAACGGCCCCGTAGCCCGCGCTAAAGGCGCTCAAATCGACGCGGTCGAAACGCACGGGCTCGTCCAGCTCGTCGTGCGCCGCTCGAGCTAAGGAATCGAGCAGTCGGTTAAAAACGCCTTCCTCGCGAAAGGGATGTTCGTAGGCGCTCGACCCGCCTCCCAGATTCACGACCGCGACTATTTCGTGTGATTCGGCGGCCGATATGGCCTGAATGGGTATGTAATCGGCCCCCAGGAAGTGAATGAGGAGGTTGAGTCCGCGGTCGGAGGTAACGCCTTCTCGAATGAAAAACGTGACCGGCTGAGGTAGATCGGCATCGATCGAGCGCTGTACACCAGGCTGTACACCGGGCGATAAGCGATCGTGCGCGCGGGTATGCTCCACCATCGGGGACGGATTCTGGGAAGCCGGTCGGCCGATCGAATCCGCGCGTGCGCCGTCCGGCGTGCCATCCTGAGCATGCACCTGAGAAGCCACGCCTGCAATCAGGACGCTGATTAGAACGGTGCGGATCACTTGGTCAGCTATGCAGAGGAATCTACTCATCCCATCCGGGCGGCGGCGGGCGCTGAGATCCGGCACATGGGCAATTGGGTGGCGATCCATCCCGAGTGATTCTTTCGATCTCCGATCTTTATGCGTGACGTGCCGTGCGGGGTCGCACTTCCGACCTCGTCCTACGCGAAGAAAATACGGAGCACGGCCCGCATCCGCGAAGGCTTTACTGCTCGATCGGCAGTTGGCGCCGGGGCTCACGGTCTGCGAAGCTGGCGGACGCAACCGCGCCGCGGCTTGTCGAGCGAGCCCGCGCGGCGATTCAGCAGGCCGATGAGATCGCTGCACTATTCGAGATCCGTGGCGCTCTACTCGAAGAGCGCTCCGATGCCGCCCACGTCGAGAGCGCCGTGCCGCTCGTCCAATACCGGGGCGCGCCGTTCTTCTCGTCCAGTACCGGTGCGCGCTGGGCCGAACTCTATCTGCTTCGTCCGGATGTGGTTCTCGAGCGTCCTTAACGCCCGACCACCAGCGTTCTCGTCGCCGATCCGGTCAGGCCGGTAGTCCGGGCGACATACAGCCCTGGCGAGAGATTCGCGACGCTGACGTCGATCCGCGTAGTGGTATTTGTGGGCAGCGGTACGGTCTTCGCTCGCCCTACTTCCCGTCCCATCACATCATAAACGGCGAGCGTTACCTGCTGCGCCACAGCCGAACTGACGCGAATCGTCACGTTGGACACAGCCGGGTTCGGAAAGAGGCCGTGAATTACGAGGCCATCAGGTGCGGACGCGGGAAGGTCTGCACGTGCTGGGCCGGACGCGCCGTTATCCCCATAATCCCCATCTATTCCGGTATTCGTGTCTCCGTCCGCATACGGCTGTTCGAGCAGGTAAACGCAGGCATCTCCAAGCGGCCAGCCCATGTCTTCCAGCATCGCACAGAACAGACTTCCGGGAGAATGAATCGCCTCCGAACGTGCCAGGTGAGGCGTCATGAGAGAATTCGGGTCACCTGCCGAAAACGTTTCCTCGTCCAGATGGGCGATGGAAGATGCCGGCTTATAGGTGGACGGAGAAAAGAGGTCGATCGGTAGGTCTTGGTAGGCGATGCGACTCTCCGGGCCATCAAAGAAGAGGGCACCGCTCTCATATGCGCTTGCGAGTAAGAGAGATGGATTGGGATATTGTCCGGTGTCTATCAACGACGCTCCATACAGATCGGATACGAAGTGGTCGTAAATTACGGGAAGGGTCTTTCTCGGGAACGCCGCGTAGCCCCAGCAGCCTTCCCCGACCGCGGCCTGGTCGCAGCCGGTGCCGGTTTCTTCGTCTCCGTCTTCTATTCGGAAGGATCCGATGAGACCGATGCCATGTCCGATCTCATGGAGTACGACGGTTATGAAGTCGTATGTGCCAGAGGGAGGAGCGGCGTCGATTCCGAAATACCAGTCCATGGTGCTGCTGAACGACGCGACGATGTCATACTGCCCGTCCTTGAGCATGGTCTCGCCTGTTAGCGCGGCGGCCAGTGCGGGTGGGTACCAGGTCTCCGAATACGGCGCTTCCTGGGGTGAGACGAGCGTCGACGGACCGGCGGATCCGAGAACGTTGGTTCCGAGCTCCACCCACCGGGCCTCCACGGTGATGGGCACCGACGATGCGACGTGCATGCCCCAGATGCCGAGCGCGTAGTCGAAGGCGGCGCGGGCAGGATCAGGAAAGTCCACGTAGGTCACCTCGAAGATGGCGGACGCAGCGCCGTTCTTTCCGGCGTGCGCTACCGGTGCAATCGACGTGCCTGCCTCGTAGTCAGCCGCCTCTAGCACGTGCCGACGTTCGCTTTGCGCATGCTGAGCAAGGCTGTCCGCGGGGACGCGAAACAGCACGAGCGCGCTTATACAAAGAAGTAAGAACGTTGGACGGGGAGGCATGACGACAAACAGAGTGTTACTTCCACAATCTCGGTGGCCGTGATCACGGCCGGGATTCTCGCCACGACGACAAAAAATGTGTCACTTCCACTCATGTATCGGCAGAGTCGACGCGGCACTCAAGCCTGAAACGACAGACGGGCATGTAGTAACGACGAACTCGAGGGGAACGAAGCAAGAAAGGGCCGGGCCGGCGCGACCTGTACCGCTGGTGACGCGGACCGCTACGTCGTGGTTGTCCGCCAAGACACTAAGACCAGGAGGGACGTATGCGTAGTCTTCTCGCCGCGAGCGTCATGATCCTTGCGGCCTGCTCGTCCGCGGATGTAGGCTTCACGGTTGAGGACGAAGCCGCTATCCGGGCGCTCGAAGAAGCCTACCGAACCGCTTGGCTCGCGAACGATAGCGCCGCCGTGATGGCCACATTGGCGCCGGGGGCGGTGATGATGCCCGCGGGCGTGCAGCCGCTCGTCGGGGATTCCGCTATACGAAGGTATTGGTGGCCGAGCGACGGTTCGGAGACCACCATCGAATCGTACGAGATTGCAGTGGACGAGGTGGAGGGCAGCGGTGATTTGGCATACCTTCGCGGCCGTGGCTCCCTGGAGTTCACCTACCGAGATGCGGCGGGTGAAGTTAGCCGCCTGACGAGCGAAGCGGTGCACCTCTCCATTGCCCGCCGTGGGGAAGACGGGACGTGGCGGATCGTTCGTCGGGCGTGGAGCGCGATCCGGTAGGATCTCAATGAGCGGTCGCGCCATGGATCGTGCGGCCTCCTTCGTTCGGCTCGACAGGTGTGCAAGCTGTCCGGCAGGTCCGCGTGTTCGACGGCGATCGGCTGCTGTAGCGCGACACCCTAATTTCGCCGCCTGGAGTGCCCGGCAACAGGCGCGCCGGTCTACGAGTCGTGGCTCGAAGTGCGCGAACTCCTCACACCGCTGCCGGAGCCGCTCTGGGAAGCGTTCGATCTGGTAGCGACGCGGGAGGTTACCCACCTTGACGGCCTCGTCGCCTTCGAGGGCCGGCACTACAGCGTGCCCTTCCCGTTCGTTCGCACGAGCGTGGAGGTCCGCGGCTGCGAGGCGACGATCCAGGTCGTGCACGGCAGTCAGATCATCGCGGTGCACCCACGCCCCACGAACGAGCGCCTCGTGATCAATCCGAGCCACTACGACGGATCCACGTTCATCAGGAACTGGCTGAGCTCGTAGAGGCTCTCGCGGACGCGCTGCAGCTCCGGGTCCTGCACGTCGTAATGCTCCTTGACGTGCAGGGCGCAGCTCCCCGACGGCGTGACGACGTAGTCGAACTGGCTGAAGGTGGAGGCGAAATGCCGCATGGTGGCCCGGCCGTCCCGCTCGAAGCCGGCATTGGCCATTGGCTGGCCGCAGCAGGTCTGCTCCGGCGGGTAGTGCACGCGGCAGCCCAGCCACTCCAGTAGCTCCAGCGTCGCCACGGCTACGCGCGGGTACAGCTGGTCGGTATAGCACGGGACGAATAGCGCGACGTTCATCGATGGGCCGCTTGTCCAGGGGCTAGGTATTAAGGGATGCTTCGCCGGGCGGGGCCGCCACTCGAAGCCGACGGCTTCAGCCCCTGCCGGGCGAAGCCGATGCCTCGTCCATATGAGGGTGCTCCTGTAAGAGCTCCTCGGGCGAATAGAACCCCGTCTTATCGCTGACCGCCTCGCGCACGTCGCTTACCGTGGCCGGCGAGACGGCGGGCGCGTGGTTGCCGAAGGAGTTCCGGACGAAAGTCAACACGGCCGCGACCTCTTCATCGTTAAGCAGCCCCTCGAAGGCCGGCATGGGTACGTGACCGGGATAGCGCCGGCCCTGCACCTCAATTGGGCCGTGCAGCCCCTTCAGCGTGAGCTTGATCAGGCGCTCTTCGCTGCCCCGTACCCACCGCGTACCGGCGAGCGGGGGGAAGCCCGACGCCGAGAGCCCCTTCCCGTCCGGCTGATGGCAGGTGATGCAGAAGCCTTCCCGGTCGTAGATCTCCTTGCCCTTCCCGAACAGCGCCAGATCCGCGCCCTCCAGGTCCGTCTCCGGGAGCTTCTCCGGCCGGGTCGCCACTTCTTTGCCATTGAGGTGCGCCACCGCCGTCGTGTGTGCGTGAATCATCCAGTCGTCGAGTGGCTCCTCGGCGGCTTCCGCCAGAACACGCACCCCCTCTTCGCGGTCCAGCCAGGAGGCGGCCACGATGGCCTCGAGTCGGACGCGGCCGTGGTCGTCGCGCGCTGCCTGCACGATGAGGTCCGCCTGATCCTCGATCTGATGATCCGCGTAGCGGAGGACCCGCACCGCGGCCGCCCGGGCCCGGTAGTCGTCCGCATGGAGCAGGCGCCGTAGCAGGGCCTCGTCGATCCGGTTCAGCCCCCACGTCACCCAGAGGGCTTCGAGTAGGTGGTGTTCATACCGGGGGTCGTCTCGGTCCAGGCCGGCGACCCACTTATTGAGCTTCGGGAGCACGTCGGATGCCTCCCGGCCCCGGAGCTCGCGCCGGGCCCGATAGCGCGTCCGGTACTCGGGCAGCTTCAGGTTGTCGAGCAGCACCTCGATACGGGCGCCAGCGATCTGCGCCGGCTCGACGAGCGGGCGCGACGGGTAGGTGATGCGGTAGATGC
>CAZMXY010000214.1:0-5770 GCA_964570345.1 uncultured Rhodothermales bacterium | reverse complement strand
TTCAGGGTGCAGGAATGCGTTTCCGGTCGATCGTCTGTTGCGCGGACGTATTCGGCGCGTATTACGCGGACGAGTTCGGCGCGAGCACCGGGAAGACGTCTCTTGCGAATCAAGATATTCATCGATTGAGACAAGTGCTAACCGTGTCCCTGCGAACGCCGGAGCAGAGCAGTGCCACGTTTCGGGAGTGGAGGATCGTCGGCCGGCCGGCTCTCGCTCGTGGTCACGCCGGATCTAGTATGACGGCGTCCAAAGGCCGGCGGACTCGCAGAACCATACGTCGTCCACTTGACTAGACGTGCGAGCAGGGAAGGCGGCGTGACCTATCGCCCATCGATGACGATCGACCTCATGTGGACCGTAGCGAGACGTGAGCTTCACAGAGCGTCTATGAATCGATCGTACACCTCGTTGCCGCGCCGGTTGAGAGCGAAGAGCACGCTCACGGCCGACTCGGCGTAGACTGGAATGCGGCGAGCGTCACCGCCGATCGCCCGGTCAGGCTCGCTCGAGCACCAGGATGATCTCTTCCACCTCGAGCTCCATTCCGAAGAACGTCTCGAGAATGGGCTCGTCGTCATCGGACGTTAACACGAGGTGATCGTTCACGAACTCGTAGTCGAAATCAAAAGGCTCCGGAAACTGCGCGGAGAAGAGTTCGAGCTCGCTATCGTCGGCGTCCACGTTGAACTCGCCGTTGAAGACTTCGTCCTCCGGCGAGCCGCTGACGTCAAGCAGCAAAATGAATCGCTCCTCCTCTGCCACGAAGGTGACGAGCACGCCGTCGTAGCGCGAGAGCAGGAGAGCAGAAAAGTCCGTGCTTCGCGAACCGGCTTCGATGAGCCGCCACGTCCCGTTGAAGCGCTCGGTTTCGAAATCATCTTCCGCCGAATCACAGCCGGCAAGCAGCAGGACGCCGAAAAGAAGGGGGAGCTTTCGCGCGATGTCATAGAGCATGGTCGTTTCCTCGCATGAATGCCAGAAACTGCATAGACGTCAAGTATCGTCCGGCTCGCGCGAGGATTAAGACCGCGCGGGTCGGCTCCAATCGCGAAATAGAAAATCCCCTCCCGAGCTCGTCGAGAGGGGATTTGCAGTCGGCCGCACCGCGATCGATCGATTAACGACGTTGCCGATCGGCAGCGATTTTGAGATCGTTACGCCACCGTGACGCCCTCGTCGAGATAGACGTCCTGGATCGCGTTCAGGATCTCGACGCCTTCGTTCATCGGTCTTTGAAAGGCCTTGCGGCCGGAGATCAGTCCCATTCCGCCGGCGCGCTTGTTAATGACTGCCGTGCGGACGGCCTGCTGGAGGTCGTTCTTGCCCGATCCGCCGCCTGAATTGATGAGTCCGGCGCGGCCCATGTAGCAGTTTGCGACCTGGTAGCGCGTCAGGTCGATCGGATGATCCGTCGTGAGCTCGGTATAGATGCGCTCGTCGAGCTTGCCGTAGCTCGAGCCGCCCATGTTCAACGCGCGGAGCCCGCCGTTCTGTTCGGGCAGCTTCTGCTTGATGACGTCGGCCTCGATCGTCACGCCGAGATGATTCGCCTGCCCGGTAAGGTCGGCGCTCGACTCGTGGTTCACGCCGTTCTGCTTGAAGCCCTCGTTGCGGACGTAGCACCAGAGGATCGTCGCCATGCCGAGTTCGTGAGCGTGCGAGAACGCTTCGCTGATTTCTTGAAGCTGGCGACCGGACTCCTCGGAGCCGAAGTACACGGTGGCGCCGACGGCGACGCAGCCCATGTGGTAGGCGTCCTCCACACGCGCGAAGAGAATCTGGTCGAACGTGTTCGGGTACGTCAGCAACTCGTTGTGATTCAGCTTCAGCACGAACGGAATCTTGTGCGCATATTTGCGCGCGACCGCCCCGAGCACGCCGAAAGTCGACGCGACGGCGTTGCACCCGCCTTCAAGCGCGAGCTCGACGATCTTCTCAGGATCGAAATATGCCGGATTTTTCGCGAACGAGGCGCCGGCCCCGTGCTCGATCCCCTGGTCGACGGGCAGGATGGAGAGATAGCCGGTGCCGCCGAGGCGCCCGTTGTCGAAGAGCTGCTGCAGCGAGCGAAGCACGCGCGGGCCCCGGTCGGAAACGGACCACACGCGGTCGACGAAATCAGGACCCGGCAGGTGGAGATTCTCCTTCGGAATGGTCGTACACTTGTGATCGAGAAGGTCCGATGCTTCGGCGCCGAGAATGTCGGCTATACGAGAGGTTGCGACTTCAGCCATGACTTGAGCCTGTTAATTCAAGATGTCGTTGCGATCCGCATCCGGCGCGGGAAGTCCGTCGCCCGCCGTCACTACGTAGAAACGTATTAATTCTCACGTCTTTCCCGTCGATCGGTTCGGTTAACGCACGAGACTCGCGACCGAAGCGCTTTTCTTCACTATTTCTGCTCCGGTGGTCGCATACGGACCCGCATTTCGGGTGGAATGCTCTCGGGTCGAGCAAAATATCCGGGCAGCTCGGCAGCCGCGAGCGGGGCCGTGAGCAGCCCTTTGGCGCCGAATCCCGTAAAGATCCACACGTTCTCGCGGCCCGGGAGGGGTCCGATCATCGGAAGGCGGATTCCGGGAACGGTTACGCGGAC
Source organism: uncultured Rhodothermales bacterium (assembly GCA_964570345.1). GTDB lineage: Bacteria > Bacteroidota > Rhodothermia > Rhodothermales > VXPQ01 > CAZMXY01. Next base: position 3,171 of record CAZMXY010000214.1, on the reverse strand, counting down.
GCCGGCCCGAGATTCGACGACGCGCGCCTCGCGCAGGGACGGGAGCATGGTCTGTACGTTGCGCCGGATGGCAGCCGCCCCGCGTTTCGTGGGTCTCGAATGGTCGAACGTGTGCTCGTAGGTGCTGCCGGCAACGAGCGAATCGTTTTCGTGGGCGACGTATCCGCGTCCCGCGAGATGGGGCAGGTCGTCCGGCAAGCCACGCGGCCGCTCGAGACGGATCGTCTGTCCCTTCACCTGGTGCAGGCGAAGCCGGGCGAGCTCGGGAAAGCGAGCAAAACCGCGCCCGAGCGCCAGGATGACGCGGCCCGCCCGGATCCGTTTGCCGCCCTCGAGCGTGACGCCCTCGTCGTCCCATCCCGTTAAGGCCGTCTTCGTGCGTAAGACCGCACCGTATGCGCCGGCCGCCGCGAGAAGCCGTGCCGTCAGGCCTGGAACGTCGATCGCGCCACCGGTGGAGATGAGCAGCGCGCCGTCGGGCGCGGCGACGAGGGGAAATCGATCGGCACACGCCGCGGGCGAGATCCACGATGCATGCTGAGGATGGTCATGTGCCGTCTGCCGGAACCGCTCGACCTGCTCGCTGCCGTAGGCAGGCCGCAGCGTGGGTCCGCGACGATAGAGGTCGTCGGCATCCGCCCGCTCGACGACGGAGTCGAGGGCCGGCAGCGCCGCTTCGATCCGCCAGACCGGACGAGCGCGGAGGCCGAGGATGGGATTGACCAGACCCGCGCCCGAGCCGCCGGCGGATGGTTCATGCCGTTCGACTACGAAAACGGAGCCGTGCACGCTGAGGTGGAGCGCCGCACACGCGCCGGCCAGTCCGGCGCCGGCAATGAGGAAGTCGTACCTGGGCACGGTTTCCGAAGCGTCAGACGAACATCTCCGGGCTTACTTCAAGAGCGACCTCAGAGATCTTGTTGACGGGCAATCCGGCCTTCCGGGCGTGCTCGATGATGGCTTCCGGATTCGGTGCGTCGTATTCGCAGTAAATCTTGCCTTCGGATTCGGAGATGTAGCTCTTGATCCAGACCACGTCGGGCATGTCGGCCAGTACCTGATTGGAGCGGCGGCCCACCGCATCGAGTTCGTCTCGGGTGAGCGTGCCGACCTGACGTTCGATGATGTATCGCGGCATGTGGACCTCGTGCGGCGCAGAGCTCGCGGTTGGTTAGTGGGGGACCGGAACAGCCAACATATTAAATATTCGCGGGAAAGCGAAACAACCGACGTCAGGTCGCGCCTCGTGCCGTCGTTCGAGGGACCGATTCGGAGGCTTCGAGCAGCCGCTCGTCGCCGATCTCCGCCGCGACGGCGGAGGCCTGGTCCGCATACTCGCCTGCGCGGTCGAACTCGCTGCGCTCGGCATGCACGACGGCCATGTGATGCAGCATCCAGCCTTCGCCGCGTCGGTCGTCGAGCTCCCAACGCATTTGAAGCGACGCGGCGTAGGCTTCGAGTGCCTCGTCGAATTCGCGCCGGCCGGCATGGACGTCGCCGAGGACGGCCAGGGCGTGGGCTTCGAGTTGCTGGTGACCGGAGGCGCGGTGCGCCTCGAGCGCTGAACGAAGCCGCCCGAGCGCGTCCTCGGCTCGATTCATCTTGTGCAGCGTTAGGCCGATGCTGTTCATCATCAAGCCGGCTCCGTCGGCGTCTCCGATTTCGGTGAAGAGCGTCAGCGCCCGTTCGTAGTGATGGAGCGCATCGTCGTATTCGCCCAGTTGCCACTCCAGTATTCCGGCCGAATTTCGCAGCCGTGCCTCGCGGGCGGCCTCGCTCGCGCGCTCCGAGAGGTCGATCGCGTCGTGGAAATGGGCCAGCGCCTCGTCCGCGTCACCGCGCCGGCGGGCAAGTCCGGCGAACGCCTCGAGAGTGTCGATCTCGTACGAAACGTCCAGGGCTCCCAGGCGGCCCGCGAGGCGGCGCCAGGTCTCTTCCGACTCGGCGAGTCGATCCTGATTCTCGTAAATCGACGCGATCTTTTTCAGCGTGTCGGCCTCGGACTGTGCGTCTTCGAGACGGCGGAACCAGTCCGCGGCCTCGATTAGATAGTCGAGGGCCTCGTCGAAACGCTCGAGGCTGTGGAGCACGTCGCCAAAGACGAGCAGCGATTTGGCCAGTCCGTCGGCATAGCGCGAGCGACGCGTGAGGGCGATCGCCTCGCGATAATATTCGAGGCTGCGTTCGACGCGGCCGAGCCTGAGGTTCAGGTGTGCGATGCTCATCATGTTGAAGGAAAGCTGGAGTGGAAGGCGGTGCTTCTCGGTCATGTCACGCGCCCTCTGGAAATAAGCCAATGCCTCTTCGTCCTCGCCGCGGAGCTGGTAGATGCTGCCGAGACTGTGCTGTATGTATGCATGGGCGTACGGATTGTCCACCCCTTCGAGGACCTCCTCGGCCTGCCGGAGATAGGCCAGTGCATCGTCGTATCGGGCCTCGTCCCGCGTGATGATGCACAGGTTGACGAGGTCGCCCACGACCGCCCGGTCGTCGCCGCACTCCCGATGCAAGGCGAGGACCCGTTCATTGATCTCGAGCGCCTGGTCGCTGCGTCCCTGGTGCCAGCGCAGGAAGCCGAAGCTGCGCAGGATACGTCGCTCGACTTCGGGGTCGTCCGCCTCCGCCGCGAGCGACGTCGCCTTCTCCAGGGCAACTTCCGCCTCGCCGAGCCGCCGCCGTAGAACGTGTAGGTCGCCTTTGCGCCGATAGACCTCTGCCAGCGTGGCGGATGCGGCGTTCGACGCGAATTGTTCCAGGAGTTCGTCGAGGATTTGCTGCTGCTCGGCTCGATCGCCGATTGTTTCACAGACGCGTTCGTGTTCGAGCAAGACGTTGACTAGCTGGTTTTGCGAGCGCGCCTCGTCCGGGAGGCGCCGAAGCCACGATCGCACGTTCTCCAATAGGGCGGCCGCCTCCGGAAACTGGCTCATGCGGACGGCTCGTTTCGCGGATTGTTCGCCGTAACGGGCGGCTCGCTGCCAGTCTTCCGCCCGCTGGAAGTGGTGCACGAGCAGATCGAGGTGCTCGTCGCGGCGGTCGTCGAATATCCGCTCGATCGTTTCGCCGACCTGCAGATGCAGCGTCTTCCGCTGATGCTGCAGCAGCGAGTCATACGCCACCTCCTGCGTCAGGACGTGCTTGAAGCGGTAGAGCGGCTCGGGCAAGATGCGG
>CAZMXY010000213.1:0-5947 GCA_964570345.1 uncultured Rhodothermales bacterium | reverse complement strand
CGCCGAACTCCGTCTGGACGTACTTGCCGTTGACCACCCGGCTGACGGTCGAAATGTCCATTTCGATGATCTCCGCCACGTCCTTCAGAATCATCGGCCGGAGGTACCCCTCGCCGTACTTGAAAAAGTCCTCCTGAAGCTCGACGATCGCGTGCATGACCCTCGTCATCGTGTGGCGGCGCTGCTGGATGGAATTGATGAACCAGCGGGCCGACTCGAACTTGTTCTTCAGGAATTTCTTCGTTTCGTCGTCGACGCCGTTCGTCGATCTGGACTTGCTCTTCTTCTCAGCCGCGATCTTTTGCAGCATCGTGCGATACTGCCGTGAGATGCGAAGTTCCGGTGCGTTTCGGCCGTTGAGCGTGATGATGAACTCGTCGTCGACGAAGCGTACGCTGAAGTCGGGAGTAATGTAGTTTTGCTGCGCCGTAAAATCGCCCTCTCCAGGCTTCGGATTCAGGCGGTGCTGGATGAGCTCGTAGGCTTCCTTGAGATCCTCTTCCTCGCAATTCAGCTTCTTCATGATGGAGCCGAAGTGCTTCATCGTAAAGGCCTTGTACGTCTCTTCCAGCATCCCGATGGCCACGTCCCGCCCGCCGACGTCCTCCGGCATACTATAGAGCTGCACGAGCAGGCATTCTCTCAAGTCGCGCGACGCGATACCGACGGGCTCGAGCTGCTGCACCCGCTTCAGCACTCGTTCGACGTCGTCGTCCGTAAGCATGACGCCGTGATTGAACATGACGTCGTCGACGATCGATTCGAGCGGCCGGCGCAGGTAGCCGTCCTCGTCGACGGATCCGATGATTTGTTCGGCGACGATTTCTTCGTCCTCGGTGAGATCGAGGAAAGCGAGTTGGTCCCGGAGGTGTTCGACCATACTCTCCCGCGACGGCATCGGCATTTCGCGATCGTCGTCGTCACTGTTCTGGTCGACCCGCGCCTTGTAGCCGTATAGGTCGTCGGTGTTGTTCAGCAGCTCCTCCCAATCGAACTCCTCCTCGTTGTCCCCCTCTTCCTCGCGGACGTCCGCATCGCGCACCTCCTCGCCGTCCGACAGTTCGTCGCGCACGTCTTCTTCCTCGGCGAGCTCGACCTCTTCCTCTTCGGCGCCCTCTTCGAGGAGGGGGTTGATCTCCATCTCGGCCTTGATCCGCTGCTCCAGGGCGAGGGTTGGCAACTGCAGCAGCTTGATGTACTGGATCTGTTGCGGCGAGAGCTTTTGCTGGAGCTGCTGCTTCTGTTGGAGATTTAGCATGCTGACCTCATTCTTCCACGATCACGCCCTTGAAGATTGCAGCGCCTCTCGCCGCAGCTCGCACACCGCCCGAAATTTCGTATACCAGCTTTCTCCATACTTCCGAATCAAAGGCACTCGAAGAAAGTCCGCGAGCTGCAACCCGCGACGCCCACCCAATTTTCGGGCCGGATCGCAGCGGCTGACGCGTTCATAGTTCAAAGCGTCCATTTCCCCGTGGTTTTCGACTCGGACGGGGAAAAGGTGACAGGAAATCGGCTTCGGAAAGTCGACCCGCCCCTCCTCGTACACGCGCTGAACGGCGCACTTGGCGACGGGGCCTTCGTACGTCACGAAGACGCACTCGGCGCCGTCGACGCACGTCGTCGCGTACTCGCCGTGCGCGACCTCCTCCCAGACCCCTTCTCGCTCGATGACCCGCAGCGCCTCCGGCCGCAGGTATTTGCGTACTTCGGGGAGAATCTCTTCCAGCTTCGACCTTTCGTCGGCTTCGAGCGGAGCTCCCGATTCGCCGTGCACGCAGCAGCCGCCGAAGCAGGCCGCCAGGTTGCAGCAAAACGGTGCATCGAGTAGATCGTCCGATACCAATACGTTATCAACAGCAAACATAATGCCTCAAACGTAGAGCCATGATTTCAGTAAGTCAACCAGACTCCGTTTTTATCTTGTTATTTGTCACATTATCAATTGTTTAGTATGAAAAATGGTCGGCTGCGAAGGCCTCCCTGGAGCGGCCTCGATAGGGCGTTTTTACTCCCGAGAGGCAGATGATTCCTCGCCTGATGGAAGGGTCACGCTCGACGATAGAGCGGCGCCGCCGGATGCTTCGTGCGCGCTGCCGACTATGTCGGGCGAGCCCGCGGGAAGGCTAATTGCACCGAGGTCGATTTCCGCTCGCCGCGCCGTATCTTACATACGCAGTCCATCGTCAGCATTCCGCGAGCATTCCGCGCGCCCCATGGATATCTCTGAGCGAAACGCCGTGTTTTCACCCCGCATCCAGCACGCGGAGGAGGACCTGGAAAAGGCGCTGCGTCCGCGTTCGTTGGACGACTTCATCGGCCAGGAGAAAATCAAGGACAACCTCGGCGTGTTCATGACCGCCGCGCTGCAGCGCGGCGAGACGCTGGATCACGTTCTCCTCTCCGGTCCGCCCGGACTCGGCAAAACGACGCTCGCGTACATCATAGCCGAAGAGATGGGAGCCAACATCACGACGACGAGCGGGCCCGTGCTGGACAAGCCTGCCAGTATCGCCGGGGTCTTGACGAATCTCGAGGAAGGCGACGTGCTGTTCATCGACGAAATTCACCGCCTGAGCTCCATCGTAGAAGAATACCTCTACTCCGCAATGGAGGACTATCGGATCGACATCCTGATCGACTCCGGACCCAACGCGCGCAGCGTCAAGATCACGCTGCCGCCCTTCACGCTGATCGGCGCGACGACACGCAAAGGCCTCCTCACCGCGCCGCTTCGCGCGCGCTTCGGCATCGATTTTCGGTACGATTACTACCGGGCGGACGTCCTGCAGAGGATCGTCGAGCGATCGGCGCGCATCCTCGGTCTTGACGTGTCGGACGGCGGCGCGAACGAAATCGCGCGCCGCAGCCGGGGCACGCCGCGCGTGGCGAATCGGTTGCTGCGCCGGACGCGGGACTTCGCCGAGGTGAAAGGCAATGGGGCGATCTCACGGGAGATCGCCGACCATGCACTCAACGCGCTCGACGTCGACGAAAACGGTCTCGACGAGATGGATGCACGGATCCTGCTCACCCTCATCGAGAAATTCGGCGGCGGCCCGACCGGCCTGCAGAACCTGGCCGTCTCGGTCGGCGAAGACGCCGGCACGATCGAGGAGGTCTATGAGCCCTACCTCATCCAGGAGGCCTTCCTGGAGCGAACGCCCCGCGGCCGCTGCGCGACTAAACGCGCCTATCAGCATTTCGGACTGAAGCTGCCCGGTTCAAGTACGGGCCTCTTCGGCCCCGACTCCTGACCGCGTCGAACGTACCGCTCTCCACATTCCGCCTTCAAAAATGCGAGCGCCCCGGCTCCACGTTGAACCGGGGCGCTCTTCGTGCCTCCCTATTCAGGCCTGGTTCCAGGCGTCAGCCTAGAACTTGTATTTCGACTCGGTCGACAATCGATCGAGCTCCTTGCGGATTTTCTGCCGGGAATCGCCGGTTCGCTCTTCGATCAGCCCCTCCAGCTGATCCCGCCGGCCCTCGAGTCGATCGAGTTCGTCATCCGTGAGAGAGCCCCAGGCCTCCTTGAGACGGCCTTTGAACCGCTTCCACGATCCTTCCATCTGCTGCTCGCGCGGGCTGTCCATTTTACACCTCTTGTCTAGTCTAGTAGGAATGGTGAGTGCCTTTTGCCTTAGTACGTGAACGACCGCCTCCATCACGTTCTCCCATCCCGGAGCGGTTATTATGGCATCGTAACAACCTTTGCCAGCCTGTAACCCGCCCACGGTCCGAACGGCGTGCGCTGCACGTCGATCCGCGCTCCTGACGTCCGTGACCTGGTGACGATCGGATCTCGCCGGACGATGCGACCTCAGTTCGACGAGGCGCTCCTAGCCCGCTCCTCTTCGATGTTCTGGCTGCTCAGGATGAACTGGGCGGTTGCCGCATTCGTGGCCAGCGGCACGTTGTGCACGTTGCAGGAGCGCAGCAGCGTCTGGATGTCGGGATCGTGCGGGTGCTTGTCGAGGGGATCGACGAAGAAGAGCACGGCGTGGACGTCGCCCGTGACGACGCGCGCGGCAATCTGGACGTCACCTCCGAGCGGACCGGAAAGGAAGCGGTCCACCTTCAAGCCGATCTTGTCCTGAAGCAGTTTCCCCGTCGTTCCCGTGGCGAGTAATTCGAAATTCTTCAGAACGTCCTTGTTCTGGATCGCGAAGGCCATCATGTCGGCCTTTTTTCCGTCATGCGCGATGAGCGCGATCGTTCTGATCTTCTTGGGCATGATCGTACCGTCTAGGATGGTCGGCGCGGCCGGAATATGCCTGCCGGCGCCGCTCGTGACGTGTACAGGCGGCCGCTCGCACGGTTCTGTACCTGGAACATGCCCCGCGTTGGACGGTCCTCATCTTCACGTCCAGCGTCGCCGTGAGCTTACGCCTGCTGCGGCCGACCAGGTCCTCGTGCACCTTGTCAACCCTTCGTTCCAACCGTATCTTGACGCCCGCCTGATTCGGCGCCAAAGCCGAACGCTTCGGCGGGAAACGAGAATGGGTCGACCTTAGTACGTACATACGCTATGCCATATATCGTTGCAGAACCGTGCATCAACTGCAAATACACGGACTGCGTGGAAGTATGCCCGGTGGACTGCTTCTACGAGGGGCCCAATTTTCTAGCGATTCATCCGGACGAGTGTATCGACTGCAACGCCTGCGTCCCCGTGTGTCCCGTCGAAGCCATCTTCGCCGACGATGAGCTTCCGGAAAAGTGGGCGCACTACCTCGAATGGAACGACTATCTTTCCCGGCAATGGCGGGACCTCGGCTATAACATTACGGAGAAGACCGCCCCGCTGCCCGATGCCGAGGAATGGGAGGATCGGGAGAAAGACGAGCAGGACATCCTGACGTGGGACACGGGAGAGTAACCCCAAACGCCGCCCGCTCTCCTCGCTCTTCGACCTTCTCTCTTCGCTTCCCTCTTTTCACGTGCCGGCCGAATAGTCGGTGGCGTACGCGACCTGTTCGTCGCTCAGGGTGTCGATGGACAGGCCCATCGTCTCGAGCTTGATGCTCGCGATCTCCTGGTCGAGCTCGACCGGAAGGTCGATTACGGCGGCCGGCAAAGATTCGCCGGCTTCGTGCGCTTCGACGAGCTTCAGGTGCGCGTTGAATTGATTCGCGAAACTCATGTCCATGACCTCGGACGGATGTCCTTCGGCGGCGGCGAGATTCACGAGGCGTCCTTCGGCAAGTACGAAAAGGCGCCTTCCGTTCTCGAGCGTGTACTCGCGGTTGCTGTCGCGGATCATCCGGGTGTCGGTCGAGAGTTCGGCCAGTTCCTTGAGATTGAGCTCCACGTCATAATGGCCCGTGTTGCAAACGAGCGCGCCGTCTTTCATCTTCACGAAATGACGGCCGCGAATGACGTCTTTCATGCCGGTGGCCGTCACGAAGACGTCGCCGATCTCGGCCGCTTCGTCCATCGACATGACGCGGCAGCCCTCCAGCGTGGCTTTGAGAGCGGCGGTGGGCTTGACCTCGGTGACGATCACGTTGGCGCCCATGCCCCGGGCACGCATCGCGACGCCGCGGCCGCAGTGGCCGTAGCCCGCGACGACGAAGTTCTTGCCGGCCAGCAGCACCGAGGACGCGCGCAGAATGCCGTCGAGGGTGCTCTGGCCCGTGCCGTAGACGTTGTCGAAATCCCATTTCGTCTCGGCATCGTTCACGGCGTAAACGGGATAGAGCAGCTTCCCGTCGGCCGCCATCGCACGCAAGCGGTGGACGCCCGTCGTCGTCTCCTCGGAACCGCCGATGATGTGGTCGGCGAGATCCGGATACTTGCTGTGCACCCGGAAGATCAGGTCGGCCCCGTCGTCGAGCGTGAGGTGCGGCGGCTTGTCGATCGAACGGTCGATGCTCCAGTAGAACTCCTCGACGTTCTGACCGTGCCACGCGTAGATTTCGATACCCGCGCTCGCCAGCGCCGCCGA
>CAZMXY010000212.1:0-5993 GCA_964570345.1 uncultured Rhodothermales bacterium | reverse complement strand
CGGTCGAGATTGTAGGCGGCGCTGATCAGGGCGAGGTGCGTGAAGGCCTGTGGGAAATTTCCGAGCGCTTCACCGTGATGCCCCGTCTCCTCGGCGTAGAGGCCCACGTGATTTGCGTACCCGAGCATCTGCTCGAACGTGAGGCGTGCCTGCTCGAGCCACGACGGATCGATCCGTCCGGCGCGCGTCATGGCCTCGACGAGCCAGAACGTGCAGATGTTGAAGGTTCCTTCCTCACCGGCCAGACCGTCCCGGCTTTCGGTCAGGTTGTATCGGTAGACGAGGCTGTTGGCAACGAGGCCGCCTTCGTCGGGCGGGCGGCACGTGGCCTTCAGCGTGCTGAGCATTCGCGGATCGACGGGGGACGTGAAAAAGACAAGCGGCATGATAAGATTGGCCGCATCGAGGGCGTCGCCGTCGAGCGTCCGGACGAAGGCCTCTCTTTTGTCGCTCCAGCCACGTGACATGACGGTCTCATAGATCTCGTCCCGGACGCTGAGCCAGCGCTGCCGGTCGGCGGGGAACGATCGCTTCTCGGCAAGGCGCAGCCCGCGATCGACGGCCACCCAGCACATCACCTTGGAGTAGACGAAATGCTGCCGGCCGTCGCGGACCTCCCACACTCCCTCGTCCTTTCGTTGCCAGTTTTCACATACCCAGTCGACAAACCGTCGGACGGACATCCACAGGTCGTATGATATCGGTGCTCCGTGCTTGTTGTAGAGATAGACGGCATCGAGAAGCTCCCCGTAGATGTCGAGTTGGAGCTGATCGTATGCTCCATTTCCGACGCGAACGGGCCGCGATCCTCGATAGCCGTCAAGATGCTCAAGGGTCTCTTCGCTGAGCGTCCGGCGTCCGTCGATTCCGTACATGATCTGGAGCGGATTCCCATCCGCCGATTCCTTCTTGCATAGGTCGGTCAGGTATTGCATGAAGGCGCCGGCCTCTTCGTTAAAGCCGATGCGAAGGAAAGCGTACAGTGTGAAGGCGGCGTCGCGGATCCAGGTATAGCGGTAATCCCAGTTTCGCTGCCCGCCGATGCCTTCGGGAAGGCTCGACGTCGGCGCAGCTACGATGGCGCCGGTCGGCTCGTAGGTGAGGAGCTTCAGCGCAAGGGCGCTTCGCTGGACTGTTTCGCGCCATCGGCCCGTGTAGGTGCACTGCGAGAGCCATCCTCGCCAGAACGCGACAGTGTCGCGGAAGACGGATTCCGCCTGCTCGTCCGAGAGCACCCGTCCGCAGTCCGTATCGTCCCCGATTTCACGCAGCACGAACGTGGTGGTCTGCCCCTCGTCGAGCGAAAAGGAGCAGGCGATCCCGTTGTCGAACCGCTCCAGCGGCACCTCAGTCGCCAGACCGAGATGGAGATTCGAACCGAGAAAGCATGCCCCTCCGTCGCTCACGTCGGTAGCGTGGCGGTCGCGCGCGAAGTTGAAGGCGGGTAGACACTCCATGCGGAACTGAACATTGCCGAGACCGGCCTTGACGGAGCGCACGATGCGGCGGCTTCGTCGACTCTCTTCACGCGCGCCGACGGGCATGTAGTCCGTAACCTCACCCACACCCTCAGCGGACAGAAAGCGTGTGACAAGCACGTTCGTCTCGGGCCAGTAGAATTGCTTGCACGCGACGTCGTCGGCCAGCAGACGAATCTGCCAGTACCCGCCCTTTTGGTCATCGAGGATGCGGCCGAATACGCTCGGGGCATCGAAACACGGCATGCAGCACCAATCAATCGACCCGTCCACGCTCACCAGTGCCACCGTATGCATATCCCCGATAAGGCCGTAGTCTTCAATCGGCCGATAGCGTCGATCGGTTTCCGGAGCTGCGCCCCGGTGTGTCTGAGTCTGTTGCATTTTGATCGCGAACCGAGTGACAAGACGTCGGGCCGTTGTCAGAACGACCACCGCGTAAAGTAGCCGAGCACGATGGCGGACCCCGTGGGTAAGTTGCGACCCGCAAGGGGAACGCGCAAACCGAGTTCTATGACGCCCGGGCCGACAGGCCAGCCAACCGTTGGAAAGATCTGCAGCATCTCGCGGCGTGCTGACGGAATCAAAAAGCCCTGTATGACCGGTGATTCCCCCCGCCATCCCTCCAGGGCAAGCTTCCACTGTGCGCGCAAGAGCGTGCCGCCGGCCGCCAGATACGCGAAGCCCTCATTGCCCGGTTTCCAGGCCGCCTCGTCGTTGGTTTCGCGCCAACGATAGCCGATCCACCCCAGCATATACGTAGGAGCCGGATGGAATGAATACCCGGCCTCTACCATCGCCTCCCAGTCTTTCTGGCCCTCGCCCAGAGGAATGATCTCAGCGTCCACGGGGAAATCGCCTCCGACGAGCTTGATGCCGGTCCGGACGGAGATAGGGACGGCGCGTAGGCCGAAGAGCTCAGGCCCGACACGCACAAAAATCCGGGGATCACCGACCCCCGTTCGCCGGCGCCGGTCCAGATTGTCCTCGAAAACAAGATGATGAAACGGAAGCTGGATCCACGCATCGACACCGCGGAGAAGGCCGCCCGCTGCCGTAACGAACAGGGAGGTCGTCACGGCATGGCCGTCATTGAAGATCTCCTCCCGAGCGCCGTTCTCATCGAATAGGGTCGACGTATCGTGGCGGTACACAGCCACCTGTATCCACCCTCTCCCAGGTTTCTCGATCCACTGGGCGCCCGCCGAATGCGCCGCTGCCCAGGCGCCCACGAGCAACGACATCCATATGAGCGCCCGCATCATTCGGGCGCCCACAACTGCGTGTCCGGGTGAAAGGCCGCCCAGGCGAACCAGAAGGCGACGTAGGCTTCGGCGACCGGCTCGAGTTGCGTACCCTGCAGCGGCCCCTCGACGGCTAGCCCGTCGACGCGCCATCGGCTGGAGGTCGTTCGGTCGAAAATGCCGTTCTCTCTCGCTTCGAACGTCAATGCGTTGCCGTTCGCCTGAGGAGAATAGGCCATTGCACTCCGGCTGGACGTGTCCCAGAACACGACGATCTCTTCACCACCGTTTTCCGCGCTCACGACCTTGTACGGCGCCGTGTCGAGCTCCCCGAACGGGAATGCGAGACCGCCGTTCAGAGGTATTCCGAGTACGCGCTCCTTGGGCGGGCGCCGGTCGTCGATAGGCATGCTGAAGAGCAATCTGGGGTTGCTCGGCTCCTCATAGTTGCCGTACGGATATCCGGAGTTTCGATAGTTCCTTCCGAAGCCGGTGTTCGCAGAGATAACCTTCGTTTCCGGATGCAGTGTTCGCCAGCCTTCCCACGTCATTTCTATTACGGAGCGCATCGGGAGCGGCGTTTCGTCACGGATCCCACAGCCCGCCTCCCGGTTCATCTGCGGCCAAAGCGACTCCTGCGAAGTTCGGTCGTACATCACGAGATTGTTTTGAAAGAGCAAGCCCGAGACACCGAACTCGGCCCCACCGACAATGGATCGATCGAACGCCAGGCTGGAGCCCGTAAGCGGGCAGTAGGTGACCGCGAGATTCAGGCCCTCGCGATTCAGATTGACGATCTCGTGGTACCAGAGGATGTTGTGCGGAATCGCCAGTATCTCGTCACCCACGTGAAGGCCTATCACGCGGCTGTCGTCGGTCAGATAGGTTGCCTGTTCCGGAGCCACGAACACGGGATCCGTCAATGCGGGGATGCCGTCCTTCGGGACGCCCCCGCTAACCAGGCTGCTGGTCGGTATGCTGCATTCGTCTCGGGAACCGCCCGGGCTGGTCAATTCCGCTTCCTCGTCGCACGCGGCGAGGGCCAGTCCAACCGCTAGAATGAGTACGGCGCGCCCGACCGCCCGTCCTCCGCGACCGGCGGAGGAAGCCCGCCGGGATGCGTCCCATCGTAAATAGGCTGTTCTCATGGTTCTTCGGGATTGATCCGCTCTCTATTCCACCTGTTATGTAGCGATGTCGGCGGCGCCGTTACGGGCATTGACAGGGCACAAACCTTGGGACATTCTAATCGGGCATCACTCCCGGCAAGGAGGAGGAGAGCCATCTGTAACGATGTGCTGACGCGGCGAACAGATTAGAAAGAGATTCACGCTTGCATGCAACGTTCTGCCCGGTAGAAGATGCGACTTATTCTGACGGCGCTTGTGATCGTAGCGCTTCAATGTTTGGCGACGAGTAACACGACGCATGCACAGTCGGCTTCAACGCGCGACAAGCCGATGGAGAGCGCCGTTCCGCCGAGCCGTGCCGGCGACCTCGAGCCTTCCTTCGACTACGCCGCTGCGCTCACCGCCATCCTTCAGCAAATCGTGACGGAAGACGGGATGGTCCGGTATGACTTTCTTCGGACGTCTCTGGCCGAGGAATTTCGCGGTGTGTTGAAGGCCGTCGAAGAGTTCGATGCACGCTCGCTGGCTTCGAGTGAAGAAAAGCTCGCGTTCTGGATGAATGCCTACAACGTGCAGATGCTGCAGAACGTCCTCGAGGCTCCCGCGGTGGAGCATATCATAGAGGACGGCTATGTCGAGCAATTCTTCAAGACGCCGCGCCGCATCGCCGGTCAGAGGATCACGCTCGACCAGATCGAGCACGTGATTCTAAGAGGCGAGGAGGGCCCGCGCCGCCTCGAGGCCTTGCGTGTCGACACGCTCGATCCGCGGCTGCACGTTGGGATCAATTGCGCGGCCGCTTCCTGCCCCGCGCTTCGCCCGCGCGCCTTCACGGCAGCGAATGTGCACGAGGAGCTGGACCGTGCGATGCGCGACTTCATGCGACGAGAGCGCCACGTCCGCATGGAAGGGGGCGTTCTGGTGCTGTCGTCGATACTCGACTGGTTTGGTGGAGACTTTGACCTGCCCGGGCGCCCGGCGGGCGATTTCCTGCTCGCCCATATGCCGAAAGAGCGCGACGACCATGCCGCGATTCGCTCCCGACTCGAGGGGAAGACGGCGGCGGGGCTCAAACGCGACCCGGACGTTCGGTTCGAGTACGACTGGAGCATCAACCGCGCACGACCTGCTCGGTGATTGCGTGTGTTCTTGGAAACGGAGCGCTGACCGTCACCGGTATCATGCTAGGACCTTGAATTTCCGCACGAGTCTGCGCGGTAAAGCACGTTGTCCGGCTATTATGCCTGTGGGTATGCCCTACTGGGGCGCGGGCTCTTAGTCGCTACGCCGAAGCCGGCTTTCTATCACGACGTCGCTTTCCAGCGTGCGGTGGACGGGGCAGCGCTCGGCAATCTCGAGGAGGCGCACACGCTGCGCATCGTCGAGCGGCCCGGCGAGTTCGATCTCCCGCTCAATATGATCGATGCGCGCATCTCTCTCCTCGCAGTGGATGCAATCTGCTGCGTGGATCTTGGTGTGCCGAAGACGCACGACGACCGAGTCGAGCGGAATCTTCTTTCTGTCGGAGTACGTGCGCAGCGTCATCGACGTGCAGGCGCCAAGACCGGCGACTAATAAATCGTAGGGCGTCGGACCCGTGTTCGTGCCGCCGACCGACAGAGGTTCGTCGGAGACCAGCGCGTGCCCATTCGCCCATATTTCGGTCTGAAATCCTTCGCGTCCCGTCTGCACGACAATCCGATTATCGTCCGGAAGGCCCTGCTTGGCCTCTCGTCTCTCAGCAGGAATGTATCGGAAGCTCCACGCCGCGATGACCGACCCCGCGTAACGTGAGTCTTCCGGATTTGTCAAAAGATGGTCGGCCGTATCAAGCGAGACGAAGCTCTTCGGATGCTTCGCGTGTTGAAAGACGTGCGCCGCGTTCTCGATCCCTACGATCTGGTCGAGGGGCGCATGCATGACTAGGAGGGCCTTTTTCAGGCCGGCGATCGCCTCCGGCGTGTTGTGGGTCTCGAGGTCATCTAGAAATGACTTGCGAATGGTGAAGCGGCGGCCGGCCAGACGGACGTGCGCCTCCCCCTCCGATTCGATGCGCGCCAGATCGTCCTCGAACAGGTGACGGATATGATCGGGACTGCACGGAGCACCGATGGTCAC
Organism: uncultured Rhodothermales bacterium; assembly: GCA_964570345.1. GTDB lineage: Bacteria > Bacteroidota > Rhodothermia > Rhodothermales > VXPQ01 > CAZMXY01. Next base: position 23 of record CAZMXY010000212.1, on the reverse strand, counting down.
GACCGCTACAGCGGATTCGACGT
>CAZMXY010000211.1:0-5994 GCA_964570345.1 uncultured Rhodothermales bacterium | reverse complement strand
GCGCGGATCGCGTGATTTCGCCCCGGGAAGGCTGTGCTTCGGGACGCGGGAGGACCGACGTGTCCGCTGGTCCTGTGCAGGGCCTGCTTTCGCGGCGCCGGGCGCGCGGGTTAGGCGTATTCGAATTGGGTCTGGGGCAGTGGCCGCGGGGGCGCGACGGGCGGAGGATGTGAATCCAGCCCCACCCCGTCGAGGTAGGTGCGAATCGCATGGGGGTGCGTCAGCGCGGCGATGACCTTCATCTTGCCGCCGCAGGCCGGGCAGACCGTAACGTCCACGCGGAAGACGCGAGCCAGGAGGCGCGCCCAGGTGAGCCGGTAAGCGGGATTGAGGGCGTGAGTTTGGGCTGCGTGGGAACAGGGCGCGGCGGGACCGGCGTCTTCCGGGCGGGGTCCCGGTACGATGTGCTTCCGCCCGGCCGCGTTTGGCGCGAGGGACGAGGTTGATGCACGGGGGTGGAACGAGGGCGGCGAGTTTACTGCGTGAGTCGCACGCTACGCGTGCTCGTCTCTCGATGAGCTCCAGAGGCGAGAGAAGCCGGTGCGTGGTCCCGTCCGACCAGGGCGTCTTGAGCGTGAAGGCGAGCGTGTCCTCGTCCACAATCTGGAGCTGCCCGCGGCGAGAGGAGGACGAATCACGTATCGGCACAGACGTTCGAGCCGGTCGCGCTCGCAGGCACACGGCCCCAAGGCGGGGCCGGGCCGTATCAATCGCCGAGGCGCCGGCCCTTCGCGTGGGTCAGCGTGGCGTGCGACGCGGATCCGGCCAGTGAATCGCCACTCCCTGGGTCCCGAGAAGGCGCTGGAAATCCTCCAGTAATCTGCCGTCATTCCGCACCTGCCGGGGCGTGTGTCCGCGCTCGACGCATTGCGCCGCAAGCGCCCCGGCCGCCTCTCCGACGTTCCATTCGACGGGATGCAGTCGATAGCATCCGTTCGTGATGTGCGTCGTGCCTATGTTCTTACACGCAGGCAGGAGATTCTCAACTCGAATGGGGATGAGCGCTCCGAGCGGGATCTCGAATGGAAGCGAGCTGATGTCGATGTAGTTGTCTCCTCCCGTCGACGGATGCAGGTCGATTCGATAGCTGCCGATGCCGACGGAATCGGGGAAACGTTCGGCACTGACCTCGTCGCGCCCGAGGCCTGTCGCCTCCATCCTGGCATCGGTGCCGACGTGTTGCTCCACGACGGTAAATTCGGCCCGGATTCGCCGCGCCTCGCGGATATATGGTCGTTTGGCGAGTCCATGATCCGTACCGGTGAGATCGCCCCGGAGGCGGAGGCCCGGCCAGCCCTCGCCCCCATCGGGCCGGGGTGTCTCCGTCTGAAGCCAGTAGAAAAGCGCCAGACTCAACTCTCGTGCTCGCTCGAGATGTCTCTCGGCTTCCGCGGCTTCCACCTCGATGATGTTGCCCAGGAGGTAATCGTTCTGCGGCCAGTTCACGAGGCTGATGCCGCCGCCATAGCTGCCGGGATTGAACTGATCCGGATCGATGAGCCGGCGATAGCGCCAGAGGCCGGGATCGTCGGCTTCAGGGCGAGGGTCAAAGGTGAAATGCCTCGGCTCGCGCGTGATATAGTGAGAAACGGTCAGGCTTAGCAGGCGACCGGGCCAGGGAGGGCTCAACTCCGGCACGTAATCACGCCAGAACTCATAGTTCGCCGGTTGCTCGATGACGTGTTCGCCGTTCGGATCATAATCCATCGCGAAGCACCACGTCATGGCCTGCATGTTGTGCGGCTGTGTCTCCGTCGCGGCGTGCGGCTCGCCGGTTTCCTCCCGCGATTCAGCACCGGTCACGTACTCCGTTCCGGTCATCGGGAGGAGGTCACCCAGCTCTGTCGCATCGATGAAATAGGGGGCGGACAGCGTACGTTCGAGTCCGGTGGCCCGGTCGCGCACCGTGACGGCCTCGACTCGGTCGCCGTTTACGGATGCACGCACCGGCTCGTGCTCGAGGAGGACGGTGAGACGGCCGCTGCTCACGTAGGGCGCCAGCATGTGTTCCAGCGCGGCGAGCGCGACGCGCGGCTCATGGCAAATAGCCGAGACGAGGCAGTTTCCGGGATTCAGCCGGGGATTGGCCAAGGCCGTGCCGTTGAGCGGATACGTCTGTTTATAATAGTCCCGGACGGCCCGCCGGAACTCCAGGTACGATCTCGGCGCGCCGAATTGCTCAACCCACGGGTGCTCATCGGGGGGGACGGCCTGCTGCGTCAGCTGGCCGCCGATCCAGTCCGTCTCTTCGGTCAGCACGACTCGACGCCCGCTACGTGCCGCCGCCAGCGCGGCCGCAAAGCCGCCTACGCCCCCGCCGACGACCACCACGTCCGCCGATATCTCCCGATCCGTCGCGGCGGTGAGAAGAGTCGGGAAAAGACCCGCCGCCGCAGCCGTACCTCCGATGCGTCGCAAGAAGCGCCGTCGGTCCATCATCAGATTGAAATAGGAAGCCATTCGAAGTCCGAAACGTTATATTCGGCTCGAAGATAGGATGCCGCCGATCCGAAAAGCGCCCGTCCTGCGAGCTTTTCTCCAATAGCTTCTCCGTGCGGCCGCGTAGCCGCCTCAATCGGCCCCTGTGGACCCGTCCCGGACGCGCTTCGGTCGTCGGCCGCTCTTGCCATTCAAGTATTTAGCCATTCCGCCATGAGCCGGTTTTTCTCTCTCAGATCCCTCGTCGCACTCCATCTCGCGGCCTCGTTGGTCTCCGTGTCGACATCGTCGGGACAGAACCCGCGGGAGGACAAAGGACTTCCGCTTGCCCCTACGAGGACGGTCGAATTTTCGACGGACGAAGCCACCTGGTTGTCGCTCGACGTCTCTCCCGACGGATCGACGATCGTCCTCGAGCTGCTCGGAGATTTGTATACGATGCCGTCCGGTGGCGGAGAGGCGTCGCGAATTACGGGCGGGCCGGATTTCGATTCACAACCGAGGTTTTCGCCGGACGGCGAGCGGCTTGCGTTTCTGAGCGACCGCGACGGCGCCGAGAACCTGTGGATCGCACGTGCAGACGGAAGCGAGGCCCGAAAGCTGAGCAGCGAGACGAAAGGGCAGTTCGCCTCACCGGCATGGATGCCCGACGGCGAATACGTCGTCACTTCGCGGACCAACTGGGGTCTGCGAACCTTCGAAATATGGATGTACCACGTCGAAGGAGGAAGCGGCGTGCGGGTCACGAAGGCGAAGGTCGAGGATGATACACCGACCCCCCAGCGGCACAATGCGCTAGGCGTCACGATCTCTCCTGAAGGACGCTATCTCTATTATGCACACAAGCGCGGCGGTTTCGGATACAATCTCAGCCTCCCACAGTGGCAGATTGCCCGTCTCGATCTGCAGACGGGAGAAGAGGACGTCCTTACGCAGGATTTCGGCAGTGCATTGCGGCCGCTGGTCTCGCCCGACGGCCGTCGCCTCGTCTATGGCACTCGATACGACACGAAGACCGGTCTGCGCATTCGTGATCTGGAAACGGGAGACGATCGGTGGCTCGTGTATCCGGTCACGCGCGACGATCAGGAGTCGCGCTTTACGCGCGACCTGCTGCCCGGCTATGCCTTCACGCCGGACGGATCCTCGATCATTCTCAGCATCGACGGAGGAATTCGGCGTGTCGACATTGAGACGGGTGCCGTGGCGCCCATTCCGTTCAGCGCGGAGGTTTCTCAGGAGATCGGCCCCAGACTCTACTCGCCCTATCGCGTGGAGGAGGGCCCCGTACGCGCGCGCATCATTCAGGACGCCGGCCAGTCGCCGGACGGCCATCGGATCGCCTTCTCCGCTCTCACGCAGCTCTTTGTGATGGACCTCGCCGATGGAGAACCGCGACGCCTGACCGGCGAAGATATGCCGGCGTTTCAGCCGGCCTGGTCGTCGGACGGGGACTGGCTGACTTACGTGACGTGGACGTCGGATGGGGGGCATCTCTGGAAAATCCGTGCCGATGGGAGCGCGCCGCCGGAGCGGCTCAGTGAGGTGCCGGCATTCTATGCGGATCCGGTCTGGTCGCCCGACGGCTCGCTCATCGTGGCGCTTCGCGGATCGGCGCACATGCGGAGCCGCGCCGCTAGCGAGTGGTTCGGCCCCGCGATTCCCCTGGATCTCATCTCCATGCCGGCCGGCGGAGGGCCGGCCTCCGTGATTCTGCCCGCGCGTGGGCTCGGCAAGCCCCACTTCGGAACGGACGGCGGTCGGATCTATGTCTATGATCAGGGCTTCGAGCCGGACGGCGGCCGGGGCCTGATCTCAATGCGCCTCGATGGCACGGATCGCCGGACGCACGTAAAAGTGACGGGCACCGGCATCTATTCTCACGAGAAGCCGGTCTCGGCAATCGACGCACGCATGAGCCCGGATGGGCGCTGGATCCTGGCGCACGTGCAGAACCAGCTGTATCTGGCTGCCGTGCCTCCCGTGGGCGGCGAGGCGCCGACCATCGACATCTCCAAGCCCGCCGTTCCCGTCGGAAAGCTGACGGACGTAGGCGCCGATTATTTCGCGTGGGCGAACGGCGGCGAGACCATCACGTGGGCGGTCGGGTCGACCTTCTTTCGCCGGCCCCTCGCATCGGTAAGCTTCGATACGACCGACGTTCAGTCCGACGCCGATCGTCAAGTCGAATCCTTTGCCGTCCGCGTCGAAGTCCCCCGGGCAGGTCACGAGAGGAGCGTGGTTCTACGTGGGGCGCGGGCCATCACGATGCGGGGCGACGAAGTAATCGACGACGCGGACATCGTCGTCACGGGCAATCGCATCCAGGCCGTCGGGCCCCGAGGCGCGGTGGCCGTCCCCGAAGGTGCCGAGATCATCGACGTCGGCGGCATGAATGCCCTGCCCGGATTCGTCGACACGCACGCGCACTGGTTCGAGATTCGCAAGGGCGTCCTGGACGTCCAGAACTGGAGCTTTCTCGCGAATCTCGCCTACGGGGTCACGACGGGTCTCGACGTCCAAACGATGACTAACGATATGTTCGCCTATCAGGATCTGGTCGACGCCGGCCGGCTGCTCGGACCGCGTGCCTACTCCACGGGGCCGGGGATCTTCTCCAATAACGAATTCACGTCGGTGGACCAGGCGAAGGGGGTGCTGCGGAAGTACCGTGATCATTATCGGACACGCAACCTGAAGTCGTATCTGGTCGGAAACCGAAAGCAGCAGCAGTATGTCGCGATGGCCGCGCACGAGCTGGGCATGATGCCGACGACCGAAGGCGCCCTCGATCTCAAGCTGGACCTGACGCACGCCATCGACGGCTTCAGCGGCAATGAGCACGCCCTTCCGATCGTTCCGCTCTACCGGGACGTCGTCGAGCTGTTTGCCGGCTCCGGCATCGCGTACACGCCGACGCTCCTCGTTCAGTACGGAGGCCCATGGGCGGAGAATTACTTCTACCAGACGACGGAGGTGCATGACGACCCGAAGCTGAACCGTTTCGTCCCGCACCACCTCATCGATGCCCGTGCGCGGCGGCGGCCATGGTTTCGCGAGGACGAGTACGTGTTCGAGGAGACGGCCCGTCAGGCCGCGAAGATCGCCCGCGCTGGGGGCCGCGTCGGCGTCGGCAGCCACGGCCAGCTTCAGGGTCTGGGATACCACTGGGAATTGTGGGCTCTGGCGAGCGGTATGACGCCGGCGGAGGCCCTGCGGGCGGCCACGCTCCACGGCGCCGAGATCATCGGGCTGGGAGAGGATCTCGGCAGCCTCGAGCCCGACAAGCTGGCCGATATCGTGCTGCTCGGTGAGAATCCGCTGGAAGACATCCGTCATTCGACCTCGATCCGGTACGTCATGAAGGACGGCCGGCTCTTCGATGCCGAGACCCTCACCGAGGTCTGGCCGGAGCGACGCGAGCTCGAGCCGCAGTGGTGGTGGGATGACGCGCCGTAGCGGCCGGATCAGGCGACAGGGGGGACGGCCGGTGTGGAGTCGGCACGGAAGGAGCCATTGAACACTTCCAGCGGCGTATCGGCATGCGCAGGCCGG
>CAZMXY010000210.1:0-6008 GCA_964570345.1 uncultured Rhodothermales bacterium | reverse complement strand
GTGCGATGGAGATCGCGCGGTCGATATGATCCTGAACAACCTGCATTTCTGACCTTCACCAGGACCAGTAGCAATACGACGTCAGTCATAATCTACAAAAAATAAACGAACCGGCTTAGCTGTCGCATCTTCGGCGGCCAGGTTCGAACTCCGTCAATCCGCGTGACCTTTTATTTCGACGAGAATCTCCCTCCTACCCTCGCGCCGGGGCTACACGAGCTCGAGCAGGGCCTAAAGTACAGCTCCGAAGGCGTCATCGATGTTCGTCACACCGTCGACGCTTTCGGACGCGGAGCGAAGGACGAGGAGTGGGTTCCATCTGCCGCGAAGACAAAGGAGTGCGTCATGGTCACGAAAGATGGAGAATGCAGCGCATCAAGCAGCTCGAGCCTATCTGTCGTGAGCAGAACGTCGTCATGATCTTTTTTCGGCCGCCGGCTCGAAGCCAGAAATACTGGACGATGGTGGAGACTTTCATACGGAAATGGCCGGAGATCAAGTCTGTCGCCCGCAAGCGCCGTCCGGCCGGCTATCAAATTTCGACTCGAGGGAAGCCGAAGATGCTCTGGTAAGAAGTGCCAGAATCACGCGCGACGCGCCTTGGGCTCGTGCGATGCCATCAAGCTGGTCGCGTATCACTCCAAAGAGTAGAACCTTCACAAAACCTGCACGTTCATTTTTTAGATCAGAGGCCCCGCCATGACTGATAAGGATTTAGACCGCCGTTTCAACAAGCTCTTTGGCGACGACTACGTGCGCTTCGCCTGGGGTGATGCCGAAGACGAGTACGAACCCCTCTACGTGCTGCTGCGACGGGATCCGTCAATCGATGAAAAGCTCGCCTTGAGCGACATTGCGATCGATTATCTGTCGGAGATGAACATCATGCCGGATGTTGAGACCGTAACGGAGGAAGAAGTGGGTCGTGATCGTGCTCTCCAGCGGATTCTGCTCAGGGAGGAGGCCGCATGAGCAGGCCTCAACTGGCGAAACTTCACCACGCGCGTTCTCGTCTCGAGGATGCGCGTTTTGCATTTGACCACGCCCGTAGCGAGATGGCTGTGAACCGCCTTTACTATGCACTTCACGAGGCAGCTGTCGCAATCTTATATAACGCGGGCGAGTCGCCTCGAACGCACAAAGGAATTTTCGTAAGGTTGTACCAACTGTACGTCCGTACTGAACTCCTTCCCATGACGCTGTTCCGCCGGGCTAATGCTCTAAGAGAACTCCGCCACGCCGCCGACTATGACTACGATCATCTGCAATCACACCACGTCGAGCCATTCATCGCAACCGTTGACCGGTTCATCGATTGGGCCCGGAAACGAGGAATCTAAACGCACGAGCGATCGTGCAATCGTGCCGCACGTTCATTTTTAACTTTAAGACTCGCTCTGCGCTGCTTGTGGCGGTGCTCGAAAATTCGCCCGAGGTTCCGACGCTCGCCGGCGAGGCCGCATTCTAAAATCGAGCAATGTTGCGGAAGCCGGCGACCTGGTGGATAGCCGCGACAGCCTCCCGCGCAAGGTCTAGCGACCGTCCAGCGACGCGATTTGCCCACGTTCCCTCCACCTCACCTCGGTGATCACTTCTTGTGGCGCAAAAGCCCGCACACCGGGCAAGGTTTCGAGTACGATCTTCTCTCCGTGAGAATCTGTATCATGCTAATGATCGCCTCGTGATGCGTGCGAAGGTGCGAAGGCACGTATCCGGAAGACCACCCAAGTGAGGGGTACTCCGACGAAGAGACGACCGCTAACCTCTTGCAAATGGCCAACTCGGCCTTTGACTGTGGCGCCGAAGTAAAAGTCTCGGCCTACCAGGCACCTCGCGCCGCCTAGATTCGGTTGAAAAACGGCCGCGGGCCTACGAAACCATTGAAGTACCTATTTTCCCATTAACCGAGACACCGCTGTGGAAGACCGCTCACCCGAGATCATTCGCCTCGTCACCACGATTCTGGAGCAGTCGAATGCCGCCCTTGCCAGGGTGCGCCAAGTATCACCCGCCGCTTTCGACAAAGCGGCCGTCGCATCGGAGCTGCTCGTCGTCCTGCACACGGCCGATGAGCTCGTCGCCTTCTTCGACCCGCCTATGAACCCGCTCGAGTATCACGGCGCACCGAGGAGTATGACCGAGCTGGAGGATCCGCCGCAACTCATCCTCCGCTCAGAAGACGGATTCGATTTCCTGCCCTGGTATTGCGAGAAGTCATCCTCGCTGAAGCAGGAAGCAACAAGCGTCGTGTCTACATGGCGTCGCGATCTCAATCAGGTCCAACCCTATCCAGCCGATTCCTCCACGCCGGCCGAAGCCTTCGTGGCGGATCTCGTCCGACATCTCGAGGGCGTCCAGGCCTATGCGCAGGTGATCTTTGACGTGACATCGGAGCGTCGAGTGATGGTTCAGGAGATCCGATTCCGACCGGAGGACTCGAATTGAAGCCGCCTCGCGTCTGCATTTCATGGAAATGCGTTCCTCGTCGAGCGCACGTGCGTGGTTCTGCACTCTCAGAATACGGTCGCGGTCCCGTCGCGTACCACGATCAGGGTCTCGCCTTTGTCGACGCTGAATGTCGTCTTCGCCGCCATGATGGTGGCTCCGCAGATCGGACACCGTCCGCGTGACGTCAAACTCATAGCGATCTCCTCGTCCTGAAGTCCGGTTCAAAATGCTCGAGCGACGGCTCGTATGCATTGGCCTACCATGCCCCCGAGATCGCCAAAAATCATCGCCGCAAGCGCGGATCGCGACGACCGGATCTCACCAATCCTAAGACTTCGCCTCCTTCTGTTTTTTGATGTCCGATCGGAGCGCTTTCGACTTCTCTCGATAGTACGCCAGCCGTTCCTCGACGCTCTTGTCCTTGAGCTGCTCATAATGAGCATCCCGGATCTGACGCACCATGCGGACGGCGTCAAACGTCTTTTTCTTCCCCATAGTTAGTCACCTCTCGCGGCGAATAGATCGACAGCGGCTTGTAGCCCGACTCAATATTGACAGCTGTGAACTGGCGTATCTTCTCAAAATGCACGATGTGCCTGAAGTTTACTAGCGTGAACCTCGGTTTCAACGAATTAGCACGTCTACGCCCGAGACGGAGGCAAGCGTGATATGCAAAGCGTCGTCCGAAAACGTCGGCGTCAGTATTTGCCGCTCCACATATGCCTGTGCGAGCCGTACGGCCTCTTCCGTAACATAGACGAATTCGCAATCGAGGTCCAGAAGTTCGGCACACGTCGCCCTCACTGGCGATGGAGCGTCCTGGATCTCGGCGTCAACAACCTTCCGATCGGCCGACTGAGCCCGGAAGCGGCAGCCCTACCAGTCTTACTTCCACAGTCGCTCTACAATACCCTGCCTGAGGGATTGGAGGCATCGGATACGCACGGCTCTCTCTCGATAGCAGTCCCGGCCCATGGCGTCAGCGAGCGGGCTGTCGTACTCGTCCGCGAGATTCTGATCCAGGATCGCCAGTATTCGATCCCTAAGCTCTTCGGAACGCAGGAGGGGCGCGACATCTCGTCCGAGGATGCGCGCGTGTGCATACCGCGCGTCGAAGTCGTCATCGAGCACGTCATCGTGCTTCTCATACAGATCCAGAGCGACGACTTCGTCGTAATTCTTCATGATGGTGCACAGGTCTATCGGATCTTGACGCCGTTGCTCCGGTCGCCCACCCCACGCGATCAGTTTCAAAACGACGATACCTGCAAGGGACGCAACTCGAACGATAGGTCCGTCGCGGATGTCGAATCGCACGGCGCCGTCAAACGCTTCAACATATCCTAAGACCGACATCACCTTATCGCCCTTCGGCCATTGAATACGCGCTGCTTCATCCGCGATGTTACCGAAGGGTATAACGTCGACAACGAGCGATCCTTTCACGACCCGATGCTCCATCCTGTCACGCTTGAAGCCCAGTACGTCTTCGAAGTGACTAACCAGCGAATTGAATTCCTCCCAACCGCGGACGGCGATTCCTATGTCAAGATCGCCGGTCGCTCGCAGAAGGTCGACGCCGTAGATGATCTTAAGATGAAGGTCCCGAGCGGCAGCGCCGATCACAAAAAAGTCGATCCTGAGCTCGCGACAGGCAGACGCGACCGCCAGTATCGCCGGCCACATTGCACCGATTTCGTCCTTGGTGACTTCAAAAGGTTCGAGCATCTCGCATTCGTCGCCTGCTTAACTCCGGGAGTTCACGCGGTCTCGTTCATCAAACGTCCTCGCAATGTGGCAGCGACCTCCGCATTACGTGGGTCGTCTGAAGCCGCAAGATCTGCATAAGCGAGTACTATCGGGACCGTCGGACGCGAAAACGTCTCGGACGCATGATCCTCCAGCTCGCGTGTCCAGAATGTGCGGAAGAGCTCAAGGTGTCCGGCGTCGTCAGGCAGGAGCCTGAGGCTCTTCATGGCCTCAGGACGAGAATATCGAGTGTAAATCGTTAAGTACCCGGGACGAAGGTACTCTGTGATGAGCTCGGCGGCCGGCTCGCCTCCCCATCTGCTTCGATGAGGATCAAGGTCGATGTCCTTCCACTCCTTTACCGAATCCTCGTCGCGGAATCGAAATCGCCCGAGCGAGAGCTTGGGCCTGAGGGCTTCGATGTATCCCTCCACCCACCGGTCGATTAGATCATCTGATCGTCTGAGACGCCGCTTGCTTCGGCCAAGGCGATCGAGAAATCCTGTCTCTTCGAGATCATTGATGGTATACTGAACGACGCCATGCGACACGTCGCAGAGCTCTGCCAGATTACGGTACGTCTCAGATACGAGATCTTGATCGAGCAGGAATGAGAAGATGACTTTCAACCCCTCGCCGCCAAACGCCCGAATTTTCCGTCTAGGCTCAACTTTGTCGGGTTTTCGCCCCTCGACGTGAATGAAGATCGGTGCCTTATCGATGTGGCAGTTCCCGGCCGCATCGAGGTAGTTGAATCGCTGACTTTGCAGGAGCGTCTGGACGGCAGGCTGGATGTACTGGGCGACGAACAGAAGCTCGTCGTTGGGTATTCCCGCCGATTCAAGGTCCATTGCCACGCGTGTCACGGTGCTCGTGGTCGCATGGCGTTTGGCCGCGATCAGGAGATGACATTCATTCCCGTCAACGGATATAACCAGGGTGCCATCACGGCCCCAGTCTTTGTCGCGCGACCGGGTAAACACCCGTCGGACGTCGTAGCCGGATTTCGCAGTTATCTCCTGCAGGCGCGCGAGAGCTTCCGCAGCTAGTTCGTCGTCCTTAGCCATTCGTTTTGTACATTAGTTCGGTCTGTACAATAATACTGTACACATGCGAATATTGTACAAGAAAAATCTGCGCTGGCCGCAAAGCACGAAAAACCGCGTCCAACGCCAACCTACCGCCGCTCATCAACCGAGACCAACTTCAGACGCTTCGGAAACCCTCCCCGCTCACTGCGCCTACGCTCCTGCGCAGCGCGCATGTCGCCAAGGCTGACTCCAAAGGCCGCCATCAGCGCGGCGAGCACCTCGTAGACATCCCCGATCTCCCTTGACCAACTCGGCCTCTGAGGCCGCCGCGACCTCCCTGGCCTCCTCAACCACCTTCTTTCGCCGCGCATCGCGATTAGCCTCCTCCCCAAGGGCGCGAATCTCGCACGATCTCCCATCCCGCTCGATGATCTCCGGAATGCGATCGCGAACGAGCTTGTGGTATTCTTGCGCATATCAGAACCGAGCGATGTTGCGAGAGTGGGCAAGTTGATCGATAAACCGGCAGGCCTCGTGTGCAACGGCTCCCGCCGATGCCGTATCCTGCATCGAGATGCCCAAAACGAACACGCACGTCGTCCCGAATGGCCGTTTCCAGGTCAGGGATGCCAGATAACTAGCGTCCGTAAGCGCGATGATCGGTTCGGCCACCTGGATCCGCTCCGGCGACGCGAGGCGGCCTCTTTTCACGTGCTGGTTGAACGTTCGATCGGCCGGAACGAGGTTCCAGAGCTCGTTGGCCGGATACACCGACACCGG
>CAZMXY010000209.1:0-6043 GCA_964570345.1 uncultured Rhodothermales bacterium | reverse complement strand
ATCGACCCAATCAGGATACGCCCTTTTTATTGCCCGTCCACAACTTCTGAAAATACCTCTGCCGAACCTCTGGACCTGCCCTCGCCGGAGAGGGCCGACAACAGGCATTCGCTCCTCGCTTGCAGAGAGTCGCCTTGCATCCTAAGGAGTCCCCTCAGGGACATGCTGCCCCTCCGGCCGGGTTGTCCAGAACAGGGCCAAAACGGTACGCACCCCCCAAGCCGCTCTGACGGCCTATACGCGAGAGGATCTGCCCGTTCGGACATCCGGAGAATAGAGGATTCGCAGCCCGAGCTATCTTCGTCGCAGAACACAATCTGCGGTGCAGGGGCAAATAGCATCCCGCCCGACCATGACGAACTAATCACCACCCAAACACAAAAAAATCGGCTCCTCGGCTTGACTCTAGCCTAATAAGACTGGCTGGTTATGCGTATCGATCCAGATCACTCTTTCGGCTCGACAGGAATTTGAGCATCATGCCAGACGTTGACGATCCAAACGATATCGTCCTTGGCTCGATAGAAGAATCGATACGGAGCGACGATGACCTCGCGGTACGGAAGGTCGGGGAATTCCGGGATGTGTCGACCTGAATCCGGGAAGTCCTGAAGACGCTCAAGCGACTTCAGCGCTCGGTTCCGAAAGGTGCGCACGGCGGACGGATTCTCACGCCGGATGTATTCAAGCGCTGAGAGAAAATGTCGCTCAGCGCTTGGGGTAAAACGAACTCTCATTCGCCCGAAGCGAGCAACTCGTCGGCTTTCGCGAATACACTGTCGAGATCCGCCCCATCGCCCTGTTCGATTTCGAGCTCACCTTGAGCGAGGGCCTTGAGAATTTCGACCTCGTGCTGGGTACGCTCGTAGTCTTCGGTACTCACTAGAACCGCCGATGCACGCCCCCGCTGCGTGATGAAAACCGGCTTATTTGAGGACTTGAGTCGCTTGATCACGCCTGCGGCGTCCTGGCGTAGCTCCGAAATCGGGATGATATCAGGCACGATGCTCATAAGGCCTTTCCTTTGGTACATTTGAACGTACCATGAACAATACTCCAGAGAGGACGGTTCCCGATACGCATAACGGCTGAGCTAAGCCGCAAAGGGCGGCGCGTCGTTCATACGAGGCAAGGAAACACAAACCTGCCTGCGAAACAAGACCGTTGAGCCCTTCGTCGGCTTGAGTGAGTTGTTATGCCGCACCTACACTTTCGGTGGAGTTGGATGCTCGGCAGTAGTATGCTCCTACAGTCCCTGGAAGTAGCTGTACACCGTCTTCGGAATGCCTTCTGTGGCTTTCAGTAACTCCTGTGACGGCGTGCCGCAAACTTCCGCTGACATATCTGACACACTCAAAAGCTCCCCCAGCCTGTCGCCGAGATTGCCCAAGTGTTCGAGCAGGGCGTCCGAGTCCACATACCGCTCCCGCACCACGCACTCGGTGCCATCTTCGTTAATGAACCAGTCGTACTGCAACGTGCCTTCGTCCTTCGCGCGGGTGCTTTCCATACAGGCTTTTGCATGCGTCCTGAACTGATCCAATTTGCCGTCATGGATCCTTAAGCGGGCCGTGATTTGGAGTTCGTTCATGACATGGACCTCGTTTCTTGTTGTTGAAGTGTATCGGCTTGATGGGCTGCTGTTAACGAACTGGTCTCCAGCGGCATAACGGATGGCCGCTCACCCGCGCCGGGCAACGCGATCGTTGATGAAGGCAAGGTAGACGCCAACGCTGAGACGGGCAAAACGGTGGAGCCCGGCGTCGGCGTGCTGCGGCGGGTTAGGCCGCCGGCAATGCGATTTGTCTATGCTCTACGAGGAAGCAGTCGGCGATTACAGCCATGAACGCGACAAACCGCTCGTGTCCGTCCGAATCCTCGAAGTGCAACGGCTTTCCTATCTCAAAGCGGGCAGGCTGGCGTTTTCCCCCGTCTACGGCGATGTTCTTCGTGTATGCGTAGAGCCGGGCCGATGAATCGTGGATCGGGTTCATTGAGCCCTTCAGGCCGGGGATCGTATCCCAACCACGAATACAGATGAGTGAACCGATCCCTTCGACGCTAGGCAACGTGACAGAGAAATCGCTCACCGGATCGAATTCTGGGCTGACGAAGGCCGGACGCTCCGGGTGAGCGCAAAACACAGTGAGTATCCTTCGTTTGGCGACTTCGAATGCGACTGTACCGTCGCTGCTGGTACGCCCCCGCAGGTAGGTCCCGTTTGATGCCACTAGTAAAACATCTACTTCGGCGATGGGAGCGTCTCGCTCATCTCGAACGGTGACAGTCACGAGCGACGAAGATCCCGCTGGCTCCTCACTTCCGAAGGGACGAGGCGGGTCAGGCGCGAGCGCAACGCCTGACCGAACCAGTTTCTCACAGATGGCTTCCGCCAGTTGCTTAGGCGACAAGTGCCTAAGGTCAAGATAACCGACGGTCTCAAGTAGGCCCGGCACCTCCGAGTCATCGAAGCGAGCAGGCAGGATGTACTCGAGGCTCTCCTGGAAGGCTCTCGCCTGCGCACTTCTACGCTCGTGACGTGTCCACAACTTTTCGGCGTAATGGCGCGAGACGAACATGACGGTGTAACGTGCCTTGTTCTGGTAAACGTCGCTTAGGTGTTCGTACAGGTTTTTCCCCCACAGATCCACTTGCTCATACCTGTCGTAGAACACCTCGACTCCGGCCCGTCGTAAATAGCTAGCGACCTGATCGACGTATTTGCGGTCCTCTCCGGCGAACGATAGCGCGATGTCGTATTGCATTCAGAACGGCGAATATGTAGGCGGCCTAACGGCGCGCGGTTCAAGTGCGAAAAGATGCGTGCCTCAGACCTGAGAAAAAACCGCCAATCCAGACGCGGATCGAATTCCTCTGAATACGCCCGAACGCTTTTCGTCACTTGCAACCGCTCGTTAGGCCGCCTATTAGTTGACGTCATTGGACCCTGACTTTCATGCAGTCAGTCCTGAGTGATGCAGACCATCTGGTACTTGGCACCTATGGCGTTACAGTCCGCGACGCTCACACTTTTTGATTTCGAGATGAACTGCTCATGCAACTCTCGGAAAAAGCCGTCTAAGCCGGGCTTATCCAGAAAATAGAGAAGTTCCATCTCCTGCTCCTCGCCGACTGACATTTCGTGTTCCCCGCCCGCCGGCACGAATACGACGTCGCCGGGCCCGATCGCGACGGTTTCCCGGCCCATCGTCGCGGCCCCCGTGCCACTGATGACGTGAAAGAATTCATCTGCATTGAGATGAATGTGAGGACCCGTCGTGAATCCGGGGGGCAGATGATCCAAGACCATCACGCCGCCCTGCGTGCCGCTCTCAGGACTGGCCTTGATAATCCGATTGAGACCCAGCTTCTCCCCTTCGCCAGGTTTCAGGACATAACCTTGCTTGTCGGCTTCCTTGTGTCCTTCATTCTGCGCGAGGGCCGAGGTAGTCAACGTTGCTCCGGCAGCAAGCACTGAAGCCATGAGAACTATGGTACTGATGGAAAAGGCTCTCATCGTAAAGGCCTCTCAGTCTGGTTGGCGGACTAACGGCTGCCGCTCAGCCGCGAGCGGCGCCCATGATCGTTCGGAGCCAGCTCAATGCACCTCCGCCGCTCGCCGGCTGCAGCGGCTCGTTAGGCAGCTCGGTGCGACAGCAGTACAGGACCGCGTAAGGGCAAGAAGCTGTCGTTTACCTCGCAAGCCTACTCAACACGCCGCAGCTTCATCGACGTGCCCGACGCGCCAGGCGCAGAGACCCCGTCTGCGGCCACCACCCTCGTCTCCGTGAACGTCAGCACGTCGCCGTCAATCTGGAAATTCATCGTTGATTGTCCACCAACGAATTCTGGGCTCTTCGCGATCTGCGGTCGGAACGTAACCGTGGAGCCGCTGACGTCGTAGTTGCCTGCATTGACGATAATCGAGTCGTACTGGTCAACCTTCTCTTCCGCTGTGGGGTTGAAGCTGACGGCAGACCGCGAACGCGGCTCGCCTCCTAGAGAGTGGACCGCGCTGTAGTACCCCTCCGTGAAGATGAACAGACCTGGCTGCGACGGTGTGATTGTCGCGCTGCCGCTGCCAGGAGTCATCTCGCTCACTGACCAGACGCCCTGCAACGGATTCACCAACCCAGCCTGTTCGACCGATTCCGGCGCCCGACCGCACGACGCAGCGGCCACTAGAATCACGAACCCAGTCATGGCCGACACAACGTGAGATCGGATGTGCATAGCGGTATCCTCCTTGCCTGCCCAACTCCTATATAGTCCCGCCCAGGCCGGAGTGCAACTCGCCCGCGGAATGTTTTCCCACACGAAGATGACGAGATAAGTCCTTCGATTGTCTATGGATAGAGGGTGGCCCCCTGGAGATGGACGGCGCGAAGCCGCCCAAGATGCAAGAAAACAGCACACAACCGCTCATTTGTGCAATGGAATAGCCCAGGCAGCTCGACCTAGTCCGCCGAAAATGCCGTTTCACACGCTCAGCCCCATACCGACGCATCCGCACAAACTCGTGCAGGAACTCTTTCCGAATCACTGGAAGAGTCGCAAGACGTAGTTCACCGGACGCTTACGCTAAGACCGACGATCGACATCCTGACGCTGGACGCTGGAGGAGCGAAAAGAATATCCCGAGGTCGTGGTGCTCAGGGCCATTCTCGTTGGCGTATTCGAACGGACACACTGCCGGGCGCCAAACTGCAAAAACCCCTGCCAGAACGATCTTTTGTCGTCCGAGCAGGGGCTTCTTATGTCGGGTTGGCACGAGTCCCCGCCATCAAGGGACTCGCGCAAGAGGAGGGTCAGGGGCCTTCCCTCAAGAGACGGTCCACGAAGGCTAGCAGCCGTTCCTGAGTGCTCCCGGATGATGGACGGCGTGAAGCCGACCAAGATGCTAGACAACAGCATACAACCGATCAATGTGTAATGGAACAGCCCAAGCTGCTCGACCGGGTCCGGCGAAAATGCCGGCTTCGACATTACAGCCTCCGAACGGAAGGAGCCTATGTCCGGTGGATCAAACGGTACGTCCGCTATCACGGAATGACGCATCCGCGCGACCTCGGCGATGACGCTATCGAACAGTTTCTTTCTGATCTGGCAACGAATCGACGCGTCTCCGCCAGTACCCAGAATCAGGCCCTCGCCGCCCTCCTCTTCCTGCATAAAGAGGTCTTCGGCCGGCCGTCTGAGCATCTCGCCTTCACGCGGGCTCGCTCGTCGCACCACCTGCCTGTCGTCCTGAGTCGTCGTGAGGTCGACGCGGTTCTCCGAAGACGGCTACAAGATCGCACGCCTGGTGCGTGGAGGCAACTTCCATGGTTCGGATATCTGGGTCGGACCTCGCCCTGATCCCTCACAATACCGGGCCTCAGGCTGTGAGCTCGTGGCCTAACTGAGCCAAGAGGAAGCCCTCTCGGGCTGAGCGGAGTCCTTACGAAAAGGCATGGCTCTCTCTCACACGCGGAAGACAGGCCGAAAGCCAAGTTGGAGCCGAGAAGGCACCTTGGACCGGCCGACCGAACATTGGTCCCCAAGAGCTCTGCGGCGCTTGATTGGCCACAGCCGAGGCCCAGATGATTGTCTCTGTCCATAGAAACAGAGCCGCGCCCTGCTCCCGGTCCGAGTTCGCCGACAAACCGAAAGTTCACGCAAGTAAACTGGCCCGGCTTCGTGCCGAAGCCGACTGCTTGAAGGATCCGGAACCGGGTAACGGAATCGATTCTGGTCCGCCGGGCCGATGCTGCCCGGCCGCTACGCCCAGGCGTACGTGCGAGGCCCGAGGAGTGTTTGGTACAGCCCGCTGCCACTGGCACGTGCTGCTGTAACCGCGAAGAGACTCGACCGACGTACCTTTGCTACTCCTACTCGAAGGCAGAGCCACCGACTTCGGCGGCTGACGGCGGCCATACTCGCCCTACTCTGCATTACTCAGCATGCTCAACAAGAGGATGCGGTTGCAGCAATTCTTCGGCCGTGTAAAACCCCGTTTTGTCTCGTGTCGCCTCGCGCACCTCCTTGACCGTGGCAGGAGAGA
>CAZMXY010000208.1:0-6052 GCA_964570345.1 uncultured Rhodothermales bacterium | reverse complement strand
GAAGGGAACGCGCGCCGCATCATCGTCAAGAAGGACGGGCGCACGGTGATGGAATTCCCATTGTCGGTCGGGGTCGGAGGCGCGGCCGCCGCGATTCTTCTCTCGCCGACGCTCGCTGCCATCGGCGCATTCGCATCGCTCGCCAGCGACGTCCACATCGTCGTCGAGCGATTCGAACCGCCGACCGACCAACCGGCGCGGCGGCCCGAGTCGCTGCCCGGCGAGCCGTAACGCGCACGCTCACGCGCTCGTCGCTCTCCTCCTCCGTCAGCTTACGTCCACGCTCCAATTTGCGCGTTCTCGGGCCGTTCCCTTTCGATAGGCGGGCCTCTTTGACCGCGCGTTGACTCCACCCGCCTCTGAATCCGTATCCGCCTCGATACGACGCGCCCGCATCCTCCGCCGTCACGTATGCCGACGTGGAAGACGCGGCCGAGCAGATCAGGGGCGTCGCACGTCGCACGCCGATTCACACGTCCGAGACGTTCGATCGGCGCTTCAGCGCCCGCTTTTTCTTCAAATGCGAGAATTTCCAGCGCGCCGGGGCGTTCAAATTTCGCGGGGCGTACAACGCCCTTTCCCATCTTTCGGATGCGGATCGCCGGCGCGGCGTGCTGACGTATTCGTCCGGCAATCACGCCCAGGCGCTGGCCCTCGCGGGCCGCTTGCTGGAGGTCCCGATCACGGTCATCATGCCGTGGGATGCGCCCCCCGTCAAGCTAAAGGCCGCACGCGGATACGGAGCCGAAGTGATACTCTACGATCGGCAAGAAACGACGCGCGAGGAGCTCGCCTCCCGACTATCGGCCGAGCGGGACCTGCCTGTCATCCCTCCATACGACCATCCGTGGATCGTCGCCGGCCAGGGGACGGCGGCGAGAGAATTGTTGCAGGAGGCCGGCACGCTGGACCTGCTGCTCGTTCCGTGCGGCGGGGGCGGGCTCCTTTCGGGATCCGCCATTGCCGCTAAGGCCCTTCAGCCATCCTGTCGCGTCGTGGGCGTCGAACCCGCACGCGCCGACGACGCGACGCGCTCCTTCCGGACGGGCGAGCTCCAGACGGTGACGAATCCGGACACCGTGGCGGACGGCGCCCGAACACCCTCGCTTGGCCGCGTGACGTTCCCCCTCATACTCGAGCACGTCGATGAGATGGTCACCGTGAGCGAGGAATCCATCATCACGACCATGCACTTTTTCTGGCAGCGGATGAAGCTCGTCGTCGAGCCTACCGGCGCCGTGGCCGCGGCGGCCGTTTTCGAGGACGCCCTCGGGGAGATCCCGGACCGGGTCGGCATCATCATCAGCGGCGGGAACGTCGAGGTGCAGGCCGCGGCGGCACTCTTTCGGGCAGCGGGCTTATGAAAAAACAGCCGGCTGAAAAACCCGCAGCACCGACCGTCGAAGTATCCGGCATTACAAGGGAATCCGGCGCGCCCGACTCCATCGAGACCGGCCGCCCCGTCATGCAGGACGTACGACGTACCAGCGCGTACCTCGACCGGATGGTCCGCCATTTCGAGCGGCCGGCCTTCATCGCGAGCGACCCGATCTCGCTTCCGCATGGATTCGAGGATCCTCGTGATCAGGAAGTCATCGGACTGTATGCCGCCCTGCTGGCGTGGGGTCGCCGCGAGACCGTTCTTCGCAAAATGCTCGAACTTTGTGAGCGGATGCGTTTCCAGCCGTATCGATTCGTCCGCGATTTCGATCGGGAGCGGGACGGCGATCGCCTGAGAGGCTTCAAACACCGAACGTTTCAGACGATCGACGCCGTCTGGCTGACGAACAACCTCGGCACGCTGCTTCGCCGACACGAAACGGTCGAGGCGCTCTTCGCGCGGCACCTTCCATCCGGCCATCCGGACGTGGGGCCCGCTCTGCAGGGATTCAGCGACTCGATCATGCGAGCTCATCCCGAAACGCCGTCGCGCATGCAAAAACATCTTGCACGGCCGGAGACGGGCAGCGCCTGCAAGCGGCTCAACATGTATCTGAGATGGATGGTCCGGCCCGGACCGGTCGACCTGGGCATATGGAGTGACGTCGCGCCGCACCAGCTCATGCTTCCTCTCGACGTGCATTCCGGCCGGCAAGCCCGGAAATTGGGACTGCTCGATCGATCCTACGACGACTGGCGG
Organism: uncultured Rhodothermales bacterium; assembly: GCA_964570345.1. Taxonomy (GTDB): domain Bacteria; phylum Bacteroidota; class Rhodothermia; order Rhodothermales; family VXPQ01; genus CAZMXY01. Next base: position 3,912 of record CAZMXY010000208.1, on the reverse strand, counting down.
GCCTGCGAGGAGCTGACCGAAACGTGCCGGCGGCTCTGCCCGGAAGACCCGGCTCGCTACGACTTCGCCTTCTTCGGACTCGGCATCTACGGCGAACCCTCCCTCAACTCCTGACCTCCACCCCCTCCCTCCTCTCTCTTCTCGCTACTCGCTTCACTCTCCGACCGGATCGAACGTAGTCGGCGACACCTCTTTCCCGATACTGCGATACGTCCGATTATAGTAAACCAGCGGCTCCCCTTCGACGCCGTTCTCGAGGCGCGCGACGCGGCCGACGATGATGGAGTGATCACCCGCCTCCGTGACGTCGTGGCGCTGGCAGTACAGCACGGCCAGCGTATCCAAAAGAATGGGCGTTCCGAAGGCATCTACTCGATAGGGCACGCCTTCGAACTGGGCTTCGCTCGACTGGTCCGGCGTAGCGAAATGATCGGCCACGTGCGCCTGCTCGTCACTGAGCAGGTGAACGGCGAAACGATCGGTCGCGACGAGCGCGTCGTAGATCTGCGCGTCGCGGCTGACGTTGAATGAGATCAGGGGCGGCCGCAGGGACGTGCTGGCGAAGGAGCCGATCGTGATGCCACGTATTTCCGCCGGCCCTCCCACGGTGACGACGGTCACGGGTGAAGGGACCTCTCGCATCACGCTGCGAAGCACCTCCCCCTCGATCCCGCTCTCCATTACGTAAATACGTCTTTGACCTTGCTGAAGAAGGACTTCTTACGATCCTCCTGGTCGGGCTGAGGCTCGAAGGAGGGCGACGTACGCATCGTCTCGAGCAGCGACCGTTCGTCGTCGGTGAGATTCAGGGGCGTCCACACGTGCACGCGAACCATTTCGTCCCCGCGACGCATGCCGTTGAGCTCGGGAATGCCGCGTTCGCGCATACGCAGGATCTTTCCGGATTGCACGCCGGGATCGATCTGCAAACGAGCCCGGCCCTTGAGGGTCGGCACGTCGACTTCCGTGCCGAGGGCGGCTTCCGGAAAGGAGATGTAGAGCTCGTGATAGACGTCGAGACCCTCTCGAGTGAAGTCTTCGTGCGGCAGCTCCTCGATCTCCACACGGAGGTCACCCGGCGGACCGGTACGGATGCCCGCATTGCCGGCGCTCCGCAGCGTGAGGTAGTTGCCTTCGAGCACGCCGGCGGGCACGTTGACGCCGATCGTCTCCTCGCCCTTCACGCGACCCTCGCCGCCGCAATCACCGCAACGGTGCTGAATCGTGCGTCCTTCTCCGTAGCAGGCGGGACACGGCTGTACGTTGACGAACTGACCGAAGACTGAGCGGGTGACCTGCCGTAATTCGCCCGAGCCCTGACAGGTCAGACACGTCGCGTAGCCTTCCTCGCCGTTCTCCGCACCGATCCCTTCACACGTCTCGCAGACGACGAATTTCCGCACTTTGATTTTCTTCTCCGTGCCCTCGGCGATTTCTTCGAGAGTGAGGGGAAGTTTGAGGCGGAGGTCGCTCCCCGCCCGTCCGTGTCCGCGTGATCGACGGCCTCGGCCGCGCTGCCCGGCGAATACCTCGTCAAAGATGGTGCCCGAGCCGCCGAAAATGTCGCTGAAGGCGCTGAATATGTCGTTGATGTCGTGGAAACCTGGGCCCTGGCCGCCCGCACCATTTCCCCGTACGCCGGCGTGGCCGAAGCGGTCATACCGCGCGCGTTTCTGGGGATCCGAAAGGACCTCGTATGCTTCGGCCGCTTCCTTGAATTTGACTTCGGCCGTGGCGTCTTCGGGATTTCGGTCGGGATGATACTTCAGGGCCAGCTTGCGATAGGCCTTCTTTACGACCTCCGGCTGCGCGCCCCGTTCGATGCCTAATATTTCGTAATAGTCTCTCATCAATACATTGCGCTGTCATAAAATTCGGCGAGGCGCCAGGCGCGTCATGCCTGGGCTTGATTCTGATTACGCCGCCACAATCACTTTGGCGTGACGCAGTACCCGGTCACCCATCCGATACCCTTTCTGAAGTTCTTCGATCACCGTGCCGGGCGCCGCGTCGGTATCCGCCTGCTGCATCACGGCCTCGTGCTCGCTTTCGTCGAACGGATTCCCGACGGCCTCGATGGGACGCACGTCGTACCTGGAAAGCTCGTCCATGAATTTCTTGTTGACGAGCTCCACGCCCTGCTTCAACGCGTCAAAAGCGCCGCGGGGATCGCCTTCTCGCTGCCCGACCAGGTCCGCTGCATCCAACGAACGCTGCAGGTCGTCGAGAACGTCTAGAAACTGCCGTAGGACGACGCTCTTGCCGAGCTCGACGAGTTGGGACTTCTCCTGCTCCGCTCGACGTCGATAATTCTGAAATTCCGCCGCGTTGCGAAGGAGTTGGTCCTGAGCGGCGTCGAGCTGCTCTTTGAGGGCGTCGAGCTCCGTGGCGCGATCGGCGAGCTCATCCACTGCCGCAAGCGCGATGTCCGCGGCGTCGTTTTTCTCGATCATGTGCTCTGAGATGTCGTCCCGTACTTCATCGGCGTCCTGTTCGTGATCTTCCTGCACGGGTGCCTCGGATTTCTGATCCCCGTTCACCGGCGCGTCGGATGCGTCCTTCGCATTTGACGTCATATGTGCTTCGTGCTTGTTCATGCCGTACTCATTCGAACGTTCGATGTTACTTCCTTCTATCGGCTCCGCCCTCGGGTCGATTTAAGAGCGCCGCGATGCTTTCGACGAGCGCGACGATGCGCTCGTAGTCCATTCGCGTGGGGCCGATGATTCCGACCGTTCCGACCGTCCTTCCGATCTGATAGTCGGCCGTGACGATGGAATACCGTTCCGCCTTTTCCTCCACGTGCTCCCTTCCGATACTGATGGTCGCCCGTCCCGGCTCCTCGCTTTCGGCCTCTCGTCGGTCTTCCAACAGATGAACGACGAAGTCCTCGTCCTCGAGCAACTCGATGAGCGAGTGCAGGTCGGCCGGTTCCTGAAACTCAGGCTGCATGAGGATGTTTTGCGTTCCTGCGTACTGGAGCCGTCGGGTCTCGGACGGATCGCTGAACAGAAGGGCTCCCTCCTTCAAGATCAGTCTTACGATGCCGCTGCGATCGTCCCGTAGATCGCTGACGCGCGCCGGATAGGTCTTTCGAATTTCCTCCAGCGTCAATCCGGCCAGCCGTTCGTTTAGAATGCCGACGACCTGATCGAGATCGCGCCGGCTGAGGTTCGACTCGAGCTCCAGGATGATGGTCTTTACGAGGCCGCCCTCCACGCTCACGACGAACATGATGCGTGAGGAAGAGAGTTGAACGACCTCCATCCGCTCGAGGACGCCCGTCGACAGCCTCGGCGTGAGCACGACGCCCAGCAAGTTCGAGAATCGCCCGAGCAGTCGCGAAGACTCCTTCAGGAGCTGTCCGGTGTCCCCCATCAATCGATCGAGCTCGGTCTTGAGGAGCTGCTTCTCCATTTTCGAAAGTCGAGGGGAGCCCATCAATTCATCGACGAACGTCCGGTAGCCCAGCTCGGTGGGTACGCGGCCGGCCGACGTATAGGGATGATCGAGATAGCCGTATCCCTCCAGGTCGCTCATCGTATTTCGGATGGAGGCCGGGCTGAGCGCGATGCCCGACGTCTTCGCCAGAAATCGCGATCCGACCGGACCGGCCGTGTCGATGAAGCTTTTGACCACCAGTCGAAGGATTTCCTGCTCTCGCTCGGTTAGCAACCGATCGGAGGAGGATCCGCTATATGTCGTTCCGGGCATTGCCATGATGTCGTCCTACAAGCAAATCCCTTGCCGTATCGAGCGAATCATCGTAAAATAGGACGATTCGGCAGACGATGCCATGTGGAATCGCCGCAGGCCGAACTTGACGAGGCTGGTGCGTCGATTCGGCCGAGGCAACGGTGGGGCTCGTAGGAACTGTGCCGCCGTGTCATGGAAGCGGGACGCGCGCCGTTT
>CAZMXY010000207.1:0-6169 GCA_964570345.1 uncultured Rhodothermales bacterium | reverse complement strand
CCGGCAGATCACGGCCGTTCGCGACCACGATCACGACGTGATCGAAGCCGCGGCACTGCAGACGAGCGACGAAGTAAACGTGCTCGCGCGCTTGAAACAGGCCCGTGACCGGCAGCTTCGGCTGCTCGGCCGCGTGCTCCGGCTTGACGGCGAGACCGTCTCGATTCGTGACGTCGTGGACGCGCTCGAACGGGTCGGGGACGAGGGGGCGATCGGGACGCGCATCCTGGAGGTGCGGGAAAGAATCCGCGGCCAAGCCCTACGCACGCAGGAGCGCTGTCGCGATCTCGAATTCGCGCTCGAGTATTCCGTACATCTCGGCCGTGAACTGCTCGAGGCCATCACCGGCCTCGAAGACTCCTCGGGCGGCCGGCACTATACGTCGACCGGAGGCACCGTAGAATCGTCGCCGGGCAAACGCTCATTCCTCAACCGGGTAGGTTAGGCCGGTCGACGTCACGCCTTACACCCCTCGCCTCACACGCCTCGCCTTATGAGCATCCATCAGCTATTCAACATCAGCAAACGATCGTTCATCGCTTTCGACGCCGCGATGAACACGATCGGCCAGAACGTCGCGAACGCCAACACCGAGGGCTACTCGCGCCGGCGCATCACGATGCAGGCCGACAGCATGGCGAACCAGGGTATCCAGACCCGGCATTTCGAGAAAACGGCAACCGGATCGGGAGTGAGCGTTTCCGCCTACGAGCGGCTGCGCGACGCCCTCCTCTCCCGATCGGGGTGGCACGCGAACGGCTGGATGGGCGGCTCCGAGGAGGAGCACCGTATTACGACCGCGCTTCAGAGCATCTTTACCTCCGGCACGGAGGGATCGCTCTCCGATCAGCTCAACGCCTTCTGGAATTCCTGGAGTGATCTCGCCGACCATCCTACCGACAACGGGGTCCGGATGTCCGTCCGGGGCCAGGGTGCGTCGCTGGCCGCGACGTTGAATCGAATGGCGACCGACGTTGAGAATTTACAGGGCGAAACCACGCGTGCGCTCGAAAACGGCATCAAGGACGTCAATCAGCTCCTCGAAGAAATCGCGGAGCTGAACGCCGTCATCGAGCGAGGCAACGCGACCGACTCACCCGACCTGGCGGCTGAGGATCGCCGAGACCTGCTGGTCAAGAAAGTCTCGGAGTTTGGGTCCATTCGCGTGCAGGAAGAGCCGACGGGCGGTTATACGGTCTTGCTGGACGGTCTGACGATCGTCAGCGGCGCATCCGCCAGGTCGCTCGAGCTCGACACGTCGAGCGGCTCGCCCGAGATCTTGATCGCCGGCACGCCCGTCGCCCTCAACGTGCCCGCCGAAGGTGGCGGTCGGCTCGGAGGTTGGATTCGAACGCTTCGGGACGCGCTCCCCGACACGCTGTCGTCTCTCGACCGGATTGCCCAGGCACTGGTCAAGGAGGTCAACGCCCTTCATACCACCGGTCACGATCTCAACGGAAATACCGGCGTCGATTTCTTCTACTTCGATGCGGGTCCACCCGAGAGCGGCGTGACGGCTTCGTCGATACGTCTCTCAGACGCCGTCGAAGACGATAGCCGCGCCGTGGTCGCATCCTTCGACGATCCAACCGCCGGCGTTCACGACAGCCAGATCGCCAACGCCATCTTCAGGCTGAGTGAGGGTAAGGTGATGAACGGCGACACGGAGACGATCGAGACCTACGCGATCAATCTCGTCTCCGGTATCGGCGTGGCGGCCAAGCGGGCGCGCGGCCTCTACGAGAGCCACGCCGCATTCGCGAGCCACGTCGAGGCCATGGAGCGAGGCGTCTCCGGGGTCTCGCTCGAAGAGGAAATGACGGATCTGATCCGCTATCAGCAATCCTTCGCCGCCGCATCGCGCGTGTTGAATTCGGCTCAGGAAATGATGGATACACTGCTACGTGTTTGATTACCAGGCTGTACTATACCCTTAGTTAATGTATCACATTAATATCACGGAGCGGCGCCGCTCGAGTGCGCCGATCGGTACGAACACCATTTAGAGGCCGGTATGCCCTCAATCAACCTTGCACGCGAACGCGCCCTATACACCGCCTTCTCGGATCATGCGGTTCAGTCGCGCCAGATGGAATTGGCTCGTCTCCAAGAGCAATTGAGCTCGGGCCGTCGCGTACTTCGTGCGTCCGACGATCCGTCCGCCTTCACGGAGGCCCGACAGATGGAACTCTTGACCAACCGGTACGGGCAGTACTTGCGCTCGATTACCTCCTCGTCGTCGTGGGTAGATCACACGCAGGACGGGCTCGATCGACTGGCCGAGCTGTTCACCGAGGCGTACGAGCGAGGTCTGCGCATCAACAACGCGACGTTCTCGGACGACGATCGCGAGGCGGAAGCGCAAAAGCTCGAGGCCATTCTAGAAAACGTCGTGGACGTGATGAACGCGCGGTCGGGTGACGAATACGTGTTCGCCGGTTCCCGCACGACGGTCAAGCCTTTCGTGCAGGACGACGGCCCTCCCCCCGTCGTGAATTACGAAGGGAACGCCGGCGCGAGAGAACGTCACATCGGACGCGATCTCTCCATGAACGTCAACGTCGACGGCCAGCGGATGCACGATACGGGCGAAGGATACACCATTACCGAAGCCCTGCAGAGTCTCATCGACGGACTTCGGTCGGGCGAGCCCGACGACGTCGAGGCCGCCATCGAACGCGTGATCGTCGCTCGCGACCACGTCATCGACCTCGGCGGCGCGGCGGGTGCCATGGCGAACCGTCTGGAGCTTGCCGAAGCCCAACTGCGCGACACCTCCGCACTCGCAGAGGTACGCCGATCCGAGATGGAAGACCTCGACTTCGCCGAAGCCACAATCGATTTTCAGAAGACCCAGATCGCCTTACAGGCGGCCGTGAAAGTCGCCTCGGCCGTACTGAACACCACTTTACTCGACTACCTCCGCTAACCGACCCCACCACCACGCCATGCTGCAGTTGATCGACGACTCGTTTCTCGCCGGCTACAAGCCACCCCGTCTCGAATTCAAGGACGGCGTCGAGCTCCCCTCCGTTCTTCAGCCCGTGTGGACGGCCCTTCACGGACGCAAGATTCGCATCGCCCTCCGGCGCGGATACAAGACGCTTCGTGAGGAAGCGCTGCCGAACGACCTTCGCGCCGCGCTGCTGGGCGCTCTTGCGTCGGCGGAATGGGACAACGGCGTGACGAGTGAGGCCACGACGATGGCTCGAGAATCCCTCGAGATCTTTCCACGGCAGTGGCTGGCCCGGCGCGTCCTCCTGACGGTCTCGATCTCCGAGAAGGATTTCGAGACGGCATCCGGACTTCTCGACGTCGACGTTTCGTCCGGTGAAAGGGCCGTCTGGGACGAGTTTCTCGGCGAGACCGAGCAACGTCTCATTCGTGCCATGTGCGCATGGATGACGAGAGATTGGGATGACACGGCGGCTCAGTTGGAAGAGGCGTTCCCTCGAGGCGTGGAGAGCATGCCGAGCTTTTTGCAGGAGGATTGGTTTCGCCTGGCCTTCTATCGTGAACGGCCCGAGGACGCGGCCGCGGCCGCCCAGCAGCTGATCGTACGGCATAACGCGGAGAAAGCCGACGTCCTGCTGCAAACGTTGGTTCGTCACGGATGGCATCGCCAGGCGCTCATGCTGTACCGCACGATCTACGAGCAGGACCCACAGAACGAGCTCCTACGTCGACGCATCGTCGGATTGCACATTCGCGAGGGCGAGGTCATGGAGGCTCGTCGGCTCATGGAACAGGGTGCGTTACGACTCGCGGTGTAGGGCGTATTCACGTTACGTTCGTGCCCACGTTTGGCGACCGCCCGTCTTCGCGCCGACCATCGACGTTGAGGAACCGTAATGCATCAAAATGGAGCGAATGACGGATCCCCGAAGCGCTTGCTCGGCGGACTGGAGTTGCGCTGTCCTCCGCTTCCGCAGACCCTCGTCGAAGCACTCAATCTCATCGACCGCCCGGAGAAAATCGAAATCGGGCCGGTGACCGAGATGGTTCAGCGCGACCCGATCGTCGTCGCCCGGCTCCTGCATACGGTCAACTCCGCTTACTACGGCCTTCGCCAGAAGATCGGCAGTGCGGATCGCGCCGTGGTCATGCTGGGGCCCGTCGCCGTCGCCGGCATCGTGTTGGGCATGCACATGCTCAAGCTCCGTTCGATTCTCGACGGCCCGGCCGGTGCGTGCTTCGATCGGCTCATACGGCACAGCATCGCCACGGCTTTTCTCGCGCGACATCTATTGGAGGGTGCTCCGCGCGACCCGCGCCGCAAGACGGGCTCCTCGCGCATCGGCGCGGCGTTTACAGCCGGACTCCTGCACGACTTTGGAAAGATCATCCTCGTCTACAATTTTCACGAGGATGCCGCCGAGCTGTACGACAACGACGACCTTGACGCGCAGATCGCGTCTACGGACGATCGGGAGCTCGAGCGGCTCCTCTTCGGCTGTGATCACACCGAAGCGGGCGAGTTCGCGGCCCGAAAGCTGCATTTCCCGGACGTGCTAATCGACGTCATTCGGCATCATCACGAACCGTTCGAGTCGACCGGTCGCTACGAGGCGGACCGGCTCATCCACGCGGCGGCTGCGGCAAATCTCGCATCGAAAGCGATGGGCTATGCGTTCTCGCGGCCCGAAGACGTCGAAACGATAGGCGTTCACCCCGTCTGGAACCGCCTGATCGAGTCGGATCATCCTCGTCATGCGACGCCGGACGAAACAATTCTAGATCTCTTAAACCAGCAGGACGATCTGGACCAATACGTCGAACACTTGACGTCCGGCGCCACGCGGTCGACCGACTGAATCGGCTCCAAGGCGCGCACGTCGAGCCGGCGAATGCGGCGTTGAGAGGCCGTTTTCGCGCCCCGCCACTTAAGAGCCGCCCTCACTTCTCCGATACCCGCTCGTAGGGACCCCGAAGGTCCCCAGCCGGAACCGCGAATCGATACCCGAACGTCCCTCCTGCCGAACCATGTCCTTCGGAGACCGAACCCATATCGGAGGACGTAATGTCATTCGGAGACTTTACCCGCATAAACACGAATCTTCAGGCGATTCATGCGCTGGGCGCGCTCCAGCGCGTCAACGCGCAGATCGGCTTGAGGCAGTTACGACTGGCCACGGGTTCCCGCATCAACCGTGCTGAAGACGATTCGGCCGGATACACGATCGCCAAGAAGCTTTCGGCACGCGTTCGCGGCCAGCAGAAGGCGCTCGACAACATCGGCGATGCGAAGAGCATGCTCACCGTCGCCGAGGGCAGCCTGAATTCCGTCATGGACATCCTTCAGACCATGAAGGAGAAGACCGTGCAGGCCGCGAGCGATACGATGGGGACGGACGAGCGCACTGCCATCGAGGGTGAGCTTCATGCCCTCTCCGCCGAAATCGGCGACATCCTGAGCGGCACGACCTTCAACGGCACGAGCCTGTTCTCGAGCGCCGGCGGAGGGACGGCCTTCACGTTCCAGGTCAATGCGGAAGGCGGTGACACGTTCGAGGCCGCGATTGCGGAAGTCGGCGTCGGCGTCAGCGGCATGAGCGTCGCTGCGGACGACCTGACCGTCTCGACGTCGGCTGAAGCGAGCGATACCCTCAGCCGAATCGACGAAGCGATTACGACGATCGCCGATCGACTCGCGTCCGTCGGCGACAGCCAGAAACGCCTCACCTTCAAGCAAGATAATCTGACGGTTTCGATGAACAACTACGAGGCCGCGCGGAGCCGTATCGAGGATGCCGACTTCGCCCTGGAGCAGATGGAGATCATCAAGCTGCAGATTTTACAGCAGACCGGTATCGCCTCTCTGGTGCAGGCGAATCTCGCTCCGCAGACGATACTCGCGCTGTTTCCGTATTAGGATCCATCCATCACGACCGACCTCGTCGCGATCCCAGTCCGGAGGCATCCATCCCCGATTCCTCCCGCCCGTGACGATGAAGTTCACGCTCCCAGCAAAACCCGTGCCCCGACAAAATAATTCCAGGCCGTCGATTAAGTCGATTCATCGACACGACGATACTGGCTCAAGGACCATCCGACTCGTACAGAGTCCAGGCCCCGTCTTTACGAACTAACCACACAAAGAAAAGCATGTCCTTCGGAGACCTGACACGAATCAACACGAACCTGCAGGCGATCAGCTCGCTGAACGCCC
>CAZMXY010000206.1:4698-6180 GCA_964570345.1 uncultured Rhodothermales bacterium | reverse complement strand
ATGTTTCCCGATCGAGCTGCGCCAGAATCTCGTGTTGCCGGTCGGCATCGGCCTCGAGAAACGAGGTGCCGGCGGCATCCTGGGCGCGCGCGTCCAGATCGTCGAGGCCGTCGATGAACCGCCGGCGGAGGTCATCCGGATACCATTCACTGAGCATCCGGTCGATGAATTGTTGGACCTCCACGTGTCCGGCACCTGGTGTGTCGGTTTCCGGGATGATGCGCTCGGCCACGGCGGCCGTGAGATCGCCGTGCCGGCCGGTGAGGACGGCGGGCTGCCACTCCGCTTCGGCGCCGGTGCGGCATCCGCCCAGGAAACCGGCGACGGCGGGCGCTGAAAGTGCGCCTCCCATCAGAAATCCGACGCGCTTGAGCGCCTCGCGCCGGCTTATTGAGTGCGTCACCATGCTTCCGCGTTTTATTGGCGTTTTGATGAAGCTCGACGCGACAAAATACTATTCGCAAGCGCCGCGTGCCAGGAATTGGCTATCGTATAAGTCGACGTGCTTTGGGAAATCCGGGACGAAGACGGAGGACGGCTGCTCGCCGGTGGGGTCGAAGAAGCGCATGTCTCCGTTCACGTCACACGTCCAGACTTCGAGGGCACCGCGCTCGAAGTAGAGGCGCCGCTTTTCTTCGATCTACGCGCCGGTGTTGGATTTGGAGAGGACCTCGATGCAGATCTCGGGGGCAACGGGGGGTGGGCCGCCTGAGACGTCGGGGCCGCGACCTTTTTTTCAAATACCAGGAAAGGCGTATCCTGTACGGCTTCACTATGACTAATGCGGATACGGAGGGACTATGAGCGATCGAGTGGATTGGGACGAGATCATGGGCGAGGCGCGGTCCCGCGACTGGGAGAGCCTCGAGGAGCTGAACGCGTGGCTGGCGCAGAAGACGCGGGCGTTTAACACGGCGCCGCAGGAGCGGCTGTCGGGGTTGTCGCCGGAGCAGGCGGCGCGGCTCTTTGCGGACGACTGGGAGGGTGACGGTCCGCTGCAGCTAAATGAGTCGCTGCCGCTGTCGGATCTGCGCGGCGCTCGGTTCCTGGTCAACGCGCGCGTCATACTGTCGACGCTCGAATCGGAGGGCCCGGCGAAGGCAACGGCCACCGCGAAGAGCTTCTCGCGGAAATTCGTGGGGGCGGTGATTGATCGGATGGTGTGGGAGAAGGGACTGCTGGAGAAGATCAAGGAATACAATAAGGTGATCGACGAGCAGGACGCCTTTCCGGTCCATGTGCTACGGATCATCTTGAGAATGGCCGGGCTCATCAAGATTCGGAGCGGGAAGTACTCGATCACGCAGAAGGGGCAAGGGTATCTTCCGGAGGAGCGTGCCGGGGAGCTGTACGCCCATCTTTTCCGGACGTATTTCCGGTCGTTCAATCTGGCCTACGTCGACCGTGATGAGCAGAACGCGCCGCTGCAGCAGACGCTGGCGATGACGTTCTTCCGCCTCGGGCGAACGGAGCGCTCGTGGA
>CAZMXY010000206.1:0-4598 GCA_964570345.1 uncultured Rhodothermales bacterium | reverse complement strand
CACGCTACCTGTGTCGTGGCGAGGCACATCTAGGACTACGTCGACCGGCACGTCCCCGTGCTCGCCAAAATGCACGAGGGTCGGCGCGCCGGCTACAGGGCGCTGGCGTGCGAGATCGCGGTGGCGGAGCGGAATGCGGCGCAGCTTTCGTTCGGAGATCTCTAACAAGGTTGCTGCTCGACTCACCCCCAGCAGCAGTGCTTGTATTTCCGCCCGCTTCCGCAGGGGCAGGGCGCATTGCGCGGCGTCTTTTCTGAAACGACCTGTTCGGTGTCGCGGCGCGTCTGCCCCCCGCGCTTGTCCTCGAGATAGGCCCGAATGCAGAGGTCGGCGAACGTATCCGCGTCGATTTCAGTGTCGTGGGCGGACAGCAGGAGATTGAGCCGCCCAAGCGCGCCGAAGCTCATGGGCAACGTCGTGCCGGGCGACATGGCAAAGCCTGCAAAAAAGGACAGACGTGCAAACAGGCAAGCTCCTTCGTGAACGGGCAGACCCGCGCGTTCATCGACAAGCGTTACGATTTCGCCATTGTCGGAGTAGATATCCGAAACGAGCAATCCGTGTCCCGGTACCGCGTGGTGGACCTTCCAGAGGGATGTCCGTGCCTCGATCATGGCCTCCAGGACGAGCCGTTCTTCGCTCTCGGGCGGGTACGGTGCGTCGTCGGCATGGGCTTCGATCGGACCCGGTTCCGTCTCGGGCCGCCGGAACAAATACGACTCGAGGGCGAGCGCCATTTCGTGATCCGATTCATTGGACGTCCCCATCACGGCGCCGATACGCCTGGCCGCCGGCTTCAGCGCTCTTTTCGGCACATCGGCGGTGCAGGCGTCGGCGATGTCCTTGATGATCGCCTGTCGATGCCTGTAAATCGGTTCGATCGACGTCCAGTTGAGAACCCGCGGCCGGGTCTCCGATTCGCCGTCCACGTAGACGATGCGACGCTCCGGCATCTCGATCTCGGGCCTTGCGTGCTCGAGCAGCCGGCAGAGGAAGCGGCTTATGCGCACGATGGCAGGATCGTCGCCGACGAGAAGGCTCATCCCACGGTTAAGTATGCGGACGCCGCGGTCTCCTTGCTTGGTCCGATACCGAAGCTCATCCACCTCCACGTTTGCGGCGAGGTTCGCGTTCCCGAAATCCCCCTCCATCAGCCCGATCCCCTCGAAGTCGAACGCCTCGACGACGTCCGCCGGCAGCTCCCCCACCGAGAGCTCGAGCGTAAACTGGGCCGTCTCGCCGTCAAGCGCGTCGACGGCGTCGACGATGCCGCGCCGGTACCATATTCCACGGAGAAGTAGATCGTCCACCTCCACGCGCTCGTCTGCCAGACCAAGCGCCGCACGAAAGCATGCGATCTCGAAGGCCTCCGGGTGAGTCGCGGGCAACGCCGCGAGGTCCGTGCCGACCGACTGCGCGAGCGTGCAGAGGCGACGGTGCACGCGCTCCCGCGCACCGGGAACAATGTGCGCCGCGAGATCCAGCGACATCGCGTATTCCGGAAACGGCACGAGATGGACGACCAGCACGTCACCGGGCTCCACGTCCCGGCTTATGCGCGGCTCGACGATCAGACCCGGCTCTCCAGTAACAAGGTCCTTCGTCACGAGACCGTGCCGGATCGCTCTCTTCCGGATCTGGATCAGCGCCGGATAGGACCGCCTCAGCGCCTCAACGACGTCTTCATCGATATCCGCCGTCTCCAGACCTTGCTCCAGCGCGGGCCGACCTCGAATCCTGCCCTGCGCGACGCAGTGCTGGTTCACCAGCCGTTCCGCATCGCGGTAATCGACGATGTTGTGGAGATGAAAGGGCAGCCCCAACCGCACGGCCCTCACCCGCCGCTCGGTTTCCGGCAGCAGCGAAACGATGGTCTCGACGATACGGTCGATCTGGCCTCGCCGCCGCTCGTGCTCGGGCTTGAGATCCCGCCACGTTCGGGTACGCTCGGACGTGAAAAGAGGCAGTTGTTCGACGGAGGCTGCAGGCATGTCGGATTCGAAGCGGTCCGATTCGAGAAGGACGATCATGGTCGGATTCCAAACTCGAATCTAGCGGAAGTGCCATGAATTCTCAGGGCCTGTAGATGGATTGTGGATAATTTGGACGTGGAAGTGAACCCACCATACTCGGCTCACTATGCTCGGCCGGATTAAGCCAGAGAGTGTGCGTCCGGAAGGCCTCCCGATCGATACGCGTCTGGGAGGCCCGAGACTACGTGAAGTAGTCCCGGCCTCTACACTTGCATCCTACCGCTTCGCAAATACGTTGCGGTGGGAAACCTGGCTCGTTTAACGTTGTACGTTATCCTTATAACGTTAAGTGTTATCCGTTAAAGAGCGCGCTGCAATGAACCTATTGGAATGATAAAGTCGTTCTCAGATAGGGAAGCCGAACGCCTGTTTCGGCGAGAACGCAGCCGCAAGCTGCCGCCGAACGTACAGCGCCGTGCCCAGCGAAAGCTTGAGATATTGAACGCGGCCCAAGACGTAAATGACCTGAGGAAGCCGCCGGGCAACAGGCTCGAACGACTCTCGGGCGACCGTGATGGACAACACAGCATTCGCATTAACGACCAATGGCGAATCTGCTTCGTCTGGGAGGACGGGCATGCGTACGAGGTTGGAATAGCAGACTACCACTGATACGGCCGTGTGAGCCCCGGAGCACCACCGGCGCGATGAATAGAAGGGAACAGATCTACTGAGGAAGGAATGATGAACACGAAGAATGCCGGCAAGCTTCCACCGGTCCATCCGGGCGAAATCCTGATGGAGGAGTTCCTGGAGCCGATGGGGTTGAGCCAGAACAAGCTCGCCCTGGCGATTCGCGTGCCGGCGCGCCGCATTAATGAAATCGTTCATGGAAAACGGAGCGTCACGGCGGACACGGCCCTACGACTCGGCCGGTTTTTCGGCATGAGCCCGGAATTCTGGATGACCCTCCAGGCACGGCACGACCTCGAGACCGCTCGCGACGAGCTCGGCGATCGCTTGGAAACGGACGTCCAGGAGAGGGAAGCGGTCCTTTAAACGCGGTCTCCTGACACTGAATGCTGCGCCGCATTTGGTGCAGTCGCGACTGCAGTCACCGTTCATATACGCGCAAGGGCAACACCGTTGCGAAGAAGAGCGAGCTGCTGAAGTACGCTGTCCGCGGCGGATTCACGGAGGAGCTGTACGAGGTCTTGCGAAGCGATTCGCGGCTCGTGGCCGTCATTGTCGGCGACATCCTGTCCGAACATTTTCCGGAGTCGATCCACGAGGACATCCTCTCGGCCGTCGGTCTCCAACTCGTCAGCGTGAAGAGAGCCTACCGTGATCCGAAATACAACGACGCTCGCCCATTACCTGGCCGTCGCCATAATATCGAGGCACTACGACGTATGGACGTAGCAAAACGAATCACCTTCGTCTGCCTCGCGGCTCTGCTCGCCGCCACCGGTGCGCAGGCGCAAGAGGGCGGCGGAGACGTTTCCCCCGCCGATAATCTCCCGGCACATATCACCCGGCTAACGCACTTTGGGCAGCGGGCGGATTGGTCGCGTGACGGGAAACGGATTCTGTTTCTCGCGAAGACGTTTGGGGATGTGTACGAGATCGATCTGGAGAGCCGCGAAATCCGGCCGGTGACGCATCACTTCTATCATGAGGGGTTCGTGCGGGCGCTGTATCTCGCAAATGGGGATGTTTTGCTGTCCGGGTCTCGGACGTTTTCGGCGGAAGATCCGGAACCGAGCCGGTGGGAGAATGCGGAACTCTGGGTGCTGGACCGGCGGCTCGACAGGCCGCCGGTTCCGGTCGGGACGAAGGCGTCGGAGGGGCCGGCCGTGTCGAGGACCAAGATGCGCATCGCGTGGACGATCGATCACGGGGACTATCCCGACAGGCTGCCGGAGGGGGTGGACCAGATCAGGATGGCCGACATCGTCTACGATGGCGAGACGCCGCGGCTGGCGAACGAGCGGCTCGTGCTGGACAGCCGCGATCTCGATTTTGAGGCGGACCTTGAGACGCAGAACTTTCGTCCGCCGCTCGAGCGCGAGCTGACGTTCAGCGCGTACGGTTACCAGGGCTCGGAGGTCATGGGCGTCGATCTCGAAACGGGTGCGGTCACGAACTACTCGAATTCGCCGCTCTACGAGGAGCCGGAGGGGATCTTTCCGGATGGGGCGGCGACACTGGTGGAGAGCGACCGCCATCGGGGAGGAGGGTATCAGACGATCGATGTCTACAAGCTGCAACTGGACGGATCGGGAGAGCTGGATCGGGTCACCACTTTCAACGATCATCCGGAGTACAAGGCATCGAACCCTGTCGTCAGCGACGACGGGCGCTACATCGCGTTCCAGATGGCGAAATTCGGAGATCCGGCGGGCGTCGGCCGCGGACTGTTCATCTACGACATCGAGAAAGCGAAGTGAGAACTCCCGGACAGACAAGCACGAAGTCTGCGTATTCCGGCGAAGTCGGAATACGCACAGTCGATCGCTATATCCCGATAGGGCGGCACTTTGAGCTGTCCTGTGATCGATAGTCAGGCAGCTTGAGGTGTGGTGAAGATGAGGTTCTTGAGCGGGAGAGAGCCAATTTCCAGGA
>CAZMXY010000205.1:0-6253 GCA_964570345.1 uncultured Rhodothermales bacterium | reverse complement strand
GTTCCCCTTGGAGCGCTATCCCCTTCGCCATCGGCGGTCCGAGGAATTTGAAAGCGATCTGTACGACGCCGTTGGACTTACGCTGCGTGACGACTATTTCGTTCGGCGGGCCGAGGCGGAGGGTCTCGACGAAGCCGAGGAGGTGCGCCGCGAGATGAAGCTGTGGTGGGACAAATGGACTTTTCGAGCGCTCGCAAACGAACTCAACGACGACGGCAAATCGATCGAGGAGCTGCTTGAGGGGCTGCGAGATCGATACGCCGTGGAAATTCGTCGAGACGTGCTCGATACGCTCCAACTTTCCGATCCGGGGAGTGCCGGACTCACGCTGCTGAAAGGGCACACCATGCGGCCAGCGTTTCCGATCGTCGACGCGGCATGGTAGGTGCGGGTCGTTCTTTCCATCCACGCTTTAACGTGACGGGCTTATGAATCGAGACGTCTTCCTGGAGCGGATTCGGGGCGAGCACCAACCGTGGGACGTCGCGATCATCGGCGGTGGCGCGACGGGGTTGGGTGCCGCCGTGGATGCGGCCTCGCGCGGTTACCGGACGTTGCTTCTCGAGCAGGGTGATTTCGCACAGGGGACGTCCAGCCGCAGCACGAAGCTCGTGCACGGCGGCGTGCGCTACCTCCAGCAGGGAAACGTCTCTCTCGTCATGGAAGCCCTGCGAGAGCGCGGACGCCTGTTTGAAAACGCACCCCATCTCGTACTCAATCGGCGGTTCGTGCTGCCGGCCTACTCGTGGTGGGAGCGGTCGTACTACGGCATCGGTCTAAAACTGTATGACGTGCTCGCCGGAAAACGGTCGTTCGGAAAGTCCCGTCTTCTCTCGAAGAGGGAGACGCTTCGTGAGCTGCCGGGCATCGTCGAAGAGCAGCTCCGGGGAGGCGTCGCCTACCACGACGGTCAGTTCGACGACGCTCGCTTAGCCATCGCCCTGGCGTTAACCGCGGCCGATCTCGGCGCGACGCTCGTCAACTACGCCCGCGTCGAAGGGCTCCTCAAAAGCGAAGGACGCGTGAGCGGCGTCGTCGCACGCGATCTCGAATCCGAGGATCAGTTCGAAATTCCGGCACGAGCCGTCGTCAACGCGACCGGCGTATTCGTCGACGGGATCCGGAGGATAGACGATGCCGCGGCCCGAAATCTCGTGAGTCCGAGCCAGGGCATCCACGTCGTGCTCGATCGCGCCTTCCTCCCCTCCGAATCGGCCCTGCTGATTCCGCGGACTGAGGACGGTCGCGTGCTCTTTGCCGTTCCGTGGCACGAACGTCTCCTACTGGGCACGACGGACACGCCGGTGGCCGACGTCAGTCTGGATCCGCAGCCGCTCGACGAAGAGATCGACTACCTGCTGAGTTATGCTGCTCGTTATCTAAAGCGAGCACCCTCCCGATCCGACGTGGTCAGCACTTTCGCCGGACTTCGGCCGCTGGTCGGTTCAGACGACGATTCCGACACGGCATCCATTTCCCGAGATCACGTGGTCCGAATCTCAAAATCCGGCCTCATCACGGTAACCGGCGGCAAATGGACGACCTACCGAAAAATGGGTGAAGACACGATTGACGAGGCCGCTCGCGTCGGAGAGCTGCCCGATCGCCCTTCGGCGACGGCCGACCTTCGGCTGCATGGATGGATCCGGGGCGTCACGAATGCTGGGCCGCTCGACGTTTACGGCTCGGATCGATCCCAGGTGGAGAGGACGCTAGACGAGGAGGAGCGAGGAAAGGAGAGCCTGCATCGTCGCCTACCGTATCATCGAGGCGAGGTCGTCTGGGCAGCACGTTGCGAGATGGCGCGAACGATTGAGGACGTACTTTCTCGGAGGTTACGTGCCCTTCTGCTCGACGCCCACGCCGCACTGGAAAGTGCGCCGGCCGTCGCGGATCTTATGGCCGGCGAGCTGGGCCGCGACGAGGATTGGAAGCAGTCGCAGATTGAGGCATTCGAACGCCTGGCCGGCAAGTACTTGCCGGAGGGCGGCATGTCCACTGAACATATCACGGAATCGCAACGAGAATTATCGGTTCGAAAATGATGAAAGGCACGGCCGCGGCGCTCGTCGTCCTCTTAGTCGGCGTGGGATGTGGAGACGCAGCGCGCGACGACGGGTTGCGCGACGCACATGCCGACTCCGACGCCCAGGGTCGATTCGACCTGCAGGGTCACCGCGGCGCGCGCGGACTCCTGCCTGAAAATTCGATTCCGTCGTTCAAGAAAGCGCTCGAGCTCGGAGTACGGACGGTCGAGATGGACGTCGTCGTCACGGCGGATTCGCAGGTCCTCATTTCGCATGAGCCGTGGTTTTCGAGCGTGATCTGTTCGACTCCGGAGGGCGACCCCATCGAGGAAGAGGACGAGCGCTCCTATAACGTCTATCAGATGACGTACGACGAGGCGGCGGCCTTCGACTGCGGCTCCCGCGGCAATCGGCTCTTCGAGACGCAGCAGCCCGAGGCCGTGCACAAACCCCGGCTGGATTCCGCGATTCAGGTTCTCGAGCGGTACGCCGAAGACGTCGATCGGCCGGCACCGAGATACAACGTCGAAATCAAGTCACGACCCGCCTTCGACGAAACGTTTACTCCGGATCCGCAGTCGTTCGCGCGGCTCGTTTACGAGGTCGTGACGGACGGAGGCGTAAAGGATCGCACGACGATTCAGTCGTTCGATCCTCGTCCTTTACAGGTGTTGCGAGACGTCGATTCTTCGCTCACGCTCGCCCTTCTCGTGGATAACGATCTCGGCTTTGCGGCCAATTTGGAGCGACTCGGATTCACGCCGCCGATCTACAGCCCTCACCAAAGGCTGGTGGACCAGTCACTCGTCGATTCGGCGCATGCGCTCGAGATGAAAGTCATTCCATGGACCGTGAACGAGCCCGACGCCATGCGTCGTCTCCTCGCACTGGGCGTTGACGGCCTCATTACGGACTACCCGGACAGAGCCGTTCCCATTTTGGCCGAGAGCCCGTATAATCGAGGCGCTGCGTCGCACTCCGAGTAAGGGCCGCCTTTCCTGCCAGCCGATCACGAGACGTTTCACTCCATGTCGCATACAGCCTTAACGGCAAAACGCATACTGGCTGCGGCCGTACCGATTGCGGTGCTCGTAATCGGGATGGGCGGTGCCCGGCAGGCGTGGGTTACTTCGAGCGTCGTCGTGTCGCTCGCGCCCGACGACTCTGCTTCAAATGCAGTACCGTACTGGTACAAAGGCAACACCCACGCACATACCGTACTGTCCGGGCATGCCGATTCGTCGCCTGAGTACGTCGCTCGGTGGTATCACGACCGAGGGTACAACTTCCTGATTCTGAGCGAGCATAATATTTTCATCGATCCCGATTCGGTCGAGCTTCCCTCCGATCGACGCGACGACTTCATTCTCATCCCGGGAGAGGAAATTACGGGCAGGAAGGTGATTCACACCACGGCGATGAACGTCGACGGGCTCGTCGATTGGCACGCGGATCATGAACACAAGCATGAAATCATTCAGAGCCACGTCGACAGCACGATCGAGGCTGGAGGAACGCCCATCCTGAACCATCCGAATTTCCAATGGGCCGTCACGGCTGCCGACGTCTTGCCCGTCAAGCGCCTGCACCTGTTCGAACTGTACAACGGCCATCCACACGTCCACAATTACGGCGATGCAGTGCGTCCTTCCACGGAGACGATGTGGGACGAATTGTTGACGGAGGGTATGCTGATCTATGGAGTGTCCTCCGATGACGCGCATCAGTTTCAGGAGTGGTCCGACTCGCTTTCGAATCCGGGAAGAGGCTGGGTGATGGTGCGCGCCGACGCGCTCACGCCCGGCGCAATCACGCAGGCGATGCGTGGAGGTGATTTCTACGCAACGAGCGGCGTGATATTGAGCGTCCTCGATCGCGATCAGGACGTGTATCGCGTCGCCGTCGACGAGGAGGCGACCCGGCGCGAGCTGGCCTCTCCGTACCTGATCGGGCATCGCTTCGCCGGCGGCCGAGGCGGCACGGCGGGCGACGGTGAATTTGAGATCCGCTTCATCGGTACGCGCGGGGAGGTGCTAAAAACGACGCGTGGGGTCGTCGCGTCGTATCGTGTCACGTCGGATCAGCCCTATATTCGGGCAAAAATTACGTATCGTCGTCCGGCTGAGGGTGGGGGAGAAGTGGCTTACTATGCATGGACGCAGCCGGTCTTTACCGACGAGCGCGCCGAGCAGGCCTCGGCACTCGGAGATCAACCAATAAGAGATCCATCCCCATGACACCCTTTATTGCTGAAATCGTCGGTACTGCTTTACTGCTTCTTCTCGGAGATGGCGTCGTCGGCAACGTCCTGCTGCGCGGGACGAAAGGCGAGAATTCCGGATGGATCGTCATCACGATGGGGTGGGGCATGGCGGTCTTCGTCGGTGTATTCGCCGTCGCCGCCTTCAGTGGCGCCCACATCAATCCGGCCGTCACGATCGGGCTTGCCGCGGCCGGGAAGTTCGATTGGGTGAACGTTCCCGGCTACCTGGCGGCTCAATTCATCGGCGGCGGCCTTGGAGCGCTGCTCGTCTGGCTGCATTATCATCCGCATTTCGGGGCCACGGAGAACCGGGACCTGAAGCTTGCCGTGTTCTGCACGGCTCCCGCGATACGAAGCACGCCGTTCAATTTTATTTCAGAGACGATCGGTACGTTCGTGCTCGTCTTCGGCGTGTTGTATCTTGCGGCGCCGGAAGTCGGCCTTGGAGCACTCGACGCCTTGCCGGTCGGCCTGCTCGTTCTCGTCATCGGCCTGTCGCTTGGCGGAACGACCGGATACGCCATTAATCCGGCACGCGACCTTTCGCCTCGCATCGTTCACGCCCTCGTGCCGATTCCCGGCGGAAAACGGGACAGCGACTGGGGCTACTCGTGGATCCCGGTCGCCGGTCCGTTCACTGGCGGCCTTCTCGCCGCCCTCGCGTATCACATTCTAAATATCGGACCCGTGTGAGCGGATTCCGGGAGGTGTCCGCCATGAGATCTCGCGTATTCACCGTCGCCGCCGCCGTGGTCGTCGTCCTTGCGGGTGCGACCTCGATGCGCTTCTTCGCAATCGGGTCCTCGGCGGGCGAGGTCGAACCCGGCGATGCGCCGACCGAGATGCTCGAAGCGGCTCGGGCCTTTCTGGAGACGCTTGCAGATGAAGATCCAGGCTCCAGAGCCCGCTTTGCCTTCGAAGACGAGGAGCGATTTAACTGGCACTTTATCCCGCGCGAACGGCACGGTCTCGCACTGGAACACATGAGCCCGGAACAGCGGAGCGCCGCGCACGGCCTGCTGCGCAGCGTGCTGAGCTCTCAAGGGTATCTGAAAGCGACGCAGATCATGTTTCTCGAAACGGTACTGCGGGAGATCGAGGCGCGCGGTCCGAGGCGTGATCCGGAGAACTATTATCTGAGCGTTTTCGGCACGCCTTCCGAAGGCGAGCCGTGGGGATGGCGTTTCGAGGGACACCATCTGTCGCTGAACTACACGTCCGCAGGTGAAGGACTCGCCGTGACGCCGGCCTTCATGGGCGCCAACCCGGAAGAGGTTACGGTGGGTCACGCGACGGGTCTCCGGGTCCTCGCGGGCGAGGAGGATCTGGCGCGGGCCCTTGCGCTCAGTCTCACGGCGTCGCAGAGGGCACGCGCGATGCTGTCGGAGACGGCTCCGGACGACATTCTGACCGGCAACGATCGGCGCCCGAAAATTGGTGAGCCGGAGGGATTGCCGGCGTCCGAAATGTCGTCCGGGCAACTCGCGGCGCTGCGGCGCGTCGTGGAGGAGTACGTGCGTAACGTGACACACGACGTCGCCACGGAGCAGCTGGCCGCGATCGACGAGGCCGGATTTGAGAATTTGCATTTCGCATGGGCCGGGAGCTTGAATCCCGACGAGCCGCACTACTACCGGATCCAGGGGCCGACGGTCGTGTTCGAGTACGACAATACACAGAACGGTGCGCGTCATCCGCACTCCGTCTGGCGCGATCTGACGAACGACTTTGGTGAGGATTTGCTAAAAAAGCATTACGAACAGAGTCGTCATCATTGATTGTGCGTTGGAACCGTCGCGTGCGGACGCCGAACGGCGTGCGTACGCCGAACAATGCGGTCCGCAAGCTACCCAGTTACGAGCAGACACGTTTTGACGTCCGAGACGATAGTTCAAGAGCCGCCCGTTACTCTCGAGATGGCCCGCGAGCACGGGATGACGGACGAGGAGTATCGATGGATGGT
>CAZMXY010000204.1:0-6282 GCA_964570345.1 uncultured Rhodothermales bacterium | reverse complement strand
CCCCGTTCTCTCCATCCAGAACACCAGGATGTCGTCGCCGAACTCAGGCGTTTCGCTGTGCTGAAGTATTTCTGCGAGCAGATTCTCGACCGGTTCGCGGGAGCCCCGAACCGCGCCGGCGAAATCGATGATCCCTCGTTCGCCGACCATCTGCCCGGTCTCCAGACGCTGCTCGATGAGGCCGTCCGTGTAGGCGATGAAGGATCCGTTCGATGGAATCGTCACCGTCGTGTCCTTGAACTCGGCCTCTGAGTCGAGGCCGAGAATGATGTCGCTGTACGTGACGACGTCGGCGCCTTCGGCCGAAACGAGGATGGGACGGCAATGCCCTGCATTCGAGTAAGTAATCGTATGCTCGACCGTATTCCATTCGAATAGCAGGAGGGAAGCGAACGTCTCCTCCATGAATTCGTCCTGCATCAACACCTGATTGACGCGCTGCATGAGCTTGGCAGGCGATTTTTCGCCCTGCAACATGACGTGCAGGGTGCCGCGCACGTACGACAGAAAACTGAACGCGTAGATCTTGGCCTGTACTCCCTTGCCCATCACGTCGCCGATGGTGAAAAAGTAGCAGCCGGGTCGCGATTCGGTCCAGTCGAACAGGTCGCCGCCACCGTGCTCTCGTGGACTGTTGTGGAAGAAAAGGCGATAGCCGTCGACCGAAGGCAGCTTCTTCGGCATCAACTTCTGCGAGAAATCCTTTCCGATCTTCGCGTCGAGCTGCGTCTGATATATTTTCGTCCGCTCCAGTAATCGTTCGATACGAGAGAGCAGCTGCTCGATGTCGAACGGCTTCGTGATGTAGTCGTCTACGCCGGTGCGCATGCCCTTCATCCGGCTCTGCTCATCGGCTTTCGCCGTCAAGAAGATGAACGGCACGGCTCTCGTGTTCTTCTGCCGCTGCAGCGCCAGTTGCAACGCGAATCCATCCATTCTCGGCATCATGATGTCGGAAATGATGAGATCCGGGATGCTCTCCTGAACCTTCTGAAGGGCTTCTTCTCCGTTCGCCGCCGTGCGGACGTCGTACTGTTTGCCCAGCCGGTACTCCAGCAGACGGCGCAGCGTGTGCTCGTCTTCGACTACTAAAATGGAATGTTCAGCCATGGGTCCCGGTCGGAGGAGACGATGAATTGAAGACGATGGCGTACGTTGTCGAGCTCCTCGTACGTGAGGTGCTCGGTGCACGCTTTGATCATCAGCAGGCCCATCCCGCGCTCCGGGAAGGCGTCCAAGACGCCGGGCTTCGCAGTGAGTTGGCCGTTGAGGTCAAAACCTTCCGAATTGTCCTCGATGGCGCATTCCACTCCGTGATTGTTGGATCGAACGGTGATGGAGATCTCGGGACTACGGTCGCAAAAATCCGCATGCTGAACCAGATTGGCCAACCACTCATGGATGGCCAGCTTCAACCGGTGTACGACGTCCGTATCGAGACCCCGGGGAAGCGACTCGCCGTCTTCCCAGTGCTCGAAGACGGAATGTACGCGGTCGATCAGGGTATCCGGATCGCTGAAGCGATGCGTTATATAGTCCATGAAGAACGAAGGGGCCGAAATTTCGCTGGGCACAGTGAGGCAGGGGGCACCTCTCGCGCTAGCTGAGACGGTCCACACCCGGATGTGAGCCTAAGGAAGCGCCTCTCGGGCCGCGTCAAGCGAGGGAAACTGCCTGAAGACTTTGTACGTCCTCGTGAGTTGGACGACGACCTGCACCGGACGAGACACCGACGCAAAAACGACCTGGCCGTTCAGCGGTGAAACCTGCCGGTATAGAGAGAAGATGGATCCGAGACCCGTCGAATCGAGGATGCCCGTCTCCGAGAAGTCGAGAATGAAATTTCGCGCCCCGGATTGGACCTGTTCCTGACAAGTCGTCTTGAAATCCGCTGCGTTGCGGAAGTCGAGCGCCTTGCCAATCTTGACAGTTACCGTCTCCTGGGTGACGGGCTCAATCGAAAAGCTCATAGTTGTGTGGGTCATGGTGAAGTCTCGGTCTAGCGCAAGTGTGGCGTACCTGTCTCCGTTATCGGCTATTCGCCGCTCGAGTTAAGACGCTTGCGTCCAATCTTCGGGTGATTCGGGTACCCGCCGTCTTCGCGACGGATCGAGGCGAAGTCTACGCGACTCCATCGACGGGAGGACGTCGGCAGCGGCGAACGCCATCGATTCTCGCCCAACCCGATGATGGATTCGATTCTCGTTTAATTAAGTGATAGACGAAAAGCCGGTACGTCATTCACGTTCGCCGGATCAATCACGATCCTCCTGCAGCGTCGCGTTTGACTCGCCATAATATTGCAAATTAGCTAGCAAAGATCCGTTCCACATGATATCCGTCACACATCAGGTGCCGCGCGACGACGTCTTCCTCGGGGTCGTCAGGGCGGAACCGATTCGAAACGACGCGTATCCGCCAAATTTTGACGATCGGCTCCGTGACGTGATCGAACGACGCGCACGTGCCCTATCGGCCGGCGAGGAGCGGCGCCGCAGCGCCGCGAGAGACATGCTGCGCAGCGGCACGTACAAGCCGACGGGCCGAGGTAAGCCGGCGAGTGAGTATTTATTGCGTGTGGCGTCGCGAGATCGCGAATCTTTTCCTCGAATCAACGCGCCGGTCGACGTCTGCAATTATCTAAGCCTCATGTACGTCCTTCCGATCTCGCTGTGGGATCTCGACCGTGCTGAATCAAGAGCTTTCCTATTTCGATTAGGGCGTACGGGAGAAGCATTCGCCTTCAATGACGCAGGCCAGATGATCGAAGTGGAGGATCTGCTCGTGGGGTGCCGCGTACGCGATGATGACGATCCCACGCAGAGGCCTATCGTCAATCCCATCAAAGACAGTGCCCTAACGAAAACCACGTCGTCAACCCAACGCGTAGCCGCCTGCATCTATGCTCCGAAAGCGGCCGTTTCCCGCTCCGACGTCGCATCGATGTGTGCCACGTTCGCCGATTTGCTCGGCGCGTGCGGCCGGGGCGTCAATACGGCTTTTCACGTCCTCGGCCCGGGCCAAACGATGGACGTGTAGTCGGATGACTAAATTCGCGCCGTACGCCTTCATGCACCGCGCCGCACGCGCCCTTTGTTTCGTCGCGCTCGCGGCGCTGCCGTCGGGCTGTTCCGAAGAGGCCGCCCCCCCCTCGATGGACGACCTCCGTGCGGAGGTCGAACCGACCCAGGAGGGTTGGGGCGTCCGTTTCGTGATCTCGGAGGCAGCTTCGAGGACGGACGAAAGCCGTCCTCGAGTCGAAATTCAAGCGGATTACATGGCCACGTTCGAAACGCCGGACAGCACCTATACGGTAATGCAGGGCGGAACGACCGGCCGACGAATCCTCGCCCACTTCTTCGACGAGGCGGGTGACACCTCGGCCACGCTGCGGGCGAACCGGCTGATATTGCATGAGAAACAGCGCCGATTCGATGCCCTCGAAGACGTCGTCGTCACGACGCGGGACGACAAGAGCCTCGAGAGCGAACATCTCGTGTGGCTGGAAGACGATCGCAGGATCCGTACCCCTGGATTCGTCCGCATTACCACACCGAGCGAACGCATTCAAGGTTACAATCTCGTCGCGGACGAAGACCTTGAAACGTACACCCTCGCTCGGGTAACGGGGCAGGTTACGATCGAAGACGAGGAAGGAGATAGCGGAGAGGTTGGAGAGAAAGGTGAAGAGCGAGGAGAGGAGAGCGAGGAGGGAGCTGGCGAGGAAGAAGGAGAGGAGAGCGAGGAGGGAGTTGGCGAGGAGGGAGGAGAGAGGAGCGGGAGTGCAGGGGGGGCAGGCAATGACCGGTAGAGTCACGTGGAGTGTTTTCGGGGTGCTCGGCATCGTCGTGCTGATGCCGGCGTTACCGACCGCGGCTCAGGAACGCGCCGACGACGTCGAGAGTGCCGCGGATGCGCGAGAAGTCTCGATCAGCGCCGACCTGCTTGAAGGCGACGTCCTGAACGGCGAGCGCGTTCGGCGCCTCGTAGGTAACGTCATTCTTCGCCAGGAAGACACGCGTCTCTGGGCGCGCCGCGCAACGCAGTACCTCGACCGGCGTGAGATCCTCTTCACGGGTGACGTGCTCGTGGTCGAGCGGGGCGACTCGCTGCGCGCCGATACCGTGCTCTACGACAGTCGAAACAAGACCGGCCGCGCTCGCGGTTCGGTCCGCCTCACCGACGGCGACGTGTTCGTTTACGCCCCGTCGGGTCTCTATTTCACCCGAGAAAAGCGGGCTCGGTTCGAAGAGGGGGTGACGCTCGTTGACAGCTCGGCGACGCTTCGCAGCCGTGAGGGAGAGTACTGGTCGGAGGAAAAACGAGCGGAGTTCTATGGAGACGTCGTGCTCTACGAGGATCGAATGCTCCTCGAGGCGGACTCCGTTACTTATCTGCGCGAAACCGACGTCTCGATCGCGCGCGGAGACGTGTTCATCGAACGCCCGGGTGACGAGGACGAGGACGAGTCCGATTCGCTCTCCCGTACTTTGCTTTTCGGCGATCGTGCGTTCAACGACGAAAAGGCCTCGTTCAGCCGCCTGGAAGGCCGACCGTTGCTCGTTCAGCTTCAGGCCGATTCGACCGGTTCGGAGGTCGACACCCTGTTGATCCGCGCCGTGGTGCTCGAAATGTCGCGGAGCGACACGCTCGACCGGCTCGTGGCCGTCGATTCCGTTAAAATCTGGCAGGACGACCTGGCTTCCGTCGCCGATTCCGTCGTGTACGATCGAATACCGATCGAAGGAGACAGTTTGCGTGAAGAAGTCCGATTGTACCGAGGGCCGATGGCGTGGTTCGAGACGAACCAGGTGAGCGGGGACACGCTCCGAATAAAGGCGCGCGCCGGATCGGTCGATACGCTTTTCGTTCGCCAGAACGCGTTCGTGGCCCGAATGGACACGACCCTTCAGCGCGTCCAACAGCTCAAAGGTCGCCACCTGATCGGCGTGTTTCGAGACGATTCCTTGCGGACGCTGTCGATTGGTCCGCAGGCCGAAGCCATCAATTTCCGCGGCGACCAGGACGACCAACCCGCCGGCGGGGTCCGGATGTCTGCGGATCGCATACGCTTCTACTTCGAGAACGACGAGGTAGCCCGGATCACGGCTGTTCGAGGCGTGGAAGGGACGTATTATTCCGAAGATCAGATGCCGGACGACTTTCAATTGGATGGTTTTCGATGGGTACCGGAACGTCGACCGACGCGCGTGGGTCTTCTGCAGGGTATTATCGTGCCCGACCGCGCCGAGGCGGCGGATGAGCGCCTATCCCTCCCGGCGGCCGTCGCACGACGGCCGGAGGAAGCGCCGATTCAATCCAGCGAGTCCGAACCCTCTCGTGCCGCCGCCAAGCCGGCCGAATCCAGTCAGAATTAATCCGACCGTGGAGCCCACCCTCGAGAACAATCCCGCGCGCCTCGTTCTACGAACCGAAAACCTGACGAAACGCTACAAGAAGCGGGCGGTCGTTCAAGACGTGAGCATTCACGTCGGCCGCGGTGAAATCGTCGGACTTCTGGGCCCGAACGGCGCCGGCAAGACGACCACGTTCTACATGATCGTCGGAATGGTACGTCCGAACTCCGGTTCCATCTATCTGGCCGATCACGACGTCACCAATCTGCCCATGTACGAACGTGCTCGTCGAGGCATCGGATACCTCGCTCAGGAGGCCTCCGTTTTCCAGCAGCTCTCGGTCGAAGACAACTTGCATGCCGTACTGGAATTTCAGAACGTCACCCGCGACGCGCGCCGCCGCCGGGTCGAATCGCTCATCGAGGAATTCGGCCTGGGAACCGTGCGGAAGTCGAAGGGCTATGCGCTCTCCGGCGGAGAGAGGCGTCGAACCGAGATTGCGCGGGCGATGGCCACGCGACCGAAGTTTTTTTTGCTCGACGAACCGTTCGCGGGTGTCGACCCGATTGCGGTCGAGGACATCCAGTCGATCGTCGCCGGGCTGAAATCACGCGACATCGGCGTCTTGATCACCGACCACAACGTTCACGAAACGCTCGCGATCACCGACCGCGCCTACCTGCTCTTCGAGGGCCGCATCATGAAGCAGGGAACCGCCGAAGCGTTGGCGAACGACCCCGAGGTGCGCAAGCGGTATCTCGGTGAGAAGTTTACGCTCGAGCGATATCGATGAAGCATGAAGAGCGAACCACCATCGCGCCGCTCAAGCGGCGGATGGAATCTCTTCAAGACTCGCATCGTAAGGAGGGGTGACCAGGCCGATCCGTCGCGTCTCGAACGCGGACGACGGCCTCGGCGCGTACCA
>CAZMXY010000203.1:0-6312 GCA_964570345.1 uncultured Rhodothermales bacterium | reverse complement strand
AATCCTGTGCGGCGTCTTCGTAGGACGAATCGTAGCGGCCCGGTCCGTAGCTGCAAGAAACCTGAAAGCTGAGTTCTTTGCGGTAGAAGTCGTCTCTGCGAATATTGAGCCCGGTGACGCCGACGAGCACGATGCGACCCCTCTTACGACTCATCTCGGCGGCCTGGTGTATGGGTTCGTCGGAGGAAGAGGCCAGTGTCATCAGGACGGCGTCGGCGCCCACTCCTCCCGTGAACGCGTGAATCTGAGCAGGAACGCCGGCGGAAGCCTCAAGGGCGCGCGCGCCAAAACGCTCTGCGCGCGCCAGACGGTCCTCGTCCCGGTCCACGCCGATAACTCGGCAGCCATGGGCATGCAACAACTGCACGGCTAACAAGCCGATGAGACCGAGTCCAACGACGACTACCGTTTCACCGAGTGTAGGCTCCACCAGACGGATACCCTGCAGACCGATGGCCGCCACGGGCGTAAATGCAGCCGCTTCGAAGCTTACGGAGTCAGGGATCTTCGCCGCGAGAGTGTGAGGGACGCAGACAAACTCCGCATGGGGACCATTCGTGACGACGCGATCTCCGGACTTGAATGCACCGGATTGCCGGCCAGTCTGTACTACGACGCCGGCCTGACAGTATCCGAGTGCTATCGGTGCTTCAAGCTTCGCACGCACGGCCTCAATCGTAGTGCCGAACCCGTCCGTCCGCACCTTGTCGAGGACCTCGCGTACCTTGTCCGGTTGCTTGCGAGCCTTCTCGAGCAGATTGGCTCGCCCGAACTCAACGAGCATCTGCTCCGTCCCGGCAGAGATGACGGTAGCGCGGGTCTCCACGAGTAGGTTATTCGAAGAGACGGACGGCGTCGCGGCCTCGATCAACGTCGTCGCACCCGTATCAAGCCTATGTAACAGTTGTTTCATTCGATGTGGAAGGCTTGAAAGTTCGAACGAAGATTTATCACTCGTGGATTTCAGGGACGAGAGAACGTGGCTACTGCGGTCGTCCCATTGTCGGCCGGCATGAGTACGTCCAGGTACCGTGACGGAATGCGCTCCCCATAGTGGGGTGAGAACCATCCCTGTGTCGCTCCTTCCGCTGCGGTCCGCATGACGCTCCCCTCAACCATTGCCCACGCGGGATCGGCGTCCGGATGGAGCAGCCATCGCACTCGCATTTTTTCCGCTTTTTTTGACAACACCGTGTCTCGTATCTCGACGGCGTGCGCCGTAACCGTCACGTGGCGCCGCACCTGGCCCGGCTGCTCGGCCACGATGACGTACGCGTCGGTGGTCTCAAGGGTCTCCACCACGTCCGCTTCCGGCCAGGAGTACCAGAGGAAGCGCGGACCCCGCGTCCCAGGCTCCCGGTCATCGAGTAACGGCCCATTGTGCACCGAAGCTCCGGCAAGCCCGTTGCGCCATGGAGCCGGAGCAAGATATGCATACGTACCGGGATCGACGACGATCTCATGTCTGCCGAAGCGAATGTCCGTTTGCAAGGGATCTATGTGCCCCGGTCGAGACGAATAACGACCGGCGCGCAGAAAAACGTGGATGGAACCTTTTCGCGCCACGGCCCATCCCGACGCTCCGGACCAGACGCCATCCTGAACCGCATCTCGCCTGGGTGGAGGGGGCAAGTTCAGCCAGGCCAGCACTTCCTCGTCGAGCGACACATTGTTTGGCACCGAGTGTCGCCACGTGGCAGAGACTTCTGAGAGCAGCGGTCGAAAATCGCGATACGCTGCCAGCGTCACGGGATGTATGAATGCCCCGTCGCTGCCGCCGTGATTCGGGACGATTCCCGTCTCGGGATCCATGACGAGAACGAGAAGGTCGGCAGCGGCCAACAGACGTGTTACGGCAGCCCCACTGAGGTTTCGCCCGACGGCGCGAAGACCGCGTTCGGCAAGCACGCACTGCTCAAGAGCCAGACGTTGATACGTGAAGGAATGCTGAACGTACCAGCCGTCCGATTCAAACTGTTCCGGAATCAGACGTTCGAGCAACTCGTGTCCGTCCTCTAGCCAGCGTTCCGCTTCGGGATGGTCGCCCAGGAGGCGCGATCCCAGCAGTACCAGGCCCGTAGCCTCTGATATCGCGTGATTGTTACGCTGCGAGACGGCATACCCTATCGCGTCTGCGATCCGCTCACCGGTTGCTGCAAGCACGTCGCGAATGCACCTGCGGGCCGCGGCGTTCATCGAAGGCGCGCCGGCAAACGCGGCCTCCGCGTACAGTAACGCGACAGCTCGAATCGTCGACTCTTGGCCGCAGGACCAGTGCGGCCCTTGAAAAGGCGGACTGCTAGCCGCCCAATTTGCAATGTGCTTTAGCGCCGCACGCGAATATCGGTCGTCCGACGTGATTACGTATGCGCGAACGAGATCGTAGAGCCAGGCGAAACGGGCCGGTTCCCACAGATCCTTTATGTCCCCGAACGCATGGTCGAAATGCGATACCTCCCACCATGGCTTGCCCGCCGCAACCGCCGATCCGGTCTTCGGGTGTTCGAGCCAGGCGACGGGATCAGCCGGAAGCGGCTTCCAGGTCGAACGATAGGCCTGATACTCCCCTGCCAATACACGCTCGGCCCGTTCCAGTGCGCGTTCACGATCCGTCGCCGCCACCAGGTCCGCCTCGTTTATGCGAAACAATGCATCCGATCTCAAGGATGAGACTTCGTGTCTCGGTCTGGCACGGAACATACGGGCCTTTCGCCGCCCTTCGTGGACGAGACGCAGCGCCAATCCACGAGCCCCGAACGTTCGGTAGAGCGTGTAGGTCGTCTTCGGCAAGTGACCAATGGGGATCTTCATCACACTAATTCGCGCAGAATGCCGTCCAGGCGTTCGGCGAGGACGGCGCGCCCATGCTCGCGCGAGACCCACGTACGCCCCGCCTCTCCCATGGCAGCGCGTTCTTCGGGGCTCCGATCGACGAGGCGCCTCACCGCTGCCGCCAGTTCCTCTCCGGATCCACCGGCCGCCTGTTCTCCCGCACCGGCGTCTCTCACCATCGTCTCGACTTCGCCCGGGACGTTGCAGACGACCGGAAGCGCCGCACCCATGTAGTCAAAAAGCTTGTTGGGACTCACGCCGAAGGCGAAGAGGGGTGTTTCGCGCAGCACCATGAGTCCGGCGTCTGCCGCAGCCAGTACTTCGGGTATTCGCGCCTTCGGCACGGGATCTAGAAACGTCACGTTATCCAACCGCATCTGCTCGGCCCGGCGCTGTAGGTCCGGCTTCACGGGCCCGTCTCCAACGAGTTGGAACCGGACGTCGCGGCGGTCTCGAAGGCAGTCGGCTGCGTCCATCACCGTCTCCAGTCCGTTGGCGGGGCCGTGTGCACCGGCATAGACGAGCGTCATCGTCCGGCGTTCCACGCGTTGATGCAGAGCGAACGCATCGGGATCAACCCCGTTAGGCACGAAGCGCAACTTGTTTTCGGGTATGGACCGCTCGTCGCGAAGATAGGCGAGCGTACCACGGGAGAGACAGACGATGACGTCGGCGCGTCGATACAGGTAATCGGCGATCCATCGAAGAACGGCATACGCGATCCCCTTACCCCCGCCGGCGGCCACCATGCTCTCGGGCCACAAGTCGCGCACCTCGAGCGCGAAGGGCACGTTCCAACGGTGCGCCAAGCGGTGACCCGCGAAGGCGGCGAACAGGTGGGGCGAGGATCCGATAACGACGTCCGGTCGCCCTAGGTCGGGCGACCACTGCATCAGCGAGCGGGCAAACGTGCACCAGTTCCAGACCCGGCGCCAGTCGTTCGCTTCGTACGGCGCCGACCAGAGATAGCGGAACGCGACGTCGTTCAGGTCCTCGCATATCACGCTCCGATCTCTGACGTCCATTCGGCGCGTATACTTCCGCGAGTGCAGGCCGAAGTCCGAGGCGGCGAGCGTGACCTCCCAGCCCCGCCGGATCAGCTCACGGCTCATCTCGTAATGCCGCGTGCCCCCTCCTTCTCCGGGCGGAACCGTGAAATGATTAATCCAGAGTAGATGCAACGCTGCGGAATGGACGCCTGCTATTGTCGATCAGTAAGGCGCAATGGACCTTCACGTGAGAAGGTGAGCCAACCCCACTCTTCATCGCATTTCACTCGCAATCCGGCATCAGCCGGCTCGCCGTATAACGATGAATCCGTAGATATAGGAAAGGGGGAAAGCCTACGCTGCGGGAAGGGGAGTTGCGGGTCCGGTATGGTCCGGACGATGAGCGTGTAAGCGAAGGATATCGCTAATTGACACGAACCGCCCAGTGCTCCGAATTCGAACCGTCACCGCGGCTTGACGGGTCGCGAAAGTAATTCATAGGTACGAGGTCGTCCAAAATTCGGCGCAAGCCTTCCTCGTCACGATCTCTGGCTGCATTGAAGAGGTCACATAGCATCGCGTTCAACCGGTCCTCCGGAATGCTGTGATTTTTCGCCACGAATATCTTTTCATGGCTGGACGAAGTGGTGCCCTCTTCCGCCGTAAGCAGCTCTTCGAATAATTTTTCACCGGGGCGAATGCCTGTAAAAACGATGTCGATGTCTTCACCCAATCGAAGTCCGGACAACATGATGAGGTCCTTGGCTAGGTCGATGATCTTTACCGGCTGCCCCATGTCGAGTAAGTACACGGTACCGTTCTCGGCGAGGCTCCCAGCCTGCAGCACGAGCTGGCTGGCCTCCGGGATCGTCATGAAATATCGTGTCATGTCGGGATGCGTGACCGACACGGGACCGCCTTGCTCAATTTGCTTTCTAAAGAGCGGCACAACACTTCCGTTACTGCCCAGCACGTTTCCGAAGCGGACGGAGACGAACGATTGTGTTTCGCCGACGTGCTTCGAGGCGGCGTGAACGACCATCTCGGCTACGCGCTTGGACGCCCCCATGACGGACGTCGGATTGACGGCCTTGTCCGTAGAAATATTGACGAACCGCTTCACGCCGTACTCGAGGGCGAACGACGTCAGGTTGCGAACGCCGCCGACGTTGTTGAGCACCGCTTCCCAGGGATGCTTTTCCATGAGCGGTACGTGCTTATAGGCCGCCGCATGAAAGATGATCTCGGGCCGAAAAGTCTCGAAGACGTATTCAAGCGTCGACGGATCACAGACGTCGCCGATTACGGCGTGGTGCTTGATTTCAGGATACCGATCTCGCATTTCGACGTCGATCGCGAACAGGCTGCTTTCGCCTCGCCCCAGGAGGACGACTTCAGCCGGATCGAAGCGCGCGATCTGGCGGACGATTTCCGACCCGATCGACCCCCCTGCCCCGGTGACGAGGACTACGCGTCCGTCGATATAAGACGCGATGCGATCCATTTCCAGCCGAACGGGCTCACGGCGGAGCAAGTCCTCGTAATCCACCTCGCGAATCTGCGTGATCGAGACCTTGCCGCTGAGCAGCTCGTAGACGCCGGGGATGATCCTGTAATCGACGCGGGCCACGCGAGCGAGTTCGACGACACGCCGAATGACCTCGCCCGGCTGAGAAGGCATGGCGATGAGGACTTCATCGATCTCACGTTCATAGATGACTTGCGGCAGCGTCGAAATCGTACCAAGCACCTCAAGTCCGACATACCACTGATTCTGTTTGAAGGACGCGTCATCCAGAAACCCGATCGGAACGAGATTGGCCCGGGGATTTCGAAGCATTTCCCTCGCGAGCATCGTTCCTGCGTCTCCTGCACCGACGATGAGCACCTTCGTCGATTTCTCTCGATTCACCATTCTCCGCAGGCCGGATTCCTCGAAAAGCAGCCTCGTAGCCAGGCGTGCTCCGCCCATCGTGAGGACGGCGAGCATGCCGGCGATGAGCGGTACGCTGCGCGGGGCCGGCAGCTTTCCTACGAGAATGAAGAGTTCGAGAATGGCCGTCGACGTTGCCACGACGGCCCCGAGCACGAGCAAGTCTCGGAGCCCGAGTTTATGCCAGGATCGACGATACAGAGCCGCTCGTCGACTAAGGATGATGCTGAGCGGAACGCTCAACAGCGTGAGGACGGCCAGTCCTTCCGGAAAATTGAGCCAATTCTCCTCGAGGCGCAGCCAGAACGCAAGCGGAACGGCCGCTATCCAAAGGGTAAGATCGACGAAGAGCTTTACCGACTGTCGCTTCCGACTATCCACTAAAGTGTGGTTGGCACGAATACCCTCGGAAATCCACGAAAATAGGTACATAAAAGAGTGGATGATGGTTTAGATCAGTCGGCGATCCCAAGCATTTTCCATGAAGAGAAAGCGATACGTCGTAAAATGCCGCCAGGCTGGTCTGTATCCGTTATACCCGCGTAGAAGTTACGGTAA
>CAZMXY010000202.1:0-6371 GCA_964570345.1 uncultured Rhodothermales bacterium | reverse complement strand
AGATACTCCGATGCATGAGCTTGAGGTACTCCGATGCGTCCATTCCAAGCACGGGCCGTGCACGCTTGTGGCTGCCACCCATGGCGTTCCGGGCCGACCCGGATGACGGCCCGCATTTGGGACTTCCACGCACGCCGGTTGCCCCGGCGCGGCATTTGCCCCGTTGCGGGGCATGCCTGCCCTCTCAGTCCTTGCCGGCGCGCGCAGCTACCGCCGCCGTACACCCGAAACGGAACCTCTTTACCAGGTCTCGGCGTGAGTCAACGAGGCGCCTCCGCCGCCAGGTCCCGGAAGCGGGGACGGTCGCGCAGGGGCGCCCATCGTGGATCAAGCCGGAGGAGCGGAACGGCGGCCCACGACGGAATCGCGAGAAGCGTCACGATCTGGTCCATCGCCGCCTCATACTCGCCGACCATCGTATAAATCAGGGCCAGGTCACCGATGCGCTGCGGCGCAATGAGCGCATCTTTCGACAAAGGCCGATGAGCCACCGCCGCTTCGCCCTCCCGGATCGCCTCGACGCGGCGCCCGAGCCCCGCATACGCGAGGCCCAACACGCTGCGAAGCCTGGGGTATCGGAACTCATCTTTCGGATGTCCCTTCAGCTCCCGTTCGATCAGCTTTCGGGTCTCGTCATACGCCTCGCGCGCTCGGACCGAATCGCCCATCAGATCGTAGGCGAAAGCTTCGAGCAGCGGCTTGGGTGGCGCCAAAAGGCCGGGCCAGACCGTGTCCACGGCTGCGAGATGGCGCAGCGCCTCGGCATAGTTTCCCTCCAGGAGCTCCTGGTAGTACCAGGCCGCGCGCACGTCCGGCAGCGCGCTGAGCGTGCCCGGTATCGACTCCAGGACGGTCCGCGCCGACGCCAGATCGCCCGTCCCGTTCCAATAGACGTGGGCCATGAGCCGGTGAGCCGTATGCTCATCGGGAACCAGCGAGATGACCATTTCCAGCAGCTCCAGCGCCTCCGGAAAGCGGCGAACGAAAAAGTAGGCCTCCGCCAGATTCTGCAATGCACGAGCGTCTCGGGGTTCCACGCGGAGAGCTTGCTCGAAGGACTCGACTGCTTCGTCCCAGCGGGCCTGGCGGCGGAGCACGAATGCTCTGTTGGTAAGGAGTTCTCGGCCGGCCGGCATGCCTCCCGCGGCCCGGTCGTATGCGGAGAGCGCCTCCCCGTATTCCAAGTTCACGAAGTAGTGGTAATCGCCCCGGGCAAGCCATACCTCGGGTGCCTCCGGCGCCAGCCGGATGGCCCGGTCCAGCGCCGCGCGCGCCATACGTCGTCGTTCGTCTGATGGATCGTAGCCGTGATTGACCATTACAGAATGAGCCCACGTCAGTGCGGCATACGCCTGGTAGAATGCAGGGTCGAGCGTGACTGCGTGTTCAAGATGCGCGATGGCTCGGAGCCAGTTGTCCGCCGAATACAGGTCCAGACGTCGCCTCGTATAATACTGGCCGCGCAAATAGGCGTGGTAGGCTTCGAGACTCTCGGTCGGCCGATCGTCAGGTTGCCGGCGCCCGTCGATTCGCAGCCCCAGCTGCTCGACCACCGCCTCCGCGATCTCCGCCTGAATTTCGAAGACGTCGGCCATCTCGCGTTCGTACGTATGCGACCAGACCGTCATCTCGTCGGATGACCTCGAGAGATAGGAGGTGATCCGAACGCGGGCCGAGTCCCGAGCCGCACCGGCCCAACGGACGGTTCCTTCGAGGACGAACTCGACACTCAGCTCGGTGCCCAGCTGCCGGAGCGTCTTGGCTTCGCCTCCGTATAGACGAGCGCTGCGCCCCGAGATTACCCCGAGTGCATTGACCGAGGCGAGACGGCTCGTAATCTCCTCGGTCATTCCCGCAGCAAAGTAGGCGAGATCCGGCGGGCCGACGTTTTCGAAGGGCAGGATCAGCAGCGTCGACCGGGTCTCTGCCGGTAAGGCGCCGGCCAGGTTCGCTTGCGGGCCGCCCCGAAGGAGGAATAAGCCGAGCCCGCACGCAAGCACGACAAGCCCGGCGGCGGCGATCAGGAATGGGAGCCTCCGGCGAGCTTGAGGACCGACGCTCGGGATCGGTGCGGTGCCCGGAGGGCGAGCTCGAGGGCCCAGGCGACGGATCAGCGCACCGTCACTCCGCCGCGCTTGAAGGCCGCGGCGTGGGCTCGGCGAGGCATCCATCTTCCTGAGTTCACGCAGTTCCGTCCAGAGCTCGAGCGCGCTCTGATACCGCTCGTTCGCATCCTTCCGTAAGAGCCTCTGAACGATCTTCTCGAGATGCTCCGGTACGTCCAGCCGCAAAGAGCGCAGCGGCTTCGGGTCGCTCCCGAGAATCGCATGGAGCATGACTTCGGGCCGATCGCCGCCAAACGGCTTCACGGCCGTCAGCATTTCGTAGAGGACGACGCCCAGGGACCAGAGGTCCGTCCGGCCGTCGACGGGTTCGCCCCGCACCTGCTCGGGACTCATGTAGGCGACCGTCCCCAGCGTCACTCCGGTGCGCGTGAGATCATCCCACGGGACCTTGGCGATCCCGAAATCCAGCAGCTTTACGCCGCCCGGCATCCCTTCGCCCACGCCGGGAGAAACGAGGATGTTCGCCGGCTTGATGTCCCGATGAACGATGCCCTCCTCGTGCGCGGCCGAGAGGCCCTCCGCCAGCTGTTCGGCCAGGGTCACCGCCTCGTCGAGCGGCAGCGGTCCTCGCACGATTTTCGCCTTCAGCGTCTTCCCCCGATAGAACGGCATTACGAGATACAGCTGCCCCTCCGCCGTCTCTCCGATCTCGTGCAGCGTGCAGAGATGGGCGTGGTTCAGCGCGGAGACGGCTCGCGCCTCCCGGAAGAGCCGGCTCCTCGCCTCCGGATCTGCGCCGAGATGCGAGGGAAGCAGCTTGAGCACCACCGTGCGGTCCAGCCGGCGGTCGCGCGCCCTGTAGACGACGCCCATTCCCCCGCCGAGTCGCTCCAGGATTTCGTAATGAGAAATGACGTCGCCCGCGGCCGGCTCTGATTCCACGGGAGAATCAGAACGCGTGTGGACCGGGAAGACCCCCGCCACGGGAGAATCAGAACGAGTCCGCCCCGGAAAAACCGCAGCCCCCAGGGATTCGAAGAATTCCGTGGCGTCCTTCTCGACGGAGAGGAGCGACTCGATCTCGGCCCGCAGCTCGTCGTCATCCGCGCACATGCGATCCAGAAGCTCACTTCGCTCCAAAGGGCCCAGCTCGACGACCTGATCGAGCAGCTCCTCCAATCGGCTCCACGCGGCACCGTTCATGATTCTACCTCTAAGACCCGCTTCGTAGTCGGGATTCAGGTGTCCGCGTCAGGGCCCCGCACGCCGATTTCCCGCTGAATTTCGCGAAAGAGCCAGAGCTGCGCCACCGTCCAGGAGCGTTTCACCGTCATCGGTGATACGTCCAGTGCGGCAGCCGTCTCCTGGATCGTCAGCCCACCGAAAAATCGGCATTCGACGATCCGTCCCTGCCGCGGGCTGATTGCCTCGAGCCGATCCAGGGCTTCGTCCAGGATGACGAGCACCTCGGCCCCATCTTCGGAGAGGACCAGCTCCTCACCGGCTTTCAGATCGTCGAGAGAAATCCGGTGCCGGTCTCCACCGCGTTTCTGCCGCCGGCGGTTCTTTGCGTAATTTAGGAGGATCTGGCGCATGGCCTTCGCCGCCGTGGCCAGAAAGTGTGCGCGCGACTCCCAGCCGGCGTTACCGTTTCCGACCAGCTTCAGGTACGCCTCGTGTACGAGCGCGGTCGTGTTGAGCGTAAAATCGCCCTGCCAGCTCTGTCGCTGTCGATGCGCTTGGCTGCGAAGCTCATCATATACGACGGCGAAAAGCTCATCGAAGGCCGCTTCATTTCCGCCCTGAAGCTCATTCAGAAGTCGAGTGACCGTATGCTGGATCTCCTCTTGCATGCCGATATCAGGGCAGACGTCCGGTGGTACCGCCCGTTGTGACACTCCATCGCTCCATGGTCCCAACGACGTCTCCCATCCCATTCTCTTCGATAGCACGTGGTCCAATCTCGACGGATTTGTTGTAAAGGAAGATACGAGAGTCCCCGTTCACTTCATCCTACGAGGCATGCCATGATACTTAGAATTTGCACGTACTCCCCTTCGATCATCCTGATTGGCCTTGCAGTGCTCGTCGGCGCCTGCCGCGAGGACACGCTGCCTACGGCGGCGGGTGTCGCGAGTGAAGCCGACGACGACGTGATCGCGGGTAAAGCGATGGGCAGTTCGGCCGACGCGTTCGTGTGGTTTGGGACGAGTACCCCCGTCGACGGCGCGTCCGCGACGCTGGTCCGAAACCGGAATGGTGTCCGACTGAATCTCAAGACGGCCGGGCTCGAGCCGGGCCATGTATACAGCGTCTGGCTGGTGGCCTTTGAGCATCCGGACAAATGCGTCGACGGGTGCGGCATGGATGATTTCGCCAATCCGGCCGCCGATGCCACCGTCTTCGGTTCTGTAGCGGGCAGCGTCGTCGGCGGCACCGGCAAGGCCACGCTGGCTGGCCACGTCAAGCCCGGCGACCCGACGATCGACATCCTCGAGGGCGACGGCTCACTGGACAATCCCCTGACGGCGGAGATCCACTTCGTCATTCGCACCCACGGGCCGAAGATTCAGGGAATGGTGCACGACCAGGCCGCGACGTTCAATGCGGGGTGCCTGCCGGGTGAGCCGAATGAGGGGATGTGCAGAAACGTGCAGGTAGCCGTCTTCATGTAGAAGTGGTCGCCGCGAACCGTTCACGGCCTGTGGCCGCGTGACGTACGTGCTTCTCGTTGCGTCTTCGAATATGGTCCTTCTCTGTAGATCCTTGCGCATAGTACCATGGATGCATACGATCGGCATCGGAACCGGGGCGCCTGGCGGGGCGCCCTGATCCTGGTGCTCCTCATGACGATCGCGGGATGCGATCACCCCGTATCGCCCGAGCTGGCGCGAAGCGCCGCCGAGGACGCGCTCGCTATTCGGGCGGACCGGAATCCGCGCGCGATCCGCGCGGTCGACCTCGACAATCTGGTCCTCGTCTGGGGTGAGGCCTGCCTTGACGCAATCCGCGAGTCCCGGCACGGCCCGCCCATGACCGGCCGTAGCCTGGCGCTCGTGCACACCGCCATCTACGACGCCTGGGCGGCCTACGACAGGCAGGCGGTGGGTACGCGACTCGCGCTTCGCCGCCCTCCCGACGAGCACACCCTCGCCAATAAACAGGAGGCCATCAGCTACGCGGCCTATCGCGTCCTCGTCGATCTGTTTCCCGGCCGGAAGCCGGCCTTCGACCAGCTGATGGAAACGCTCGGATACGACCCGGCCAACACGACGACGGACGCCGCCAAGCCGGCCGGCGTGGGGAACGCGGCCGCGGACGCGCTCCTCGAGTTTCGGCACGGCGACGGCGCCAACCAGCTCGGCGGCTATGCCGACTATACCGGCTACGCGCCCGTCAATCCGCCCCTCGATCCGAGCCTGCCCGGCGTGGGTGACCTCGTCGATCCCACGCGGTGGCAGCCGCTCATCCACGACGTGGAGGGCAGAAAAGTGGTCCAGGAGTGGATCATCCCCCATTGGGAATATGTCACGCCTTTTGCTCTGACGTCCGCCGATCAATTCCTGCCGCCTCCTCCCTCCGGACTGCAGTCGGGCGAATTCCGGCGTCAGGTGCAGGAGGTCATCAACATCCAGGCGAAGCTGACGGACCGCCACAAGGTCATCGCCGAATACTGGGCCGACGGGCCGTCGTCCGAGTTCCCGCCAGGCCACTGGTGCACGATCGCCCAGTACGTCTCCAGGCGCGACGGTCACACGCTCGACGACGACGTGAAGCTGTTCTTCCTCGTCGCCAACGCCGTCTTCGACGCGAGCATCGCCGCCTGGACCGCGAAGATCCGCTACGACTACGTCCGACCGATCACGGCGGTGCGGTACCTCAAACAGGGCAAGCGAATACGCGCGTGGGCCGGTCCGGGCCGGGGAACGCAGGTGATCCGAGGCGAGGAGTGGGTTCCGTATCAGGTGTCCACCTTCAGGACGCCGCCTTTTTCGGAGTACGTCTCCGGCCACAGCACCTTCAGCATGGCGGCGGCGACCGTCATCCGGCTTTTCACGGGCAGCGACGAGTATGGGGATTGCGAGACGTTCCCCGCCGGCTGGTCGAGAGTCGAACCCGGCATGGCGCCCGCTTCGGAGGTAACGCTCTGCTGGGACACGTTTACGGCCGCCGCCGAGGAGGCCGGCATCTCGCGCCTATACGGCGGCATTCATTTCCGCGAGGGCAACGTACAGGGCCTGATCCTGGGGAGCCGCGTTGGCCGGCAAGTCTGGGCGACGGCGCAGGCGTATTTCGACGGAGCGC